>JBIOYC010000363.1:0-18889 GCA_044869955.1 Thermoanaerobaculia bacterium | reverse complement strand
GCTTCCTCATTTCTGACCTCCTGGAGGATCGGCAGCGAGGGACCACTCCCTGCACTGCATGTAAGGCCGCTCGACAGCTCGAGACTGCGTTTCGTCTCAGATCTGCCGGAACCTTACAGCAGTTGGCGGGGGCAAATAGGGCGACCCGGGGTGACTGCGGGACTCCCTCGGGCATCAGAGCGGCGTGCGCGGCTACGCCGCCTTGGCCGGCGGCGGGAAGCGCCTCACCGCCTCGAACTGGCGATAGACCTCCAGCACCTGTCCGACCTGCCAGCGGCCCCGCTCCAGGGCCTTGACGAGGAGCGCCAAGCCCGCCATGGCCTCGGCCGGCACGTCGAATTCCTCGAAGACGGGCAGGATCTCGAGCACCACTTCCTCCACCTTGAGCCAGCGCTGCCGGTGGGCCTGTGCCAGCGCGAGGTCGAGGCCGGCGAGGGCGGAGAGGAAGCGCAGCCCACGAGCGGCGTAACGCCCGCGGGCCACCGTAGCCAGCTCCATGGCCTCGTCCCAAGCCTGGACTTGCATAGCGAGGCGTGCCTCCAGCCAAGCTAGTTGGTCCCGTAAGCTGTCCGTGCCAAAGGTTTGGTAGAAGGGCCGGGCTTGGTGGAGAAACCAGGCGGCCTGGGCGGCCTCGCCCCGCTCGATCAGCAACACCAGCGAGTTGTGAACGATGCCAAGGTCTTGGAGCGGAGTCACGTCGTCACCGAGAAGTCCAGAGCCGAGGCTCTGGAAGCGCCAAGCCAGATCGATCCGGCTTTGCTCATAGGCGATCGTGGCGAGCTTGAGGGCCAGAAGGCCAGCTTCATGGCCCTGCCCGGCCTTGCGGAGCAGCCGGAGGCCTCGGGAGCCTGCCCGCAAGGCTAAGGCGAGCTGGCGTGAGGCACGCAGGAATGACGCTTCAAGGGAGGCGAGGCGACCTGCAAGCACGGGGTCCTGAGTGCCGGCCTGAAGCGCCGCGGCCACCTGCGGCCACAAGCCGCCGGCCTCAGTCAGCTGTTCCTGCGCTCGAAGGGCGTTGGCCAGGTGTGCCAGGGCTTCGGCTCGAGCGTCAGCGGCCAGGGTTGGGAAGGGCCAGCCTGGCGCTTGCTCGGCGAGGACCAGCGCAAGCCGCGCAACGCGCTCGGCTTGGCGAGGGTCCTGCCCCGCCAACTCGCGGCTGCGGCGGCACAGCAGGGCGGACAGCTCCGGCCTCGCTGCCAGCGGGTGCGTCACAGCCAGCTCGGGAAGGTCGGCCTCGGGAGTGGTGAGGAAGTGCTCCGCGGATTCGGCGAGGGTCTTGGGCGGGAGAGGATCGGGTAAGGACACGAGCACCTGCTTGCGCACCCGCACACCCAGGCGCCACGCCTGCTTGCGGTTCATCTCCATTGTCGGAACCTCCGAAGATCGGCTTCGAGAATAGCCGAAATGAGGGGAGAGGGGAAGCAGCCGCGTTGAGGCTGATTCGCGGGCTGCTCCCCCCAATCCGGCAGTGTCTAGCCGCCGCTATTGCCCGGTGCAGTCCCCCCGCTGGCGCCCGGTGCCGCCTGGCCGTCTGGATCCCACATCGGGCTGTCCTTGTCCGGCGAGCCGGTCGTAGCAAAAGGTCCGGCACCCGGCGCCGGCTGGCCGTCGGGATCCGACAGCTGTCCCTGCTTGGCCCTGGCGCCCCCCCAGCGTTCCAGCCATTCCAAGGGCGCCAGATCGGCGAGGAAGCCGCGAACCTCCTGCCACCAGCCGGCCGGACCGGCTGCCGGTGTGGCCCCGGCAGATAGCGTGAGCAGACCGAGAGCGAGCGCGGCTCCAGCGAGCCGCCCCATGCGGATGCGCATACGTCCTCCTTTCGGCGAGGGGGCCGGGGAACCCGGCCCGTGGGTCCATCGTGTCCGAAGGGAGTATGACGCGGAAGAACGTCTAGGGCTCAGCTGGTAGGGCCTGAGGACTCACGGGTCGAGAGCCAGGTCCTTCTTCGACCGCTACTCGCCCCCCGCCGGCAGCAGCCCCAACCCCAGGGCCTGGGCCTTTTCGCGCAGGGGCGGTAGCTCTTTTTCGAGCAGGGCCTCGACCTCGGTGACGGCTGTGCGGGTTGCGCGTTCAGCGGCCTCGAAGTAGCCCATGTGGGTGGCCGTCACCGGCTGGAGGGTGGAGTCGAAGAAGCTCGCCGCCGTGCCGATCTCGCTCTGAGCGTCGATCTCCGGGGGGATGCCCTTGGTCGCTTCCGGCGGCTGCCAGAGCTTCTTCTCGGCCTCGAGCCACCGCTTCTTGAGCTCCTCGACTGCCTTGACGAAGGCGCGGTGGGGGTCCTCCTCGGGGATCTCGGCCGCCGGGTCGCGCTCCTTGCGGCGGTCGACGTCCCTTTGTGCCAGCTCGGCCAGCCGGGTGGCGTCGGAGCGGGCGTCCTGGAGCCGGCGCAGGCAGTCGGTCAGGCTCTCCTGGAGCTTGCCCAGGCGGATCCAGGACTCGGCCTTGGCCCGGTACTCCTCGGGGGTGGTGCGGATGCGCGGATCGGCCAACACCGACAGGGGCCGGGTCTCGCGGGCGTCACCGAAGATCACCGTCACCTGATACTCCCCCGGCACCACCGGCGGCTGGATGCCCCCGCGCCAGGGATTGGGCGGCACCGGCGAACGGTAGGGGTCGTGGCGCAGGTTCCAGACCACCCGGTTCAGGCCCTGCTTCACCTCCGACTCGAAACGTCGCACCAGGGCTCCGGCCCCGTCCCGCACCTCGAAGGTCGCCTTGCTCGGCTTGGGCTTCTCGCCCTCGGCCGGCGGGGAAGGCAGGCGGGTGCGCTCGACCTCGGGGTCGGGGTGAGGCAAGTGCGGGGCGGTGAGGTAGAAGGAGATCTGGGCACCGTAGGGGCGGTTCTCACCACGGAACTGCGACTGCGAGTTGATGGTGTCGAGCATGTTGGGCTTCGGCTGGTACTGCTGCGCCGGTCCGATCTCGAACAAGGTCAGGGCCTTGGCCGGGTCGAGGGAGGCCAGGCCGCGCAGGGGGCGGAGGTCGTCGAGGACGTACATCGCCCGGCCATGGGTGGCCACGATCAGGTCGTGCTCCCGCGGGTGGATCGCGAGGTCCATCACCGAGGCCGTGGGCAGGCCGTGGCGGAAGCGCAGCCAGCTCTTGCCGGCATCGACGGAGACGTACAGCCCGAGCTCGGTGCCCAGGAAGAGGAGGTTCGGCTCCACCAGGTCCTCGAGGAGCACCAGGGCATAGCCGTCGACCCCGGAGGTGGCGATCCGGGTCCAGCGGCGGCCGTAGTCGTCGACCCGGAAGGCGTAGGTCGCGAGGTCCGAGCGGCGGTGGTTGTCGAAGACCACGAAGGCCGTTCCGCGGGTGTGGGACGAGGGCATGACGTGGGGAACCCAGGTGCCGGCCGGCACCCCGCGGGCGCCGTCGGCGACCTGGCTCCAGGTGGCGCCGCCGTCGCGGGTGACGGCCACGTGGCCGTCGTCGGTGCCCACCCAGAGCACGCCCCGCTCGAGCTGCGAGGGGGCGATGGCGATGATCGTGGTGTGGTTCTCGGCGCCGGTGACGTCCGGCGTGAGGCCGCCGGACTCGCGCTGCTTCTGCTTCTCCGGGTCGTTGCTGGTCAGGTCCGGGCTGATGGTCGCCCAGGTATTGCCGCGGTCGGTCGACTTGTGGACGAACTGGCTGCCGTAGTAGATCGTCCCCGGCTCGAAGGGGTCCTGGGCGAAGCCGGTGTTCCAGTTGAAGCGCAGGGGGGTCTCCGGAGCCGGCGGCGCCGGGCGGATGGCGAACCGCTCGCCGTTGTCGAGGTCCCAGCGGATGAGATAGCCCTCCTGGCTCATGGCGTAGCCTCGGCGGGAGCTCTCGGGGTCCGGGGCGGTGTCGAAGCCGTCGCCAAAGCCCACCTCAACCCAGTGGCTGTTGCGGATGGGCCCCATCTCCCACAGCGAGGAGGGGCCCCGCCAGGAGCCGTTGTCCTGCAGGCCGCCATAGACGTTGTAGGGCCGTTCGAGGTCGTAGCGCACGTGGTAGAACTGGGCCAACGGCAGGTTGGTGACGAAGCGCCAGGTGGCCCCGCGGTCGTGGCTGATGCCCACGCCGCCGTCGTTGCCGTTGATCATCAGGGCGCCGTTGTCCGGGTGGATCCACAGCGCGTGGTGGTCGGGGTGGAGCTGGTTCCAGCCGATCAGGGTCTCGAAGCTCTTGCCGCCGTCGTTGGAGACGTCGGTCAGGCTCGACAGGCGATAGACGCGGTCCGGCCGCTCGGGGTCGACGCGCAGGTCACCGAAGTAGAAGGGGCGCCCGGCGACGTCGACGTCCTTGTTGACGGTGCGCCAGGTGTAGCCACCATCGTCCGAGCGCAGCAGGGCGCTGTCCTTGGCCTCGACCAGGGCGTAGACCACCCGCGGGTCGCTCTTCGCAATGGCCACCCCGATCCGGCCCAGCTCCCCGGCCGGCAGGCCGTCCTTGGCCGTGGCCTTGCGCCAGGTCTCGCCGCCGTCGACCGTCATGTAGAGCCCGGACCCGGGCCCGCCGGACTTGAAGAACCACGGCCAGCGGCGGTACTGCCACATCGCCGCGAAGAGCTTGTTGGGGTTGCCGGGGTCCATCACCAGGTCGGCGGCGCCGGTCCTCTCGTCGACGTGGAGGATGCGTTGCCAGGTCTTGCCGCCGTCGCGGGTGCGGTAGACCCCCCGCTCCGGGCTCTCGCCCCACATCCGGCCCAGGGCCGCGACGTAGACGGTGTCCGGGTCGGTGGGGTGGGGCAGGATGCGGTGGATGCGCTTGGTCTGCTCGAGGCCCAGGTGCTGCCAGGTGCGGCCGCCGTCCAGGGTGCGGTAGACGCCGCGGCCGAAGGAGGCCGAGTTGCGCACGTTGCCCTCGCCGGTACCGATCCAGACGACGTTGGGGTTGGCCGGCGAGATCGCCAGGGCGCCGATCGAGTGCACGTCCTCGCGGTCGAAGACCGGCTGCCAGTGCGAGCCGCCGTTGACCGACTTCCACACACCGCCGGTGGCGGCGCCGATCCAGATCGTCGACGGGTCGGCGGCCACGGCGTCGATCGCGGCCACGCGGCCGCTCATCCCGGCCGGCCCGATCGAGCGGGCGGTCAAGCCGGCGAGCAGGGCGGGATCGAGAGCCGGGGCCTCGGCCCCTGCCGAGAGCGCGGTGAAGGCGAGGAGAAGGAGGGTCAGGAGCGAGGTGCGGCGGGAGGGCGGAGTGGTCCGGCGCATGGAAGGTCCTCCAAGACAGCGATTCAAAGGAAGCGGCTGCGGCAGGCTAGCGCAGGCGGGGACGGGGCTCAAGCGGGGTAGGATCCGGGGCCATGCGCCAGGCTCTCCTCGTCGGTCTCGGAGGCTTCGCCGGCTCGATCTGCCGCTACTGGCTTGCCGGGGCGGTGCACCGCTTCGCCGGCGCCGCCTTCCCCTGGGGCACCCTCGCCGTCAATCTCCTCGGCTGCTTCGTGATCGGCTGGCTCGCCGGCCTCGCCGAGCTGCGCGGCGTGCTGGGGCCGGAGATCCGCTTGCTCCTGCTGGTGGGCTTCCTGGGCGGCTTCACCACCTTCTCGACCTTCGGCTGGGAGACGTTCTCGCTGCTGCGCGGGGGCGAGCTGTGGAAGGCCGGCGCCAACACCGGGCTGCATCTGGTGACCGGGCTGGCGGCGGTCTGGCTGGGCCACGGCCTCGCCCGCCTCGAGGGATGACGTCTGGAGGGATGACCGATGATGCTGCCCCGGGACGGTTGCCTGCTGCGCGTCTTCCTCGGCGAGTCGGACCGCCACGAGGGCATGCCCCTCTACGAGTGGCTGGTCAAGGAGGCGCGCCGCCAGGGTCTGGCGGGTGCCACGGTGCTGCGCGGGCTCGAGGGCTTCGGCGCCCACAGCCGGATCCACACCGCGCGCATCCTGCGCCTGTCCACCGATCTGCCGATCGTGGTCGAGATCGTCGACACCCGGGAGAAGGTCGAGACCTTCCTGGCCACGACCGAAGGGGTGATCACGGAGGGCCTGGCGACCCTCGAGAAGGTCGAGATCCGGTTCTACCGGAGCGGCAGCCCTACCACCCCAACAGCGCCTTGATCCGTTTCGGGATGTCGGTGTTGTCGAGCAGGCCGGCGAAGCGCTCGGCGCCAGGGCCGCCGGCGTAGAGGGCCACGTCCTCGCCGGTGTGGCCCTTGGTGTCGGCGTCGTTGATGCGCGGGATCCAGGTCACGCCGGTGCGCTTGGCCAGCAGCTGGCCCAGCTTGCGGCCGGCCTCGTAGCCATTCTTCTCGGTGCGGATCGGCGTCAGCTCTTCCTCGGTCAGGTCGGTGAGGCCGGTCAGTCGGGCCACCTCCTCGACCGGGATCCCGCCGTCCTTGATCAGGCCGGAGAGGATCTCGAGCGAGGCCTTCTGCTTGCGCAGCAGCTCCCAATCCACGTAGTCGTTGATCGCCAGGCCGCCGGTGGCATGATCGGCGGTCAGCAACACCAGGGTCTCGGGGTGCTTGCTCTGGTAGTCCAGCACCACCTTCACGGCCTCGTCGAAGGCGGCGGTCTCGGCGGCCGTGCCGGCGGCGTCGAAGCCGTGGGCGGCGTGGTCGATGCGCCCCCCCTCGACCATCAGGAAGAAGGGGGCCTCGCCCCGGTCCAGGCTGGCGAGGGCCAGCCGGGTGAGGTCGGCCAGGGCCGGATCCCGCCGCTCCGGGGGCAGCTCCCGCTCGTCGAGCTGGAAACCCAGGTGGCTCCAGGCGAAGAGGCCGAGCAGCCGCTCGGGCGGCGCGTCGATCGGCAGAGCCGAGCCGCGGCGCAGCACGGTGTAGCCCTTGGCCTCGGCCTCGGCCACGAGGTTGCGGCCGTCCTCGCGCTCGCCGCCTTCCACCCCCTTGGGCAGGAAGTCGGCGAGCCCCCCGGCCAGCGCCACGTCCGGTTCATGCGGCAGCAGCTGGGCGGCGATGGCCCGGTAGTCGTAGCGGTTGCCGAGGTGGGCGTAGAAGCTCGCCGGCGTCGCGTGGGCCAGGGTGGTGGTGGTCACGTAGCCGACCTTCCAGCCCTTCTTCTTGGCCGTCTCGGTGATCGATTCCACCGGCTTCTCGGAGGGGTCCATGCCGATGAACTGATTGCCGGTCTTGACCCCGGCGGCCATGGCCGTGGCCGCGGCGCCGCTGTCGGTGACCGCGTTCGACGCCGACCAGGTGGACATCAGCGCCGTCACCGGCAGGCTCTCGAAGGCGAATCGCCCTGCCTTGCCGTGGACCAGGACCCGCGAGAAAGTGACCTGGGAGATCCCCATGCCGTCACCGATCAGGAAGACCACGGCCCCCGGCCGGGCCGGCGGCGCCCCGGGAGCGCAGGCGGCGAGGGCTCCCAGCCCGCTGAGGGTGGTGGTGACGAGAAGGGCCGCGAGGACCCGGCGGAGTCCGATCTTCAAGGGGAACCTCCCGGCGCGCTAGCGCGGCCGCTCACGGCTCGTATTGGGTGGCCTGGTGCCGGATGTCGGCGCCGTCGACGTAGTAGATGACGTCCTCGCAGATGTTGGTGGCGTGGTCGGCCACCCGCTCGAGGTTCAAGGCGACCAGCAGCAGGTGCAGGGCGATCGAGGCGGTCCGGGGCTGCTCGATCATGTAGGTCAGCAGCTCGCGGAAGAGCTGGTGGTAGAGGGCGTCGATGGTGTCGTCGCGCTGCCAGACCTCGCGGGCGAGCCGACTGTCGCGCTGGACGAAGGCGTCCAGGCAGTCGTGCACCATCTCGCGGGTGAGCTGGGCCATGTGCGGCAGATCGATGTAGGGCTTGAGCTGCGGCTCCTCGTTGATCACCAGCGCGGACTGGGCGATGTTCTTCGCCGAGTCGCCCATCCGCTCGAGGTCGTTGACGATCTTCATCGACACCACCAGGAAGCGCAGGTCGCTGGCCGTGGGCTGCTGGGTGGCCATCACCGTGACGCAGGTCTCGTCGATCGCCTTCTCGAGCCGGTCCACGTCGCGGTCGCGCTCGACGACGCGCCGTGCCAGCTCCGAATCGCGCTCGACCAGGGAGGCCATGGCGCCGCCCACCATCTCCTCGACGATGCCGCCCATCTCGAGCAGGCGCTGCCGGATCTGGTGCAGCTCCTGGTCCATGTGTCGCTCCATGCCTTCCGTCCTTTCCGGGCCCTGTTGCTGGCCATGCCGGCGGCGAGCCTAGCCGCGCGGAGTCTCTTCGATCTGACACCTCGGTGACAGCCCTGCTACGGACACGCTGCCGGCGGCCTCGGGATAGCATTCCCAGAATGGCCAAGAAGAGCAAGGGGCGAGTGCCCGAGGAAAAGCCGGGTGAGGCCGGGCGCCGGCCGACCGTGCAGGTACGAGATCGCTCCGACGTGCTCCACCCCTTCCTGCGCGGCATGGTCGCCCACGACCTGGTGCAGCGGGGCCTGCCCTTCGAGGATGCCTACGCCGCCGCCCGGGCCGTGCGCGACCGTCTGGTGGGCCGCGAGGAGATCTCCACCGCCGAGCTCAAGGAGCTGATCGACCGTCAGGTCGAGACCATGTTCGGCGGCGAGACGGTGGCCCAGCTCTCACCAGCCTCGTGGCCTCGCCCACCGGAGATCGAGGTGGCCTACCACGGGCGCAACCAGCCCTTCTCCCGCGGCCTGCTGGCCCGCAGCCTGGCCGCCGCCGGCGTCGACCTCGACCGGGCCTATCGCCTTTCCACCGACCTCCAGGCCCAGCTGCGACAGGAGGGGATCCAGCGGCTGAGCAGCGAGGAGGTGGCCCGGCGCGCGGGGGAGCTGCTCGAGCGCATGGAGGGGCCCGGTGCCGCCGGCCGCTATCGCATGGTGCGGCGCATCCAGCGCCTGAATCGACCTCTGGTGATCTACCTCGGGGGGGCCTCCGGTACCGGCAAGTCCACCCTCGGCCTCGAGCTCGCTCCCCTGCTGCGCATCTACCGCATCAACGCCACTGACACCATCCGCCAGGTGATGCGCATGCTGGTCGCGCCGGCGATCCTGCCTTCCCTGCACACCTCGAGCTTCGAGGCGCCGCTGCAGTTCGAGGCCACGCCCCTCGACCTGGCGGAGCGGCCGGCGGCCGACGCCAAGCTGACGGCCGCTTTCACCGAGCAGGCGACCCGGGTCTGCGTGGGGGTGCGGGCGGTGGTGGAACGGGCGATCGTCGAGAACATGAGCGTGATCGTCGAGGGCGTGCACCTGATCCCGCCGATCGTGCCGTTCTCTGATCTGGAAGGGGCGGTGCACCAGATCTCGATCCTCCTCACGACCTTGAACGAGGAGACCCACCGCTCCCGCTTCCTCTCGCGCTCACGGGTGGCGCCCCGCACGGCCGAGCGCTACCTCGAGAACTTCGGGGCGATCCGTGCCCTGCAGGACCACATGATCGAGCTGGCCGAGGCGTGGGAGGTGCCCCTCTTCGACACCTCGGACGGCGAGAGCGCCACCCCGCGCGCCGTGCGCCTGGTCACCGGCCTGCTGCACGAGCGCCTGCCCTGGCTGGGCGGTGTGGAGCCCGAGCCGGGAGCGGTGACCATCCCCACCCTGCTGCTGGTGATCGACGGCCTCCCCGACCACCCGACCCGCGCCCTCGGCGGGCGCACCCCGCTGTCCGCCGCGCAGACTCCGACCCTCGACCGCCTGGCGCGGGAGGGCCAGACCGGTCTCTGCGATCCGGTGGCCCCAGATGTGGTGCCCGACACCGCTTCGGGCACCCTGGCCCTGCTCGGCCAGTCACCCCTGGCGATGAAGCGGGGGCCGGTGGAGGCCCTCGGCACCGATCTCGACGTCGAGCCGGGGGACATCGCCGTGCGCGGCAACCTGGCCACGCTGTCCGCCGAAGGCAAGGTGGTCGACCGGCGGGCGGGGCGCATCCGCGGCGAGGCTCTCGCTCTGGCCGAGGCCCTGGATCGCCTCGAGATCCCTGGCGCCGAGGGCGAGGAGGTGGAAGTGCGGGTGCGCGCCACCACCGAGCACCGCCTGTCGATCGTGCTGCGTGGGCCGAGACTCTCCTCGGCGGTGCAGGGGAGCGATCCGGGCGACGGGGCGCCGCCGGGTCCGCCGCTGGCCCCTCGCCCCCTCGATCCCCGGGACGAAGCGGCGGTGCACACGGCCCGGCTGCTCGCCCTGTTCGAGGCCGAGGCGCGGCGCATCCTCGCCGCCCACCCGGTCAACAAGAAGCGCCAGAAGGCCGGCCTGCCCCCCGCCAACACCGTGCTCACGCGAGGCGCCGGTCGGGTCTATCGCCTGCCGGCGCTCGAGCGGCACGGACTGCCGCTCTCGTTCAGCTGCATTTCGGGCGATCTGACCATCCTCGGCCTGGCGGTCTGGGTGGGGGGGCGAGCGATCACCGGACCGGAGATGACCGCCAACCTCGACACCGACGTCGAGGCCAAGCTCGAGAAGGCCGAGGCCGCCCTCGCCGAGGACGATCTGGTGGTGGTGCACCTAAAGGGCGCCGACATCGCTTCCCACGATCAGCGGCCCGACCTCAAGGTCGCCTACCTCGAGCAGGTGGACCGGGCCCTGGGTGAGCTGCTCAGCCGTTGGGAGGGCCGCCTGCGCGTAGCCGTGGCCTCGGACCACGCCACCCTCTCCGAAGGGGGCCACCACGCCGCCGACCCGGTGCCCGTGCTGATCTGGGGACCCGGCATCGAGGCCGACAAGGTCACCACTTTCGACGAGCGTTCGGTCGCCGAGGGCAGCCTCGGCCGCTTCCCCCTCCAGCTGCTACTGGGGCGGGTGATGCAGTTGGATTAGGAGCCCTCACCCCTGCCCCTCCCTTCGGCAGCGCTCAGGGCATGCTCCCGACCCACCCCTGCCTCCCTCCCGGGAGAGGGGTTTCGGAGCCCTCACCCCTGCCCCTCTCCCAGCCCGCCCACTCCATCCTCCGGGAGAGGGGTTCCTGAGGGAGCTCCGCTTCCTGTCTGTCATTCCCGCGAAGGCGGGAATCCATCCCCTCCGAGACGGCCGATGAAAGCTGGACCCCGTTTTCGCGGGGGTGACGACGAGACACAGACTTGGCCGAAGCGAGTTGCTGGTGGGAAGGTCCCCCTCCCGCCTCCCCCTCTCCCGGGAGGGAGGCAAGGGGCGGGTCGGGAGAGGGGGACCGGAGGGGGTGAGGGGACCTTAGAAGATCAGCTGCAGCTGCAGCCGGAACTCGCCGTCGGTGCGGCCGGTGGCGTCATCCTCGATCTCGCGGTAGTCGGCCTGGAGCTTGTGGTTGTGCTTGTCGAAGTACCAGGAGACCGCGAGGCCGGTTTCGGTGCGATCGGTCGCAGCGGCGGTATCCGGGGCGATCTCGGCGATTCGGGCCGCCAGCTCGATGTGGTTCGGGAAGAGATAACCGAGCTGGAGGTAGTAGCCGTCCGTGTCGAGCTCGGCGCCGGTGACCGGGTCCGAGGTCTCGGTGTAGTACTCGGCGACCGTGTTGAAGCCCTGCCACTTGAAGGCGAATTCGCCGTAGAAGCGCTCGATGTCACGCTCCGAGTTGCCGGTACCGGTGGTGTTCATCAACAGGCCGCCGCCGACGGCGAGCTTGGGCGAGCTGGGGCGGTCGAGCGCGCTTTCCTCGAGCTTGAGCTCGCCGAAGGGCGTCCACACCAGGCGGCCGATGTACATGTACTCGTCGTTGTCGTTGGTGCTGGTGTTGATGCCGTTGCCGTTGTAGATGCCCAGGTTGTACTCGAAGGTCTTGCCCGTGTTGCTACCGGAGAGCCCGATGCCGATGTCACGGCCCGGGGCGAAGCGGCCGGAGGTGATCGAGCGGTCGACGAACTGCTGTTTGCCGGAGGAGGTCAGCTCTTGGCGACCGAAATAGGCCTTGCCCTGACCGACCCACAGAGTAGCCAGGGGGTTGAAGGTGTACCAGAGCTCGGCATCCTCGAGCACCGGACCACGGGAGCGGGTAGAGGTGACGGTGGACCCTGACTGGCTGACCGCCGTCACCACCGTCTGCCCCACCCAGTTGGCCTGCAGCTTGAACTTCAGCTTCTTGCTGTTGGTATCGCCTTCGATGGCGGTCTTCATCCGGCGAATGGTGAAGGAGCCGACACCGTCGCCGACCTCCGGGTCGGTCAGAGTGTAGCGGGCCTGGATCCGGTTGCTGATGGCGACCGTGCCGGTCTTCATCTGGATGTTGGTCTTGCCGTCCTTGTAGAAGACCCGCTCGTCGAAGCTCTTCTCCGGCTTGGGGGTGGCGCGGTCGTAACCTGGCAGGTTGTGCTTGAAGAAGTAGAGGTCGGCGGCGGTCTCGTTCTCGGCGATCACGGTCTTGCCGCCTTCGCCGCGACCGATCAGGGTGATCGCCTTGCCCATCTCACCCGAAGCAGCCCAGGCCTTGTGAGCCTCGGGCGTGTTGAACACGTAGATGCGGCCGTCCTTCTCGACCTCCTGGTAGTAGAGGCCCTGGACCTGGGCGTACGCGGCCTGGGGCAGGGAGGCGCCGAGCGCCAGCGTGCACGCCAGGACCATGAGGAAGGCTCCTGCTTTGCGCATTCTCGATCTCCTCGATTCTGAGCAGATTGGAAGTGGGGCCGCGGCACGGCCCGAGATCGAGCTGCCGGCGGCTGGATCGCGGTAAGGCTAGGGGCTGGGCGCCACGGGGCGGCGGCAGGGCCGTGACGGCCCTGTGACACGAACCGGCGGGGATCCCTTCCGGGACCCCTCTCCCGGGGGCGTGGCGTGGGTGGGCTGGGAGAGGGGCCGGGGTGAGGGCTGCCCGGTGTGGGATGTCGCTAGCGGTCGTGGAAGGCGGCCCACTGGAGGTGGGTGTCGGCGCGATGGCGGAAGCGCGTCACCCGCCCATCCGGCCCGAAGCGCCAGATGTGCACCTCGTCCTCCTCGGCGATCGGCCGGCCGTTGGCGCGCACGGTGCAGTCGATGTCGAGCAGCACCACCACGACGTCACCGGCGGCGAGGAACGTCTTGGGCTCGAAGCGATGGATGTCGATCGCCCCGAGGGCCTCGAAGAAGCCCGCCACGGCCGCTCGCCCCCGGCGCTTTTCGAACCAGGGCAGGTCCGTCGTACCTCCGCCGTACTCCCACTCCACGTCCTCGGCCAGGTGGGCCAGGATCGCCGCCACGTCGCCCCGCCCGAAGGCGGCATACATCTCCTGCACGGTCTCTACGTTGCTCATGATCCCTCCTTGAGCAAGAGTTACGAGGCCGGCATGGGGGTGGATGAGGCGAGCCGGCTCAGGACGCGTCCGATCTGCCCGATGTGCTCGCGGTTGTGGGCGTGGAGGAGGATGGCGTAGGCCTTCCAGTCGCAGCGCTCGATCCAGTGGACGGGCCGGACGGTGCCGTCCGGGGCGGCGTGCTTGACCACCATCTCGACGGGGGCCGTGGCCGTGAGGGGCAGGTCCTCCCGGGCCGTGTCCAGCAGGGCCAGGACCTCGCGGTGGACAGTCTGGAAGCGGTCCAGGAGCGCCGGCCAGTCGGCCGCCAAGGGCTCCGGCGACTGCAAACCGGCGGGGATGGCCTCCTCGCTCGCTCGCCCTGCCAGCAGCTCCCGCAGTTGGGCGACCGCCGGGCGATCGCTTTCCACCAGATGGTCGACGACCTCCAGCACGGACCAGCTGGAGGGCTCCGGCCGCTGGCGGACGAGCCCTTCCTCGACCGCCGCAACCAGCGCCTCGATCTCCGCGTAGGTGCCAGCAACCCGCGACCGGATTGCCTCGAGCGGGGCCTCGCTACCCCTCCGCCGCATGTAGGCCAGAGCTCTTTCCTGCTCGGGGACGAGAGACATGGGGACCTCCTGTTGAGAGAAACGAGGGATTGAAACGCCTCACCACGCAAGCACGTCCCTGACGGGACGGTGGCAAGGGAGGGCGGCGGGTGAGCCGGTCACTTTCGGCGCCGCTGTCGTCCTGAGCGCAGCGAAGGACCTGGGGGAAGACAACCAAGGTCCCCCGACCAGATCCTTCGCTGCGCTCAGGATGACGACGGGAGAGGGTCGGTCGTGTCCACTCATCGTCCCTCTCCCCCGTAACGCCTCGTGGGGCTCAATCCCCTCGATAGATCTCTTCTAACCGCGCCGTGCAGGCTTCGAGGTCGTGCCCGCGGGCGAGGGCGGCACGGCCGGCCTCGACCAGCCTGGGGGCGAGACCGGGATCCTCACGGAGGCGGCGCAAGGCCGCGACGAGCTCGGCGGCGGTCCTCGCCACCAGCAGCTCGCGGCCGTCCTCGGCGTCGAGCCCGGCCACGGCCTCGGGGGTGGCCACCACGGGCAGCCCTCGAGCCCAGGCTTCGAGGATGCGGATCCTCACTCCAGAGGCGATGCGCAGGGGGAGCACCAGGATCGCTCCGGGGGCGAAGGCCTCCCGGCTGTCCGCCGGCGCTTCGTGCTGGACGATGCCCGAGACGGGCCGGCCGTGGTGCCAGGCGCCGAAAAGATGCAGGCGGGCCTCGGGCAGCTCGGCGCGAACGGCGGGCCAGATCTCCTCCGTGAACCAGCGTGCGGCGTCGCCGTTGGGCAGCCAGCCGCCGCTACCGTAGAGCACCAGGGCGGGCTGGCCGGGCAGCAGGCTGGTGCCCCCGGGCAGCTCGGCGGGGAAGGGGGCCCGCACCACCTCGACCCTCCCTCGCCCCTCGGCCAGGGTCCGGAGGCGGGCGGCGTCGCGGTCGGTCAGGGCGGCGGTGGCCGCCACCCGCGCCACGGCCTGTCCCTCCCAGGCGGCCAGGCGCCGGGCCTCCTGGTGGAACAGCCAGGAGGTGGCCCGCTGCACCCGCGCGGTACCGGCCCAGACGTCGCTCTCCACGTTCTCGGCCCGCAACACCACCCGGACTCCCCTTGCGAAAGCCGGCTCGGCCTGGGCCAGGGCCTGGGGTTGCTCGACGTGCACGACGTCGAAGCGCTCACGCTCGAGCAGCTGGGCCACCCTCTCGCGCACCCGCGGCTGCTGGTGGCGGGTGATCGACAGGGGCAGGCCGGAGAGGCGGGCGCGCAGGGTGGTGCCGAGGAGGTTGCGCGGGGGGGCGGCCACGGCCTCGAGGCGCACGGCAGGTCCCAGGGCTGCGCGGGCCTCGGCCAGCTCGGTCGGAGAGCTGCTCGCCGGGCACACCAGGGTGAGCCGGTGGCCGCGGGCGGCGAGGCCGGCGAGGGTGTGGTGTACCAGCACACGGCCACCGTCGACGAGCGGCCAAGGCAGCTTGGTCGTGATGAAGAGGACGTTCACGGGCGGAATCGCTGACTCCGGCGGGACTCTAGCAGAGGAGATCGCGGCTTTAGCTGAGATACCATCGGCAGCCCGTCCCGGAGGCTCCCATCCAGCCACCTCGCCGCGATTCCCTCGTCGGTCCCACCCTGGCGGTGCTCGCCGGGGGCGGCGCAGCCCTGCTCGGCACCCTCGGCGTGCGGGTGGTCTTCGCCCGCGTGCTCACCCCGGGAGAGGTGGGGCTGCTGCTGCTGGCGATCGCCGTGGTCTCGGCCGCCGGCGGCCTGGCCGGCTTCGGGGTCAGCATGGCGAGCACGCGTCGTATCGCCGAGCAGCGAGCCCGCGCAGAGGCGGCGGCCGCCCGCCGCACCGGCCGCACGGCCCTGGCCATCGGCGCCGCCGGGGGCCTGGCGGCGGCCAGCGGCCTGTGGCTCGCCGCGCCCCGGCTCGCGGTCTGGCTCGCGGCGGCGGCCGAGCGCACCTCCTTCGAGGACCTCCTCCGCACGGTGACGCCGGTGGCACTGGCGCTCGCCGCCGGGGTCGCGGCCTTGGGCGTCTCGCGCGGCTTCGGCAAGGTGGCGGCGCGGGCCCTGCTGCGGGATGCCGGGGGCGGCCTGGCCCGAGCCACCTTCGTCGCCGGCGCCGCGGCCCTGGGGGCCACGGTGGGTGGCCTCGCGCTGGGCTTCACGGCAGGCGTGGTGGTGGCGGAGGGACTGTTCGTCGCTTCCGCCCTGGCCCTGGTGCTGCGGCGCGAGGCCGGGGAGCCTCGCTTCGACCGGGAGCTGCCGCGCCTGCTGCCCCCGTTCTCGGGTCTCGAGGTGCTGAACCAGCTCCAGAGCTGGGCCGACGTGCTGGTCCTCGGCCTGCTCGCGCCGGCCGAGCAGGTCGGCTTCTACGGGCTCGCGCGGGGCCTCGCCCGCGGGCTGGAGATGGTCCAGGGCTCGGCCTCCCACAGCTACCTGCCGGCAGCCGCGGCGTCCCGGCTGGAAGCCGGCGGTGCCGGCTTCGCCCCTCTCTACCAGCGCACCCGGCTGCTGGTGCTGGCCCTGCTGTGGGCGCCGCTCTGCCTCTTCCTGCTCGCCCCGCGCTGGATCAGCCAGCTGCTCTTCGGCACCGAGTACGCACCGGTGGCGGAGATCCTGGCCTGGCTCGCCGTCGCCATGCTGGTGGAGTCGACGCTCGGCTACAAGGATCAGGCCCTGCTGGCGCTGGGGCGCGAGCGCGCGGTGCTGCGGGCGAAGCTGATCACCGCCGTCGTCGGGGTCGGGCTGCTGCTCGCCCTGGCGCCCGGGCTCGGGGCGCGGGGGGCGGCCATGGCCCTGCTGGGAGGGCAGCTCGCGAAGAGCGGCCTGTTCGCCGCCTTGCTGGCCAGGGAGGCTGGCATCCATCCCTGGCGCCACGACCTCGCCGTGCCGACCGGGCCGGTCCTGCTGCTGGGGCTCGCCGCCTGGGCCGTCGCCCACTGGCTGCCGCCTCCAGGCCTCGCCCTGCCGGCTCTCGCGCTGGCGGTGGGTGGGGTGGGCAGCCTGTGGCTGTTGTGGGCGGCCCGCAGGCCGGCCGTCGTCAAGACTTGAAGAGGGCTCGGGCGTAGCCTCGGGCCTCGCCCAGCAACGAGGCCTGGTGCCCCAGGGTGATCAAGGGGAGGGTGCGCCAGAAGTCCCCCAGCCGCCCGGCCCGTGCGGCCTGGCGCGCGACCAGGACGAGGATCCGCGGCAAGCGGATGGGCAGGGCCGAGACGGCGAGCCAGAGCAGGGCTCGGCCCCGGCCGCGCCCTTCCCATTGCAGGCGCATGGTCGCGAACATCGTGCCGCGCCCGTAGCGCTCGGCGAGGAAGGCCCGAGCGTCCGAGAGGTGGTGATGGGCCACCACCGCGGTGGGCTCGAGGCGGACCTCCCAACCGTGGCGGGCCAGCTCCCAGCTGAACCAGGCGTCCGCCAACATCACGTGTCCGCTGTCGAAGCCGCCCACCCGATCGAACATCTCCCGGCTCACCAGCAGGTTGCAGGTGGGGCCCACGTCCACCGGGATGACGGGCTGGCCGGGCAGCCATTTGGCGAACTTGGTCAGGTGGATGCCGGTCTCGAGCCAGCCGCGGCCCCAGGAGTCGATGGCGCCGGAGATCGGCTGGCCGCTCTCAAGGAAGGCGGCGACCAGCTTCTCGAGGCACTGCGGCTGGGGGTAGACGTCCGGATCGAAGCAGACCAGCAGCTCGCCCCGGCAGCTGCGGATCCCGAGGTTGCGGGCGTGGTGGGGCCGCAGCCTCTCCTTCGAGCGGACCAGGCTCACCTCCGGAAAGGCCTCGACCGCCCGCGCCGTCCGCTCGTCCGGGCTGCTGTCCACCACCACGGTCTCGAAGTCGCGGTACGTCTGCTGCCTCAGGGCCTCGAGAAAGGCGCCGATCGTCTCGTGCGACAGATAGGCCGAGACCAGCACGGAAACGGTGGGGTTCATCGGGGAGGTGACGTCCACGGCGGGGCGTGGCGCAGTCTACCCCGCCCTACTTCGTCGCTGCCAGCTCCATGGAGCGCTCGGCCAGGGCCGCGATGGTGCGGGTGGGGTTGCGGCCGATCGCCTCGGGGATGATCGCCCCGTCCACCACGTAGAGCCGCTCGTAGCCGAATACCCGGCCCAGGTGGTCCACCACGCCGCGGCTCGCGTCCGGTCCCATGTTGCAGCCGCCGAGGGGGTGGGGGGTGACCAGGACGTTGAGCAGGCTCCAGGTCGGCGGCACCCACGGGTCGCCCTCGGTGGCCGCGGACAGCCTCTTGTGCATGGCCACGATGCCGTCGATCACCTTTTTCGACTCCTCGATGTCCCAGTCGAGCTTGAGCACCCGCTTCCAGGGTGCCCACCATTTGCGGCCGAGGTAGAAGCGGCCGTTGGCGGCGTCGATCCCCTGGGCGAACCAGGGCATCACGTTCGACAGCGGCGGCTTCTGCTCGAGATGCTTCTCGAGGTGGCGCAGCAGGTTGTTCCAGCGCGAGCGCTTGCTGCCCTGGGCGATCTTCTCCTCGAGGTAGCCCTGGAGCAGGTCCGGGAAGCCGCCGTCCTCGATGAAGAAGCGGGCGCCGCCCTGCGAGCCGTCGAGGAAGTCGATGGCCGAGGAGATCGTCGGCCCCTGGGTGGGGTTGATCTCGCGGTCGTCGTAGAAGGCCGGGGTCAGGAAGTCGCCGTTCGACGACCAGCCCTCGCCCAGGAAGCGGCTGATCCGAGGCAGGGTCTGGTGCTGGTCACGGCAGCGGAAGAGCAGCTCGGTCGAGCCCAGGGACCCGGCGGCGAGGAAGACCTTGGTCGCCGTCTCGCTTCCCGGCACCCGCCGGCCGTCCACCAGGCGATCGAAGAAGACCCGGTAGCCAAGGCCCTCGGGGGCGATCTTCTGCACCACGTGGAGGGGGCGGATCTCCGCTCCCTTCTGCTCGGCCCAGGCCAGGTAGTTGAGGTCCAGGGTGTTCTTGGCCTTCACCGGGCAGCCGAGGTCGCAGTAGCCGAGGTGGATGCAGGTGCCCTGCTCCTGGCCCTGGGCATTGGTGAAGCGTTCGGAGTGGCGATGATCGAAGGCGTCGGGGAGGTCGTAGCTCCATTTGTCGGAGAAAGAGACGGCGAGCGGCAGGGGCCGGAAGCGATGGCCTTCGCCGATCTTCTCGGCTCCCTCGCGCATCAGCTGGAAGCGCCGGGTGTTTTGGTTGTCTGGCACCTGCTGCACCGCCATCACCTCGACCACCCGCTGGTAGTAGGGCACCAGATCCTGGTAGCGGATCTCCGGCGGCCAGCCCTGATCGAAGAGGAACTCGGGCGCCTCGACCGAGATGTTGGCGT
>JBIOYC010000362.1:0-5556 GCA_044869955.1 Thermoanaerobaculia bacterium | reverse complement strand
CGGCTGGAAGGAGGCGTGCTGGTGGTGCCCCGGGGAGGTGGCTCGTGATCCTCCAAGCCCTCTACGAGCTCGCCCAGCGCGAGCAGCTGGTGGACGATCCGGATTTCGAGCCCCGGGCGATCGCCTGGCTGGTGCGGGTAGGAGACAGAGGCGAGCTGCTCGGTGTCGCCGGCACACAGACGGCCCCTCCCGCCGACCAGCGCGGCAAGAAGCCGAGGCCGCGGGCCAAGAGCTTCGTGGTGCCCCGCGAGAGCAGCCGCACCAGCGGCGACTATGCGTTCTTCCTGTTCGACAAGGCCGAGTACGTCTTCGGCCTCGACCCGGAGCCGGATCCCGCCAAGCGCCGAGAGCCGGCGAAGCTCGCCGCCCGCGCCGCCCTGTTCCGGCAGAAGGTGACGGACTGCCTGGCCGCTACCGGCGATCCGGGCGTGGCGGCCGTGGCCCGCCTCCTCGAGCGAGCCGCGGCGGGCGAGGTGGTTGTGACGCTTCCTGAGGGATGTGTAGGCAACGACCTCTTCGCTTTCGTCTACGCCCCGGACGTGGACCAACTGGTCACGACGCGGCCAGCGGTGCGGGCCTACTGGCAGGAGCAGCGCCGCGAGAAGGGGAGCCGCCAGGAGGCGACGCACCGCTGCCTGGTCTCGGGCCGGCCCTGTGCGCCGGTCGACAAGCACCCACCGCTCAAGAACGTGCCGGGCGGCACCACCAGCGGCGTGGCCCTGATTTCTGCCAACTCCAACGCTTTCGAGTCCTATGGCTGGCAGGGCAACGACAACGCACCGGTCTCCCGCGAGGCTGCAGAGGCTTGCTCCACGGCTCTCAACCGCCTGTTGCACCCGGCGTGGCCCCACCCCACCGAGCCGGGCACCACGCTGCCGCGGCGCAACCTGCGCCTCTCGGCTGACACGGTGGTCTGCTACTGGTCCCCGGGCGAGGCCGGCGAGGGCCTGGTCTCGGTCCTGGCCAGCCTCTTCGAGGCCAACCCCGAGCAGGTGGGAGAGATGTACCGCTCGATCTGGCGGGGCCGCTGGCAGGGGCCGGAAGATCCCGCCGCCTTCTACGCCCTGACCCTGACCGGCACCCAGGGGCGAGCGGTGGTGCGGGACTGGTTCGAGGCCACCGTGAGCCAGGTGGCGGAGAATCTCGCGACCCACTTCCGCGACCTCGCGATCGTCCGGGTGACCCCGCCCCCCAAAGGGAAGGAGCACCCTCCCGCCCTTCACCTGCGGACCCTAGTGCGCTCCCTCGCCGTCGAAGGGGACGAGAGGCGGGTGCCGGCCGCCCTGGCCGCCGAGCTGGTGCAGGCGGCGTTCGCCCAGGCGCCCTATGCCCTGTCCCTCCTCCAGCGGGCGATCGAGCGCGCCCGTGCCGAGATCGGAAAGACCGAGTGGCTGGACCTCGAACGCCGCGACGCCCGTGCCGCCCTGATCAAGGCCGTGCTCAACCGCCGGCGGCGCTTCGCCATCAACTCCCCGAAGTACCCGGAGGTGACACCCGAGATGGACCCCCACAACCTCGAAGAAGGCTACCTGCTCGGCCGCCTGATGGCCGTGCTCGAACGGATGCAGCAGGAGGTGCTGCGAGACGTCAACGCCTCAGTAGTCGATCGCTACTTCGCGGCCGCCTCGGCCACTCCCAAGGCGGTGTTCCCGCGACTCCTGCGCAACTTCCGCCATCACGTCAAGAAGGCCCAAGACGACGACAAGCTCGCCGGCACCGCACGCCATCTGAGCGGTGCGGCCGATCGCATCATCTCGGGCCTCTCGAACGAGGCTCGGGACGAGTTCGATCAGTGGCTCTACGGTCGCAACGTCGCTCTCGCGACCCCGAGCCACGCCTTCCCGGCCTTCTTGCCCCTCGAACAGCAGGGCCTGTTCATCCTGGGCTACCACCACCAGCGCGCTTGGTTCTTCATGCCCAAAGAGGAGCGCGCGCGGTGGCGGGAGCAGCACGAGCTGGATGGCGGCGCGAAAGCCGAGTCGCCTGCTGAGGAAACCGAGCCGTAGGGCGGCTCACGATCGACCTTTCAATCTTGAGGAGGCTCCGACATGACCGATAGCTCACTTTCGTCCCGTGCCTCGAACGGCTCGATCACTCACCGCTACGATTTCGTCCTGCTCTTCGACGTGGTCAACGGCAACCCCAACGGCGACCCGGATGCCGGCAACTCCCCCCGCGTCGATCCAGAGACCGGCCACGGCCTGGTTTCCGACGTGGCGCTGAAGCGCAAGGTGAGGAACTTCGTCAGCCTCGCCAAGGCGGACCTGGTGGGTGGCAAGCCTGCCCACGGCTACGACATCTACGTCAAGCATCACAACGTGCTCGAGCAGCTCCATCGCCAGGCCTACGAGGCCCTGGGCTTGACGCCCAAGGAGGGCTCGAAGGAGACCAAGACTTCCAACGTCGAGAAGGCCCGGGCCTGGATGTGCCAGACTTTCTGGGACATCCGCACCTTCGGCGCCGTGCTCACCCTCGACATCAACTGCGGCCAGGTCCGCGGCCCCGTGCAGATCACCTTCTCTCGCTCGATCGATCCGATCGTTTCCCTCGAGCAATCGATCACCCGCAAGGCCGTGGCGACCCAGCGCGAGGCCGACAGCCAGATCGAGAAGTCGGGCCAGGTGGTGGGTACCATGGGGCGCAAGGAGATCGTGCCCTACGGCCTGTACCGGGCCCACGGCTTCATCTCGCCCCATCTCGCCGCCGACACCGGCTTCTCCGAGGAGGACCTCGCCCTCTTCTGGCAGGCCCTCGGCATGATGTTCGAGCACGACCGCTCGGCCACCCGCGGCGAGATGGCGGTGCGCCGGCTCACTGTCTTCGAGCACGCCTCCGCCCTCGGCAGCGCTCCCGCGCACCGGCTCTTCGAGCGGGTGAAGGTGGAACTGAAGGACGGAGCCAAGGCGGAGGGAAAGCCGCCGCGCCGTTTCGAGGACTACGAGGTGGCGATGGACCCAGCGCCTCTGCCTTCCGGCATCACGGTGCACGAGCTGGTCTGAGCTATGTTCAACGAGGACGATCTCCTCCCCCTCTCGGCCTTGCAGCACCTGGTATTCTGCGAGCGGCAGGCGGCGTTGATCCACATCGAGCAGGTCTGGCAGGACAACCCGTTCACGGTGGAGGGCAAGGCCCTGCACGAGAAGGTGGAGGAAGGGGGCGGGGAGTCCCGGGGGGACCTGCGCATCGCCCGGGACCTGCCGCTGACCAGTCTCGAGCTGGGCCTGGTGGGCAAGTCGGACGTGGTGGAGCTGCACCGCGCGCGGGACGACGACCCGGCCGCCGTGGCCGTGCCCGACCTGCCGGGACGCTGGCGGGTCTACCCCGTGGAGTACAAGCGCGGCAAGCCCAAACCCCACCAGGCCGACGAGGTGCAGCTCTGCGCCCAAGCCCTGTGCCTCGAAGAGAGGCTTGGCGGGCAGATCCCGGAGGGTGCCCTCTTCTACCACCAGACCCGCCGCCGCCAGGTCGTGCCCCTCGATGCGGCCCTGCGCCAGGCCACTTGCGCCGCCGCCGAGCGCCTGCACGCCCTCTTCGCCGCCGGGCGCACGCCGGCCCCCGTCTACGAGGCGAAGTGCCACGGCTGCTCGCTGTTCGAGATCTGCCAGCCGGAGGCACCCCGGCGCTCCGCCGCGGCGTACCTCGAGTCCCAGCGCCGGAGCGCCGCCAGCGAGGAAGCCTCTCCATGAAGCACCTCTTGAACACCCTCTACGTCACCACCCGGGGCGCCTACCTGGCCAAGGACGGCGAGACCGTGGCCGTGCGCGTCGAGGAGGAGACGCGCCTGCGCGTACCCATCCACACCCTGGGCGGCATCGTCTGCTTCGGCCAGGTGGGGGCCAGCCCGTTTCTGCTCGGCTTCTGCGGCGAGCGCGGCGTGGCGATCTCCTTCCTGACCGAGAACGGCCGCTTCCTCGCCCGCGTGCAAGGCCGCACCTCGGGCAACGTGCTGCTGCGCCGCGAGCAGTACCGACGCGCGGACGACCCGGCCGGCTCGGCCGCCCTGGCGCGGGCGATCGTCATCGCCAAGGTGGCGAACTGCCGCGTGAACCTGCTGCGTGCCGCCCGCGATCGCCCGGAGGCCCCGGGTGCCGAGCCCTTGCGGCAGGGCGCCCACCGCCTGGCCCAGGTGCTCGACGCCCTGGACCGCAGCCTGCCCCTCGACACCGTCCGCGGTCGCGAGGGGGAGGCCGGCCGGGGCTACTTCGAGGTCTTCGATCATCTGGTCACGCAGCAGAAGGACAGCTTCTTCTTCCGCGAGCGCAGCCGCCGGCCACCGCTCGACAACCTGAACGCGCTGCTCTCCTTCACGTACACCTTGCTACGCCACGACGTGGAGGCCGCGCTGGAGGGCGTGGGGCTCGATCCCCAGGTGGGCTTCCTCCACCGCGATCGGCCCGGTCGCCCCGGTCTCGCCCTCGACCTGATGGAAGAGCTGCGCCCCTTCCTCGCCGACCGCCTCGTGCTCTCCCTGGTCAATCTCCAGCAGCTCCGACCGAGCGGTTTTTCCCGCACCGAGACCGGCGGAGTCCAGATGGACGCCGAAACTCGCAAGGCTTTGCTCGTTGCGTATCAGAAACGGAAGCAGGAAGAGATCACCCATCCCTTCCTGGGGGAAAAGGTTGCCATCGGGCTCCTTCCCCACGTCCAGGCCCTGTTGCTCGCCCGCCACCTGCGGGGCGACCTGGACGGCTATCCGCCGTTCTTTGTCAAGTGAAGTGACGGAACTGAGCGATCGACCATGCTGGTGGTGGTGAGCTACGACGTGGCCACCACCACCGCCGCCGGCCGGCGGCGCCTGCGGCGCGTGGCCAAAGTGTGTGAGGACTACGGCCAGCGCGTACAAAACTCGGTATTCGAGTGCGTGGTCGATCCGACTCAATGGACGCGGCTGAGGCTGCGGCTGCTCGCCGAGCACGACGCCCAGGAAGACAGCCTGCGCTTCTACTTCCTGGGCGCCCAGTGGCGAGGCCGCATCGAGCACCACGGCGCCAAGCCCAGCCGCGATCCCGAGGGCCCCCTCGTCGTCTGACTCGAACTGACAGTCCGGCATCCGCAGGAGCTCACCATGTTCAAGACTCACTCGACCCCAGCGCGAACCCCCAGCGGACAGCCAACCCCCAGGGAGGTTCGCGCCAGCCATAACCTGCTCATTCTCAGCAGCTTACGCCGAAGCCTCAGCCACCCCCCATCGCCCTGGGGACGCCACAACCACCCGGTTCGCGCCAGGAGCCCTCCAACCCGCTGAGGCTGCTACACTTACCGCCAAGCAGACTCGCCCCGCGCAGGGGCGTGGATTGAAACGTACTCGTGGCGGGCACTCCTGGCCACCGCATTAGGACTCGCCCCGCGCAGGGGCGTGGATTGAAACGCCGCGTTGTGGCCCCAGGAAAATCCGGGGGTGGTGACTCGCCCCGCGCAGGGGCGTGGATTGAAACGCTACAGATGCATGGAGCAGCCATCGCCGACTACGACTCGCCCCGCGCAGGGGCGTGGATTGAAACTCCCTGCCCTTGACTACGGCGCCATCCTCCCCGGGACTCGCCCCGCGCAGGGGCG
>JBIOYC010000361.1:0-12629 GCA_044869955.1 Thermoanaerobaculia bacterium | reverse complement strand
ACCACCCAGAGCGAGACTTCCCTGACCCACAGCCCGGTCACCGGCACCTACTGCTCGGCGTTCAACGACTCCTACGAGTTCTTCGGCTCGGGCGGGGGTGGCGGCTTCACCGGCTTCGCCCGCTCGACCGACGGCGGCATCACCTGGCAGGACCGCGGCGCGGTGGGCTCCACCGCCTTCGGCGACCCCAGCCTGGTGTGGCGGCGCGCGGACGGCAACTTCTACATCGCCACCCTGGACAGCGGCGGTGGCCTCGCCCTCTGGCGCTCCACCGACGACTGCGGCGACTTCACCCTCCTGGCCACCCCCTCGACCGGAAGCGACGACAAAGAGATCCTGGCCGTCGACAACAACCCTTCGAGCCCCCACTACGGCAACCTCTACCTGGTGTGGACGGACTTCGGGGTCGCCGGCACGCCGATCCGCGCCAGCCGCTCCACCAACGGCGGCGTGACCTGGTCGGCGCCCGTCAACCTGAGCGCCGCCGGCACCGTGCAGGGAGCCTGGCCGGCGGTGGCGCCCAACGGCGACGTGTTCGTGGCCTGGCTGCGCTATGCCAGCTGGCCCAACGGCAACATCACCGTCGAGGCGACGCGCTCCACCAACGGCGGCGTGAGCTATGCGGCGGTCACCAGCCCGCTGGTCAACGCCGTGAGCCCGCGCAGCAACGCCGCGAGCACCGCCTGCGGGCGGCCGGCCTTGAACGGCAACCTCCGCTACCTGGCCTCGCCCCAGATCACCGTCGACGGCAGCGGGGTCTTGCACGTGGTCTACAGCTACGACCCGGACGGCTTCAACACCGGCGACGTGGTCAACGTCTACCACCGGCGCTCGACCAACAGCGGCAGCACCTGGAGCACCCAGTTCCAGCTCAACGACGTCGGCACCAATGATCAGTACTTCCCCACCCTCCAAGCGAGCGGCACCACCCTGGTGGCCGGCTGGTACGACCGCCGCAACGACGCCGGCAACCTGCGCCAGGACTACTACAAGCGGCGCTCCACGGACGGTGGTCTGACCTGGGCCGCCAACGTCCGGGTGACCGACGTCAACAGCCCCATCCAGCTCGACCCCAACCTCGCTGCCTGCTACCACGGGGATTACGACCAGTCGGTGGTGACCGCCACCGGCCACGTGATGCAGTGGGCCGACGACCGCAACCTGGTGGGCACTCGCAACGACCCCGACGTCTGGAGCGACACCACCTCGAGCGTGCGCCAAGGCATGACCTGGGCCAAGACCTCGCACAACTCGACGCACAGTGTGGACAGCGTCTCGTGCTCGGGCTGTGATCCCTACGTCGGGGACACCTCCTGCGCCACCAGCCTGCCCGTGCTCTGCGTGCGCCTCGACGGCTCGCCCAACCCCGGCGTGCCGGTGGACTTCTACAACGGCTGGATCGGTGGCCACATCCACCTGACGCCGCCGGTGGCCGGCACCTCCCTGACCAGCCTGGCCACGGCCAACGCCCTCTGTGCCTCGAATTTCGGCGCCGGCTACGCCATTGGCGAGTTCCACCATCCCGGTGGCGGCTGGGGCTGGCAGGCCTACGGCAACGTCAACAACGCTTCCCGCTTCTGGGTCTACATCAACGACCAGGCGGCCAACTGCTGGAACTGAGAGAAGAGGAGACCACCATGAAAAGAATGCTCGTGCTGGTAGTCGGCCTGCTCGTCCTCGCCGCCTGGGCCGGCTCGGCGGCCGCCTCCGGCGGCTTCGGCATGACCTGGGCCTTGATCAGCCACACCGCCACCTATGGCGCCGACAAGGTGGGCTGCTCGGGCTGCAATCCCTACGTCGGCGACACCGCCTGCAGCACCTCGCTGCCCATCCTCTGCATCAAGACCGACGGCGCCGCCAACCCGGGCCTGCCGGTGGACCTCTACAACGGCTGGATCGGCGGCAACCTCGGCCTCACCCCCGCCTACGCCGGCACCTCGCTGGGCAGCCTGGCCAACGCCAACGCCCTGTGCGCCAGCTTCTTCGGCCCGGGCTGGGCCATGGCCGAGTTCCACCACCCGGTCGGCGGCTGGAGCTGGTCCTCGCACGGCTACATCGCCGCGGGCAGCCGCTTCTGGGTCACCATCAACGACCAGACCGCGGAGTGCTGGGACCCGTAGGCGATTCGGAGGAACTCCCCCGCCCCGACGTTGCCCGTCCGGGGCGGAGGGAGAAGCGGGACTACGGCTCGGGCAGAAAGACGCAGAAGTCCGTGCTCGGCAGGGTGAAGCACTGCTCCATCGCGCAACACTCTCGGAAGTGCTCGTCGTGAGTGGCGAAGAGCAGGCAGATCTCGGCCCCGGGCACGGCATCCAGCCCGCTGATCGAGAGGGTGCCGCCCACGGTCTGGCCATAGACCAGGCTCTGATTGAAAACTGCCGGCGTCACGGTCAGGTTCTGCCCCGTCTCGGGCACCACGAAGAGATGTGCCCCGGTGACTCCGGAGAGGTGCTGCCAGAGGAAGGTCAGCTCGAAGTGCTGGAAGGGGCTCGCCACGCACGCCAGGGATGAGAAGAGCAGCTGGCCGCAGTCGCAATTCGGGATCTGGACGGTCACCGGGATCGAGCAGCAGCGCTCGAGGTTCTCGTTGTGGATGCTCAGAGTGAAGGTGAAAGTCTGGCCGAAGACCGGGCCGACGAAAGTCAGGCTGATCGGCACCGACTGGCCCGGCTGGATCGGCGGGTTGAACGTCAAGTGGTCGCCGAACACGGACACGACCCCGGTGGGCAGGTCGGTGACGAACGCATGGTAGATGACGTCCGGCGTGAGGTTGGTGAGCTGGAAGCTGACGGTCACTCCCCCGGGTCGCTCGGTGTTGCACACCACGTGGATGTCCGCCACGCTCGCGCAGTCGCCACGGCAGCTCGGGCGATAGGCCTCGACGTCACCGATCTTGGTCTTGTCCTGCGTATCGTTGGTCACGTTGTTGAGATCGATGGCGTAGTCGGCGCCACCTGCGGTGACCAGGGTGTTGCCGGAGGCTCGGATACCGGTCAGTCCGTAGACGAAGGGCAGTGAATTCAGCCCCAGGATCGCCTGGGCCGAGGCCCAGACGGTCTGATCGCAGTCGCGGTTCTCGGGCAGCGTCCCCGGTGGGTAGTTGAAGTCCTCGTAGTTGTAATCCGCGCCGCCGTCGCTGTTCGCTTTCATCGCGCCGTAGGTCGGGTCCGTGACGAGCGACGAGCCACCGGGATAGCGACCGACGTGGAACTCGTTGGAGGTCGGTACCCAAGGCGGACCTTGATACTCCAACACGCGGGCATGGTGGCCGGACCCCGCGCCCGGGCTGCCGACGTCGCCCGAGAACATGTTGCGCTCCGCGAGCAGCAGATTGCCCGTGGCCGAAAAGGCGATGTCCGACACCGGGAAAGAGTACGGGTTCAGTAAGCCGGTATGAGTCGCCTTCGCAACGTCCAGCTCCTTGACCGGTGCTCCTGTCAAGGTGCCGCCCGTGCCGATCGCGACCGACCAGATCTGGTTCGGTGTTCCGGTTGGATTGCGGTGGTCATGGTTCCACAGGCTGTAGTAGAGCCGGCCCCGAAAGACCTGGACGGCCCAGGGGCGGCAGCCTTTCGCAGCGAAGCCGGACGCCGGTGCCGTGTTGAGCGAAGAATAGCTTGGCGCCGTCGGGCCGCCGTCGTTGTAGGACTGGCCTGCCGCCAGACAGTGGTTGAAGGTGCCGAGCGTCGTGCCGGTAGCGCTCAGCCGATAGATCAGGCCGTCGTCGAAGTTGGTCACGAAGAACTGGTTGTTGGCGGCATCGAAGGCGACGTCACCCAGGGCCGGCCCGCTGTTGGGCAGCGAGGCGAAAACGCTGATCGCTCCGGTGGCACCGTTCAGCTTGTACACGCCCCCTGGCCCACCCGGACCGAACATCCCCAGCGCTGGGGTGTTGTTCACTTCCTTGAACAGCCCGAACGTCGTGGTCGCGGCCACGTAGAGGTTGGGAGGATTCGCATCGTCCAGGGTGATGCCGAAGACCTGCCCGAGGTTCCGCGCGTTCCAGGTGTTGGCACCGACCGGAAACTCGTTGTGGAACATCCCCGCCGGCCAATGAGTGCCGGGCACGGCAGCCTCGCCCAAGGGATCCCGGGTA
This sequence comes from Thermoanaerobaculia bacterium, assembly GCA_044869955.1. Classification (GTDB taxonomy): domain Bacteria; phylum Acidobacteriota; class Thermoanaerobaculia; order Multivoradales; family SZUA-115; genus CALMKX01. The sequence goes on along the minus strand of JBIOYC010000361.1, from coordinate 8,533 downwards.
TCGACCACCGCCACAACGAAGCCATTCCCATCGATCAGGTTGGAGGGGTCGTTCGGCAGGTTGGGGTCATCCGGGTCGAAAGGCGAGAAACGGTTCACGACCCCCGAATAGCACGTCGCCACCACCTCCCCGGGGAGCAAAGGGAACGGGGCGGGGCTCACGGTGAGGTTCAGCAGCGGCGTCTCCATCTGGGCTCGGATCGGCTGAGCTGCCAGGGCCGCTGCGATCACGGCTCCGATCCCCAGGCGACGCCATCTCGACAGGTTGTTCATGACTCACTCCTCCCGCACGAGCGAGAGACCGGGAATCGCCCCGGCCTCCGTTCGTGCTGGAGGGGTCAAATCCCTTTCGAGCCGTTTTGTTTACGCCCCCTACTCCACCGCCACCGCGATCTGGTGGGCGCAGGCTTCGAGGAGGTGTAGCTGCTCGGGGGAGGTCAAGAGCTGGCGAGAGGCGGGGTGGAGGCTGAGGACGCCGGCCCTGCCCCCCACCCCGACCGCGATCGGTTGGGACGGGGGGCGTCTGGCCCGGTGCTACGGGTCCCAGCACTCCGCCGTCTGATCGTCGATGGTGACCCAGAAGCGGGTGCCGTCGGCGATATGGCCGTGAGAGGACCAGTTCCAGCCGCCACCGGGGTGGTGGAACTCGGCCATCACCCAGCCCGGGCCGAAGAAGCTGGCGCAGAGGGCGTTGGCGTTGCTCAGGCTGCCTAACGCGGTGCCGGCGTAGGCCGGCGTGAGGCCGAGGTTGCCGCCGATCCAGCCGTGGTAGAAGTCGAGCGGCAGGCCCGGGTTGGGGGCGCCGTCGGTCTTGATACAGAGGATGGGCAGCGAAGTGCTGCACGGGGTGTCGCCGACGTAGGGGTTGCAGCCCAGGCACCCCACGTTGTCGGCGCCGTAGGGGACGCTGTGGAGGCTCTTGGCCCAGGTCATGCCGAGGCCGCCGGAGCCGAGGGCGGGGCCGGCCCAGGGGGCGAGGACCAGAAGGCAGATCGGTAGGACGAGCGCTCTTCTCATCGTGGTTTCCTCTTTCTCTCAGTTCCAGCAGTTGGCTACCTGATCGTTGATGGTGACCCAGAAGCGCGAGGCACCGTTGACGTTGCCGTAGGCCTGCCAGCCCCAACCTCCACCGCTGTGGTGGAACTCGGCCATGCCGTAGCCGGTGCCGAAGGTGGCGGCGCAGAGGGCGTCGGCCGCGGCCAAGCTGGTCAGGCTGGTGCCGGCCACCGCGGGCGTCAGGTGGATGTGCCCACCGATCCAGCCGTTGTAGAAGTCCACTGGCACTCCGGGGTTCGGCGAGCCGTCGAGGCGCACGCAGAGCACCGGCAGGCTGGTGGCACAGGAGGTGTCGCCGGTGTAGGGGTTGCACCCGGAGCAAGCCACCCGGTCGACGCTGTAGGTGGAGTCGTGGGAGATCTTCACCCAGGTCATGCCGTTGCGCACGGTCGAGACGGCGTCGCTCCAGACATCAGGGTCGTTGCGGCTGCCTACGAAATTGCGGTCGTCCGACCACTGCACCAGGTGGCCGGTGGTGGTCACCACCGACTGGTCGTAGTCCCCGTGGTAGCAGGTGGCGAGATCGGGGTCGAGCTGGATCGGGCTGTTGACGTCGCTCACTCGGACGTTGGCCCCCCAGGTCACGCCGCCGTCGGTCGAGGATCTCTTGTAGTAGTCCTGGCGCAGGTTGCCGGCGTCGTTCCTGCGGTCGTACCAGCCGGCCACCAGGGTCGAGCCGTTGACCTGGATCGTTGGGAAGTACTGGTCGCGGGCGCCGACGTCGTTGAGCTGGAGGGGCGTGCTCCAGCTGCTGCCGCTGTTGGTCGAGCGCCGGTAATAGACGTTGACCACGTCGCCCGAGTTGAAGGTGTCCGGGTCGTGGCTGTAGACCACGTGCAGCACACCGCTGCCGTCCACGGCGATCTGGGGCGAGGCGAGGTAGCGGAGGAAGCCGTTGAGCGCCGGCCGGCCGCAGGCGTTGCTCGCCACCGAGTCCCGCGGGCTCACGGCGTTGACCAGAGGGCTGGTGACGGCCGCGAAGGTCACGCCGCCGTTGGTCGAGCGCGTCACCTCGACGGTGAGGTTGCCGTTGGGCCAGCTGGCGTAACGCAGCCAGGCCACGAAGAGGTCGCCGTTGGGCGCCACGGCAGGCCAGGCCCCCTGCACGGTGCCGGCGGCGCTCAGGTCGACGGGCGCCGACCAGGTCACTCCACCGTCGATCGAGCGGGTAGCGCGAATCGGCGTGCCGGACACGCCGAAGTCCGTCCACACCAGGTAGAGGTTGCCGTAGTGAGGGCTCGCCGGGTTGTTGTCGACGGCGAGGATCTCTTTGTCGTCGCTGCCGGTCGAGGGGATGCTGAGCAGGGTGAAGTCGCCGCAGTCATCGGTGGAGCGCCAGACGGCGAGGTCGCCGCCACTGTTCAGGGTGGCGAGGTAGAAGGTGCCGTCCGCGTGCCGCCAGACCAGGCTCGGGTCACCGAAGGCGGTGGCCCCCACCGCGCCGCGGTCCTGCCAGGTGACGCCGCCGTCGGTCGACCGGGCGAAGCCGGTGAGACCGCCGCCTCCGGTCGAACCGAAGAGCTCGTAGGAGTCATTGAAGGCCGAGCAGTAGGTGCCGGTGACCGGGTTGTGGGCGAGGGAGGTCTCGCTCTGGGTGGTCGAAGAGCCGGTCTCACCGGCGGGGTTGTTGACCAGCACGTCCACCGCCTCGAGGGCCGTAGTGCTGTCCTCGAGCGACTCCTCTGTGCTCGGGAACGTGGGCTGCTTGCCCAGCTCGTCCTGGCGACCGCAGGACCACAGCAGGTTGAAGAGGAGGCCGTCCATCCTGGATCGGAGGGCGGGATCGTCCAGCAGCTTGCAGGAGGCCGCCGGCGCATCCCGGATCACGGTGTTGCTGCTCGGCGTCGTGCCCCCGGCCGCCTCGGCCAGCAGCGCCGGTGCGACGAGCCAGCAGCCGAGCACGGCGAGGACGCGAGCCAGAGCCGAAGCCTTCCCGACGTCGGCCTTTCGACGGCCCTCGAGAGCGCGCTGACGCACGTTGAGCATGGAGACAGCGAAGAAGGGACCTTGCATGATGGGTCTCCCGTTGGTGAGCGCGGAGGGGAATCTCCGCGCCTGGTGACCTACAAGCCGTTCGAGGGCGGTTTGTTTACTCGGCGGTGCCGTCGCCCCGTCCACGGACTCGATGGGCTCCTGATCACTCTCGAAGACGAGCGAAAGACCCTTCGTCCCTCACTCCACCTACTCCACCGCCAGGGCGATCTGATGCGCGCAGGCTTCGAGGAGGTGGAGCTGCTCGGGAGAGGTGAGGAGCTGGGGGGAGGCGGGGTGGAGACCGAGGACGCCGACCATGCCGCGGGAGGTGGCGAGGGGGACGTAAAGGCCTACGGCCGCCGGCAGGGTGTCGGTGGTGCGGCCGGCGAAGCGGCCATGGTCGAAGCTCCACTGGGCCACGGAGTGCTCGCGGTCGGTCAGCCGGTAGGTCACGCTCTCGGCCGCCTTCTCCGCCAGCCGCCCGTGCTCGTCCGGCAGCAGCAAGATCACCTGCGAGAGGAAAACCGAGCTGATGCTGCGGGCCGCGGCCTGCAGCACCTCGTCCGGGCCGGCGGCCCGGGCCAAGTCCCTCGACAGGGCGTAGAGGGCGGCCGTGCGCGCCTCCCTCTCCGCTGAAGCCGAGACCTGGAGACGCAGCCGGGCGGTCAAAGTGGCGATCAACAGAGCCGTGCCGAGCATCACGGCGAAGGTCACCAGGTATTGGGTGTCGCCCACCGCGAAGGTCAGGAAGGGGGGGACGAAGAAGAAGTCGAAGGCGGCCACCGACAGAATCGAGGCGGTGAGCGCCGGGCCGCGGCCGAAGAAGAAGGCGGTGACCACCACGCCGAGCAGGTAGAGCATCACCAGGTTGGTCTGCTCGAAGGCCGGGAAGAGGGCACGGGCCACCAGCGTGGTCAGGGCAGTGATGCCGACCCCGGCCAGATGGCGGCTCCAGGCCCCTGGCCGGCCGGCCGGCCGGGTGGGCACGGCGGCCATCTCCTCGGCCTCCCCCGAGAGCACGTAGACGTCGATCTCGTCGGCGCTGCGCACGAGAGTGTCGCGCACCGAGCCGAAGATCAGGTCGGCCAGCCGCGAGCGGCCGGGCTTGCCGACCACGATCTTCGAGACGTTGCGCCGCCGGGCGTAGCGCAGGATCTCCTCGGCGGGATGCTCCCCCGGCAGCACCGCCGTCTCCGCCCCCAGCTGCTCGGCCAGGCGCAGGGTCTGCCACAGGCGGTCGCGGTCGGCCTGGCCGCGGGCCAGCTCCTTGGGGGTCTCCACGTGCACCACCACCCACTCCGCCCGCAGCCTCTCGGCCAGCCGGCTGCCAGCGCGCACCAGCCGCGCCGCGCTCGGGCCGGAGGCCACCGCCACCAGCAGCCGCTCGGCCACCGGCCAGGTCTCCGCCACCCCGTGGAGCTGCCGGTAGCGCTGCATCTCGCCGTCTACCCGCTCGGCGGTCTTGCGCAGGGCCAGCTCGCGCAGGGCGATCAGGTTGCCGGTGCGGAAGAAGCTCGAGGTCGCCCGGCGCGCCTGCTCCGGCACGTAGACCTTGCCCTCGGACAGCCGGCGCAACAGCTCCTCGGGGGGCAGGTCCACCAGCTCCACCTGGTCGGCGCGGGCGAAGAAGACGTCCGGCACGGTCTCGCGCACGACCACGCCGGTGATCCGGCCCACGATGTCCTTCAGGCTCTCGAGGTGCTGGACGTTGACCGTGGTGAAGACGTCGAGGCCCGCGGCCAGCAGCTCCTCGACGTCCTGCCAGCGCTTGGTGTGGCGGGAGCCGGCGGCGTTGCTGTGGGCCAGCTCGTCGACCAGCAAGAGCCCCGGCCGGCGGGCCAGGGCGGCGTCGAGGTCGAATTCGGCCAGGGCGATGCCGCGGTGATCGAGCTGGCGGGGGGGCAGGCGCTCGAGGCCCGCGAGCAGGGCCTCGGTCTCCTTGCGGCCGTGGGTCTCCACCCAGCCCACCACCACGTCCTCGCCGCCGCGCAGCAGCTCCCGCGCGGCCTCGAGCATGGCGTAGGTCTTGCCCACCCCGGCGGTGGCACCGAAGAAGACCTTCAGCTTGCCGCGCCGCTCCCGTTCCTCCTCCTCGCGGGCGAGGACCAGCAGGGCCTCGGGGTCGGGGCGGTCGTCGCTCATTTCCTCTCCCCGGTCGCCAGCCGCTCCAGGGCCAGGTTCAAGCCCAGCACGTTCACCCGCGGCTCACCCAGCAGGCCGAGCTGGCGGCCCTCGACCTGGCGCTCGACCAAGGCGCGCACCGTCTCCACGGGCAGGCCCCTGGCTGCGGCCACCCGCTCGACCTGCCAGAAGGCCGCCGCGGGGCTGACGTGGGGGTCGAGGCCGCTCGCCGAGGCCGTCACCAGGTCGAGGGGGGGCGGCCCGCTCGCTTGCGGATGGGCGGCCTCCAGCCGGGCCTTCTCGGCCGCCACCCTCTCGAGCAGGGCCGGGTTGGTGGGGCCGAGGTTCGAGCCGGTCGAGGCCGCGGCGTCGTAGGGCACTCGGGCCGTGGCGCTCGGCCGGCCCCAGAAGAAGCCCTCGCCAACAAAAGCCTGGCCGATCAGCTCGGAGCCCACGACCCTGCCAGCCGCCTCCACCAGCGATCCATTGGCTTCGGCTGGAAACAGGACCTGGCTGATGCCGGTCACGGTCAGGGGATAGAGGATGCCGGTCAGCACCGTGAAGGCGAGGACCAAGACAAAGGCTGGGCGTAGAGCATCGGACATGGCGGGCTCCGTTCAGACCAGGCCGAGGGCGACCAGGGCGAGGTCGATCAGCTTGATGCCGAGGAAGGGCACGAGCAGGCCGCCCAAACCGTACAGCAGCAGGTTGTTGCGCAGCAGGCGGGCGGCGGGCAGGCGGCGGTAGGAGACTCCCTTCAAGGCCAGGGGGATGAGCACCACGATGATCAGGGCGTTGAAGATCACCGCCGAGAGGATGGCGCTGCCGGGGGTGGCGAGCTGCATCAGATCGAGGGTCTCGAGGGCCGGGTAGGTGGCGGCGAAGGCCGCCGGGATGATCGCGAAGTACTTGGCGACGTCGTTCGAGATGCTGAAGGTGGTCAGCGCGCCGCGGGTCATCAGCAGCTGCTTGCCGATCTCGACCGTCTCGATCAGCTTGGTGGGATTGGAGTCGAGGTCCACCATGTTGCTCGCCTCCTTGGCCGCCTGGGTGCCGGTGTTCATGGCCACGGCGACGTCCGCCTGGGCCAGGGCTGGAGCGTCGTTGGTGCCGTCGCCGGTCATCGCCACCAGGCGCCCTTCCGCTTGCAGCTGGCGGATCAGGTGCAGCTTGGTCTCGGGAGTGGCCTCGGCCAGGAAATCGTCGACCCCGGCCTCGGCGGCGATAGCGGCAGCGGTCAGCGGGTTGTCGCCGGTGATCATGATGGTCTTGATGCCCATCTGCCGCAGCTCGCCGAAGCGCTCGTGGATGCCCCCCTTGACGATGTCCTTCAAGTGCAGCACGCCGAGCACCCGCGCGCCCTCCGCCACCACCAGGGGGGTGCCCCCGGAGCGGGCGATGCTCTCGACCTTGGTCCGCACGTCGGCCGGCACGCCCCCCCCCTGACCCTCGACGAAGGCGGCCACGGCGTCGGCCGCCCCCTTGCGCAGCTGGCGCCCCTTGCCCTGCTGGCCGGCGGGGAGGTCCACGCCGCTCATGCGAGTCTGGGCGGTGAACGGCACGAAGCGGCCGGCCAGCGACTCGAGGTCGCGCTGGCGCAGGCCGTGGCGCTCCTTGGCGAGCACCACGATGCTGCGCCCCTCGGGGGTCTCATCGGCCAGGGAGGCGAGCTGTGCGGCATCGGCCAGCTCGGCCTCGCTGACCCCGTCGGCAGGCAGGAAGGCGGTGGCCTGACGGTTGCCCAGGGTGATGGTGCCGGTCTTGTCGAGCAGCAATACATCGACGTCGCCGGCGGCCTCGACGGCCCGCCCGGAAGTGGCGATGACGTTGGCCTGGATCATCCGGTCCATGCCGGCGATGCCGATCGCCGAGATTAGGCCGCCGATGGTGGTGGGGATCAGGCACACCAAGAGGGCGATCAGCACGGTCAGGGGGATCGGCGCGCCCTGGCCGCTGGCGGCGACGCCGTAGATCGAGAAGGGCAGCAGGGTCGCCGTGGCGAGCAGAAAGATCAGGGTCAGGGCGGCGAGCAGGATGGCGAGGGCGATCTCGTTGGGGGTCTTCCGCCGCTTGGCCCCTTCGACCAGGGCGATCATGCGGTCGAGGAAGGTCTCCCCCGGGTTCGAGGTCACCCGGACCATCAGCCAGTCGGAGAGCACCTTGGTGCCCCCCGTCACCGAGCTTTTGTCGCCGCCGCTCTCGCGCAGCACCGGCGCGCTCTCGCCAGTCACTGCGCTCTCGTCCACGGTGGCGGCGCCCTGGATCACCTCGCCGTCGGCGGGGATGACCTCGCCGGCCTTGACCAGCACCAGGTCGTCCTTCACCAGGTCGGTGGAGGCCACCGGGGTCAAGGGGCCCTCGGGATCCGGGCCGTGCAGGCGCCGGGCGTAGGTGGCGCGGCGGGTCTCGCGCAGGGCCGCGGCCTGGGCCTTGCCCCGGCCCTCGGCCATGGCCTCGGCGAAGTTGGCGAAAAGCAGGGTGAACCACAGCCAGAGGGCGATGCCGAAGATGAATCCGGGCGAGCCCTCGCCCTCACCGAGGAGAGCCTGGAAGCCGAGCAGGGTGGTGGCCACGCTGCCGACGAGGACCACGAACATCACCGGGTTGCGGATCTGGTGGCGGGGGCTGAGCTTGGCGAAGGCCGCCGCGATGGCCGGGCGGACAAGTGCGGGGTCCAAGAGGGAACGCTTGCGCGAGGTTTGGCTCATGGCGGTTCAGCTCCGGGCGATGCTCTGCAGGTGCTCGACGATGGGCCCCAGGGCGAGGGCGGGCAGGAATGTCAGGGCGCCGACGATCAGCACCACCGCCACCAGCAGGGCCACGAAGAGGGGGGTGTGCGTGGGCAGGGTGCCGGCACCGACCGGCACCGCCTTCTTGGCCGCCAGCGAGCCGGCGATGGCGAGCACCGGGACGATGATCCAGTAGCGGGCGAAGAGCATGGCGAGGCCGAGCATGAAGTTGTAGAACGGGGAGTTGGCGGAGAGGCCGGCGAAGGCGCTGCCGTTGTTGTTGCCGGCCGAGGAGAAGGCGTAGAGGATCTCTGAAAAGCCGTGAGCCCCCGGGTTGGCCAGGCCGGCCAGGCCCGGGGCCGCCACCGACGCCACCGCCGTGCCCAGCAGCACGGCGAAGCAGGGCACCAGGATGCCCACCGAGGCCATCTTCATCTCCCGCGCCTCGACCTTCTTGCCCAGGTACTCCGGGGTGCGGCCGATCATCAGGCCGGCGGAGAACACCGCCACCAGCACGAAGAGCAGCATGCCGTAGAGCCCCGAGCCGACACCGCCGAAGACCACCTCGCCGAGCTGCATCAGGAGCATGGGCACCAGGCCGCCGAGGGGGGTGAAGGAGTCGTGCATGGCGTTGACCGAGCCGTTCGAGGCGGC
>JBIOYC010000360.1:0-6269 GCA_044869955.1 Thermoanaerobaculia bacterium | reverse complement strand
GGCCGTCGAGCAGCTTGGTGAGGTAGGGCGTCTGCCGCTTCTTCGCCGTGGGGTGGAGGCGGTTCCAGCGCTCGGCGGCGCGGCCGTCGCGAGCCAGCTCGGTGAAGCTGGTGACGCTCCAGACGTCCGTGGCCACACCGTGGTCACGCTCGAGCAGCTCGGCGGCGGCCAGGGACTCGCGCAGGATGGCGCCGCTTCCCGCCAGCTGCACGCGCAGAACGCCCTTGCCCTTCTTGCCAGCTCCCTCGCGCAGCAGGTACATCCCCTTGAGGATCCCCTCTTCGACTCCGGCAGGCATCGCCGGGTGGAGGTAGTTCTCGTTCAAGCCGGTGACGTAGAAGAACACGTCCTCCTGCTTGCGGTACATCCGCTCGAGACCGCTGTGGAGGATCACCGCCATCTCGTAGCCGAAGGTCGGGTCGTAGGCGACGCAGGTGGGCACCGCCGAGGCGAGCAGGAGGCTCGAGCCGTCCTGGTGCTGCAAACCCTCGCCGTTGAGCGTGGTGCGGCCGGAGGTGGCGCCGATCAGGAAGCCGCGGGCCTGCATGTCCGCCGCCGCCCACACCAGGTCGCCGATGCGCTGGAAGCCGAACATCGAGTAGAAGATGAAGAACGGGATCATCTGCACCCGGTGGTTGGCGTAGGCCGTGCCGGCAGCGATCCAGGACGACATCGAGCCGGCCTCGGTGATGCCCTCCTGGAGGATCTGGCCGTTCTCAGCCTCGCGGTACCACATCAGCTGCTCGGCATCGACCGGGGTGTAGACCTGACCCTGGGGCGCGTAGATGCCGACTTGGCGGAACAGGCCCTCCATGCCGAAAGTGCGGGCCTCGTCGGCGATGATCGGCACCAGGAAGCGGCCCATCTCCTTGTCGCGCAGCAGCGAGGTGAGGAAGCGCACGAAAGCCATGGTGGTCGACATCTCGCGGTCGCCGCTGCCCTCGAGCAGGGGCTTCCAGGTGTCGAGGGTCGGCACGGGAAGGGGCGGCAGGTCGGTGCGGCGCCGGGGCAGGGAGCCGCCCAGCTGCGCTCGCCGCTCCCGCAGGTAGACCATCTCGGGGCTGTCCTCGGGCGGCCGGTAGAACGGCGCCTCGGCGATCTTCTCCTCCGAGATCGGGATGGCGAAGCGGTCGCGGAAGGCCCGCAGCTGGTCCTCGCCGAGCTGTTTTTGCTGATGGGTGATGTTCTGGCCCTCGCCGGCCTCGCCCATGCCGTAACCCTTGATCGTCTTGGCCAGGATCACTGTCGGCCGGCCGTCGTGCTTCACCGCCGCGGCGTAGGCGGCGTAGACCTTGTCCGGATCGTGTCCGCCCCGCTTCAGGCGCCAGAGGTCGTTGTCAGAGAGGTTGGCGACGGCCGCGGCGACCTCGGGGTACTTGCCGAAGAAATGCTCGCGGATGTAGGCGCCGCCGCGGGCAGCGTAGGCCTGGTAGTCGCCGTCCACCGCCTCTTCCATGCGCTGGCGCAGCAGGCCGCCGAGGTTCTTGGCCAGCAGCGGATCCCAGTTCGAGCCCCAGATCACCTTGATGACGTTCCATCCTGCGCCGCGGAAGCTCGACTCGAGCTCCTGGATGATCTTGCCGTTGCCGCGCACCGGCCCGTCCAGGCGCTGGAGGTTGCAGTTGACGACGAAGATCAGGTTGTCGAGCTTCTCGCGCACGGCCAGCGAGATGGCGCCCAGGGCCTCCGGCTCGTCCATCTCGCCGTCACCGAGGAAGGCCCATACCTTGCGCCCGGCCACCGGCGCGATGCCGCGGTCGTCGAGGTACTTCATGAAGCGGGCCTGGTAGATCGCCATCAGGGGGCCGAGGCCCATCGACACGGTGGCGAACTGCCAGAAGTCCCGCATCAGCCAGGGGTGGGGGTAGGAGGAGAGGCCCTTGCCCGCCACCTCGCGGCGAAAATTCACCAGCTGCTCCTCGGTGATCCGCCCTTCGAGGAAGGCCCGAGCGTAGATTCCCGGTGCCGAGTGGCCCTGGACGTAGATCAGATCCCCGCCCTGGAGGTCGTCGCCGGCGTGGAAGAAGTGGTTGAAGCCCACCTCGTAGAGGGTGGCGGCGCTCTGGTAGCTGGCGATGTGGCCGCCCAATCCGGAGTGGCCGTGGTTGGCGCGCACCACCATGGCCATGGCGTTCCAGCGGATGATGCTCTTGATGCGGCGCTCGAGGGCTGGGTCGCCCGGCCGCTTGGCCTCGTGGTTGGGGTGGATGGTGTTGAGGTAGGCGGTGGTGGCGTTGTAGGGCAGATAGGCGCCGGAGCGGCGTGCCTTCTCGACCAATGCCTCGATCAGGAAGTGCGCGCGCTCGGGGCCATCGTGCTCGATCACCGCTTCGAGGGCATCCACCCACTCGCGGGTCTCGACGGGGTCGGCGTCCTGGCGCTTCAGATCCTCGGTCATGGGATTCCTCGGTGCGTTTCGACGGGGGGCCCGCGCCAGCCCGGCTGGCGGGTGCCGGCATTATGTCAGGTCGCCTCGCCTCGACGTAGACTCTGGCGGATGCTCGCCACGCGCCGACGCGCCGTCTCCGGCCTCGCCTCCGGCCTCCTGGCCGGCGCCGCGGGTTGGGTCTGGGCCTGCGGTGGTGCCCTGGTGCCGGAGCCCTCGGGCCGCCCCTCGGCGGAGCTCACCGTGCGAAGGTCGGACTTCGCCGTCCGCCTGCTGCTGACCGGGGAGCTGGTGGCCGAGGGGGGGGCGATGCTCGGGGTGCCCACCACGGTCCGCCGGCAGCTGCAGATCCGCCGTCTCGCCGAGGACGGCGCCAGCGTCTCGGCGGGCGATCCAGTGATCGAATTCGACAATTCGAGCTTCGCCAGCGATCTCGAGGAGAAACGGCTCTCCCTGATCGAGACCACGGCCCAGCTCGAGACCCGCTCGGCGAGCCTCGACGCCGAGCTGGCCGAGGCCACCTTCGCCGTCGAGCAGCGCCGGGCGGAGCTGGCCAAGGCCCGGCTGGACGCCGACCTACCGGGGGATCTGCTCGCCCGCCGGGAGCTCGAGACCCGGCGGGTGGCCTTGAAGCGGGCCGAGGTCGCCCTGGCCAAGGCCGAGAGCGACCTCGCAGCCAAGAGCCTGGCCGCCGAGTCCGAGCTGGCCGAGCTGCGCCTCGACCGCGACCGCCGCCGGAGCGAGATCGCCGAGGCCGAGGCGGCGATCCGCGCGGCCACGGTGGTGGCGCCGGTGGCCGGTGTCTTCCTGGTCGGCGAGCATCCCTGGTCGGGCCGCAAGCTGCGCGAAGGGGACCAGGCCTGGCCCGGGTTGCCGGTGGGGCGAATCCCCGACTTCGCCCGCCTGGCGGTGGCCGTCCGCCTCGCCGACGTCGACCACGGGCGATTGGTCCCCGGGAGCGTCGTGCGGGTGTGGGTGGACGCCTGGCCCGAGGAGAGCTTCCAGGCCACGGTGCGAGATGTAGCGCCGATCGCCCGCGAGGACACCACGGGCTCCGATCGCCGCTTCTTCGCCGTCACCCTCGAGCCCGCGGCGGGGGCGATCGATCCGAGCCGCTTCCGGCCCGGCATGTCGGTGCGGGTGGAGGCCCTGAGCGAGGAGAAGGCCGGGGCCCTGCTGGCCCCGCGACTCGCCCTCGACGAGTCCGCCACCCCTCCCTGCGCCCGCCGCGCCGACGGTTCGGAGGCGCAGGTCGAGCTCGGCCCCTGCAACGCCCTCGTGTGCGTGGTCCTGTCCGGCCTCGCCGAGGGCGATCGCCTGGGGGCGTGGGAGGAAGGATGATCTCTGAAGGCGATTTCCCCGCTCGCCGTCATTCCCGCGTAAGCGGGAATCCATCTTCTCCGATCCCCTCGCCCCCCGCAGGGGGGAGAGGGTTAGGGTGAGGGGGTCTGCCATGGCCGCGCAGGGGAGCAGCCCCCTCACCCCGGCCCTCTCCCCCTGGCGGGGGAGAGGGGGCCGGAGGGAGGCCGATTCCGGGGCGCCGCGCAGCGCCGCCGCCACCCCAGCCGGGCGGTGCCGCCCCCGGCGCGTTCGCCAGACCTGGCGCGTAGCTCTCAGTTTGGCCCTGCCCCTCCTGGCCTGCAACCGAGCCCCCGACGGCCGCTGGGTGGCCGTCGAGCGGGCCGAGCTGGGCGGGGGCGTCGAGATCCAGGGTCAGCTGCGGGCCGAGGAGTCGGCCTTCTTGGGGCCGCCGCAGGTGTCGGGCATCTGGGACTACAAGGTCTCCTTCCTGGTCCCCGAGGGCACCGAGGTCCAGGCCGGCGAAGGGGTGATCGCCTTCGACGCCTCCGAGCTGGAGCGCCAGGCCGACGAACGCCGCGAGGAGAGCCGCAAGGCGGCGACCGAGCTGGAGAAGAAGCAGGCCGACTTCACCCGCGAGCGGGCGGATCTGGCCCTGCGCCGGGCCGAGGCGGAGGCCAGGGAGGCCCGCCTGCGCCTGGCGGTGACCGTGCCGCCCGACCTGGTAGCGGCCCTGGAGAAGGACAAAGCCACCATCGACCACCGTCTGGCCGAGGCAGAGGTGGCCTTCCTGCGTGCGCAAGAGGAGCTGCTCGAGCGGCGGGCGCGGGCCGAGCTGGGCGCCCTCGAGGACGGCCGCCGGCGGGCCGTCGAGCGGGTGGCGGAGCTCGAGGCGGCGATCGTCCGGATGACCGTCACGGCTCCGCGTACCGGCACGGTCATCTACTCCGGCGGCGACTTCGAGGAGAAGGTCAAGCTCGGGGATTCGGTGTGGATGGGCCGCACCGTGATCGAGATCCCCAGCCTCGATCGCCTGCTCGCCGAGGCATCGATCGACGAGGCCGACGCCGGCCGGGTGGCCGTGGGCCAGACCGCCCGGCTGCACCTCGACGCGGATCCCGACGCCAGCTACGGCGGTCGCGTGGTCAGGATCGGCAACGCCGTGGACTGGCAGCGCCGGGGCAGCTCGGCACGGGTGATCCCGGTCATCCTCGAGGTGGACGACAACGCCGGGCGCAAGGCCCGGCCGGGGATGCGCCTGCGCGGCACCATCGTCCCGGAGACCGCCGCGCCTCCCCTCTCCGTGCCCGTGGCCGCCGTGCTCGACGGCGCCGGGGGACCCCACCTGCTGCGCCGGGGCCGCTTCGGTGTGGAGCGGGTGCCGGTCCGGCTGGGGCGCTTCGGCAGCGAGAGGGTGGAGGTGATCGGCGGCGTCACGGAGGGCGAGGAGGTCCTGGTGCCGGCGGCGGAGGGTGGGCGATGAGGCTGCGGACGGTCCTGGTCGCCGGCTCCCTGCTCGTGGTGGCTGCTGGCGGCTATCTGCTGTGGCGGGGGCGCTCCGGCCCGGCGGTGCCTCTCTACAAGGTGGAGCGCCAACGCTTCACCGTGGTGGTCGAGGCCGAGGGGGTGCTCAAGGCGGTGCGCTCGACGCCCATCTCGGTGCCCCGGGAGGCCCGGCCGCCCGTGCGCCTGGCCTGGACGGCACCGGACGGCGCGGCGGTCCGGGCCGGTGAGCCGGTGCTGCGCTTCGACGCCTCCGAGACCGTACGGGAGCGGGACGAGTCCCGCTTCCAGCTGGCCAAGACCGAGCTCCAGGCGCGGCGGGAGCAGGCGAACGGCGAGGCCACCCTCGACAACCTCGAACGGGATGCCGAGCTGGCCCGCTGGGAGGCCGAGGTGGCGGCCCGCTTCGAGAGCAAGGACGACGAGATCTTCTCCCGCCGCGAGATCCTCGAGTCGCGCATCGACGGCGAGCTGGCCCGGCGCCGGCAGGCCCATGCCGTGGGTCTGGCCGAGAGCGAGAGCGAGCGGGTGCGCCTGGAGGGTCAGCTGATCGGTCTCGAGCAGGAGAAGAGCCGGCGAGTCCTCGACCAGGCGGAGTCGGCCCTCGCCTCCCTCGAGGTGGTGGCACCTCGGGACGGCGTTTTCGTCCTGCAACGGAATTTTCGCGGCGAGCTGCCCCAGGCGGGGGACACCCTGTGGGGAGCCCAGGTGATCGGCGAGATCCCCGACCTCTCGGAGATGGAGGCCGAGATCTTCGTGCTCGAGGCGGACGCCGGCCAACTCGCCCCGGGGCGGCCCGTGCGCCTGACCCTCGAGTCCAGCCCGGGCGAGCTCCTCGGCGGCACCCTCACCCGGCTGTCGTCCCTGGCCCGGCCGCGCAACAACGGCTCGCCGGTGCAGTTCTTCAGCGCCACCGTCAAGCTGGACCGCACCCTGCCCGACCGCATGCGGCCCGGCCAGCGGGTGCGCGCCGAGCTGGACCTGGCGGAGCTCCCCGACGCCCTGGTGGTGCCCGCGCAGGCGATTTTCACCCGCCAGGACCAGAAGGTGGTGCTGGTCCAGAAGGGCGGGCGGCTGGAGC
>JBIOYC010000359.1:0-30490 GCA_044869955.1 Thermoanaerobaculia bacterium | reverse complement strand
CTCGTAGCGCCGGGCCGTGGCGGCCTCGGCCACCTCGCGGTCCAGGCACTGCCAGACCGCGTGGAGGTCCCTCTCGGCCGGCTCGCTGAGCAGGGCGGCATCCACCTCGCCCGGGGCGACATCCTTAAGGATGTTGGCGATCCGCTTGGCCGCCAGCACCAGGGACAGGAAGCCCTTGCCCTCACGCAAGCGGTGGACGGCAGCCACCCTCGCCTTCAAGTCCGGCAGGCTCGCCACGCCCACGGCCAGACCGGCCTCGATCTCGTCGTAGGCGTAGCCGGCGAGGCCCAGCACGTAGCGCAGCCGGTCGGCGATGAAGGGGCGCAAGCTCGCCAGCACCTGCTCCGGCCCCTGGGAGAGCTTGCTGCCGTAGAGCTCCACGGCCCGGGTGAAGGCGCGGTCGAGGGAGAGGGGCAGGTCCCCCTCGAGCAGGATGCGCACGGCGCCGAGGGTGGCCCGGCGCAGGCCGAAAGGGTCCCGACTGCCCGAGGGGATCAGGCCGAGGCCGAAGATGCCCGCCAGGAGGTCGAAGCGGTCGGCCAGGGCCACCACCTCGCCGGCCCGGCCCCGCGGCACCGAGTCCTCCACCGAGGCGGGAGTGTACTGGTCGTAGATCGCCTGCCAGACCGCCTCCGGATGGCCCTGCTCCCGCGCGTAGAGCCCGCCCATCACTCCTTGCAGCGAGGTGAATTCCTTCACCATCTCGGTGGTCAGGTCCACCTTGAGCAGGTGGGCCGCGGCCTCGGCATGGGGGATCTCCTCCCCCCAGCCCAGCTCTTCGCACAGAAAACGCGACAGGGCCACCAGGCGCCGGCCCTTATCCGCGTAACTGCCCAGCTTGACGTGGAAGGTCAGCCTCTCGAGGTCCACCGCCCGCTCCACCAGGCTCCGCTTGCCGTCTTCCTGGTAGAAGAAGCGGGCGTCGGCGAGCCGGGCCGCCACCACCCACTCGTTGCCCGAGCGAACCCGGCCCACGGGATCGTCCGGGCGGTCCATGAGGGTGAGGAAGAACGGCAGCAGCCGGCCCTCCGCCTCGACGGCGAAGGCGCTCTGGTGGTCGCGCAGGCTGGTGGCGAGCACCTCCCGCGGCAGGGCCAGGAAGGCCGGGTCGAAGCCGCCCTCGACGACACCGGGGATCTCACAGATCGCCGCCAGCTTGTCGAGCAGGGCCGCGTCGGAGACTGGCGCGCCGCCGCGCTCGGCGGCCCGGGTGGCCATGCGCTCGGCCAGCAGCCGCGCCCGCTCGGCCGGGCGCACCTCCAGGCCCAGAGCCGCCAAGCGGGCCCGGTAGTCGGCCACGCCCTGGATCTCGAAGGGCTCGGGGGAGAGCACGGGATGGCCGCAGCTGGTGCGGCCGGCGGCGATGCCGAAGAGCTCGAAGGGCACGACCTCGCCCTCGAGCAGGACCACCAGCCCGTGCACCGGACGCACCCAGGGGCCGTAGCCCCGCCCCCACACCATGGTCTTGCTCCACGGGAGGGCGATCAGGATCTTGGGCAGGATTTCCGCCAGCACCTGGCGGGTGGGCCGGCCGAGCTTGCGCTGCACGGCGGCGACGTACTCGCCGCGCTCGGTGGCCACCCGCTGGAGATCGCCGGGCGCCAGGCCCAGCCGTTTGGCGAAGCCGACGAGGGCGGGGGTGGGCGAGCCGTCCGCGGCGTAGGCCACGGCCACCGGCGGCCCCATCACCTGCTCCTCGGTGTCCGGCTCGCCGGCCGGCAACCCCTTCATCACCAACACCATGCGCCGTGGGGTGAAGCCCGTCTCGACCTCCGCGGGGGAGAGGCTCCGGGCCACCAGCTCCTCGAAGACCCGGGTCGCCAGCTCGCGGATCGCCGGCTCGAGCATCCGCGCCGGGATCTCCTCCGCCCTCACCTCGAGCAGTAGCTCCCCCTTCTCGACCTCAACCATGGGTCACCCCGCTCTCCACCGGCTTGCCGGCCAGCAGCGGCCAGCCCAGCTTCTCGCGCTGCTCGACGTAGGCCTTGGCGGAGGCCACCGCCAGGTCCCGCACCCGCTTGATCAGGGCCACCCTCTCGGTGACCGACACCGCGCCGCGGGCGTCCAGCACGTTGAACAGGTGGGAGCACTTGAGGGCGCACTCGTAGCCCGGGAGCACCAGCCCGGCTTCGAGGCAGCGCCGGGCCTCGCGCTCCCAGCCTTCGAGCTGCTGGGTGAGGAAGGCCACGTCGGCGAGCTCGAAGTAGTACTTCGAGATTTCGACCTCGTCCTGGTGGCGGACCTGGCCGTAGGTGACGCCGCCCGGCACCCACTCGATGTCGTAGACCGAGCGCTCGAGGGAGAGGAACATGGTCAGCCGCTCGAGGCCGTAGGTGATCTCCGCCGAGATCGGCGCCAGGTCCATGCCGCCGGCCTGCTGGAAGTAGGTGAACTGGGTGATCTCCATGCCGTCGAGCATCACCTGCCAGCCCACCCCCCAGGCACCCAGCGTCGGCGCCTCCCAGTTGTCCTCCTCGAAGCGCAGGTCGTGCTGCTTCAAGTCGAGCCCGAGGGCCTCCAGGCTGCGCACGTAGAGGCTCTGGATGTCGGCCGGCTCGGGCTTCAGGATGACCTGGAACTGGTAGTGCTTGCCCAGGCGGAAGGGGTTGTCGCCGTAGCGGCCGTCGGCCGGCCGGCGCGAGGGCTGGACGTAGGCCACGCGCCAGGGCTCGGGCCCGAGCACGCGCAGGAAGGTGTCGGGGTGCATGGTGCCGGCCCCCACCTCCAGGTCGTAGGGCTGCTGGAGCACGCAGCCCTGCTCGGCCCAGAAGGAGGAGAGACCGAGGATCAGCTGTTGGAAGGATGGCATGGAGTCTTTCCTGGAAAGTGGCGACCCTAGAAGGTGGCGGCGAGAGTTCGGTGCATGACTTCGTAGCTCTTGAGCTCGTGGCCGAGAAAGGACCGGCGGATGCGGCCAACGAGCTTCTCGACCTCGGCGAGGACGGCCGGAGCGGGCGGCTCGGCGGCCAGGGCCGGCAGGGCCACGCGAGCGGTCCGGCGCAAGAAGGTGAGGGCTTCGGGGCTGACCGGGATCGAGGGCTCGGCGGCGGCGCAGCGGCGGCAGATCAGGGCGTCCGAGGCGTTGCCGAGGGCCGCCCCCTCCCCCTCTTCGAAAGCTGCCCCGCACAGGGGACACTCGCGGGGAGGCGGGAAGATGCCGGCCAGGCGCAACATCCAGGTCTCGTAGTAGCGGGCCGCGAGGGCGGCGTCGACCCCGGTCTCGAGGCTCTCGAGGGTCGAGTCGAGCAGGCGGAAGAGGGGGCTTCCGGCCTCGTTCTCCTGGGCGAAATGCAGCATGTGGTCGGCGAGACAGCCGCCCAGGAGGATCCCCTCGAGGGTCGACTGGAGGCGGGTGGCGGGCCTCACCAGCTCGACGTCGGAGATCCGCACCAGGTCTCTTCCTTCCTTTCGGATCCAGGTCATGGTGACCTTCGCCAAGGGTTGCAGCTGGCCGGCGAAGCGGCTGTGCTTGCGGCGAGCCCCGGACGCCACGCCGCGCACCTGGCCCTGCTCGGCGGTCAGGAACGCCACGATGCGGTCGCGATCGTGGAGGTCGAAGACGTCCAGGAGGATCGCAGGGGCTGTCTGGAACCGCACGGGCGCGCGATGCTAGCACGGCGGGGCTCGCTCACGGGCCGGCGCAGGGCGCGGGAACCGCGCCCCTACATCGATCCGGGGCCGTAGGGGCGGGGTTTCCCCGCCCCGCTCCGTGCGTCTTACTCGAGATCCACCGCCTCGGCGTTGCGGTCGATCTCGGCCAGGATCTCCTTCTTCTCCCGCCAGTCGGGCTCCACCTTGACGAACAGCTCCAGATACACCCGCCTGCCCAGGTACTCCTCCAGATCCAACCGCGCGGCGGTGCCGATGTCCCGGATCTTCTCCCCTCCCTTGCCGACCAGGATCGGCTTCTGGCTCGGGCGCTCCACCAGCAGGCTGGCGGCGATGCGCACCAGGTCCTTCTCCGGCACTTCCTCCCAGCGCTCGATCAGCACCGCGGTCGAAAAGGGCAGCTCGTCTCGGGTGCGCTCGAGCACCTTCTCGCGGATCCGCTCGGCGACCAGAAAGCGCTCGGTCTGCACCGTCAGCAGCTCCGGGTCGAAGGTCGGCTGCCCCTCCGGCAGCAGCCCCCAGAGCACGTCGAGGGCGCGCTCCGCTCCGTCGCCGTCCTTCGCCGAGATGGGCACGATCTCCGCGAACGTCCCCTCGCCGGCGTAAGCCGCGATGCGGGGCAGGAGCTTCTCCTTCTTGACCCGATCGATCTTGTTGAGCAGAAGCACCTTGGGCGACTTCGAGCGGCGCACCAGGTCGAGGGTGAAGGCGTCCCCCTTGCCCGGCGCCTCGGTGACGTCGACCAGCAGGGCGACCACGTCGGCGTCGTCGAGGGCCTCGATGGTGTAGCGCATCATCTGCTGGTTCATGCGGTGGATCGGGCGGTGGATGCCGGGAGTGTCGTAGAAAACCAGCTGCCCCCGGGGCTCGGAGAGGATGCCCACGATCCGCCGCCGGGTGGTCTGTGGCTTGTCCGAGACGATCGACAGCTTCTCGCCCAGCCAGCGGTTCATCAAAGTCGATTTGCCGGCGTTGGGCCGGCCGATCAGGGCCACGGAGCCGCTCTTGGCCATGGTCAGTCTTCCTCTTCGCCGTCGCCGAGCCCGGCCTTCTCGACCCGCACCGCCTCGATGCGCCGGTCGGTCACCTTCTCCACCGTCAGCTTGAGGCCGTGGGTCGAGACCACCGCCCCGGCCTCCGGCACCTCCCCGAGGACGTGGAGGATCAGCCCCCCCACCGTCTCGTAGGGTCCGTTCTCGATCGACACACCCACGAAGTCCCCCAGCTCCTCGACGTGGGCTCGCCCGTCCACCCGCCAGACGCCCTCCCCCAACGGCTGCGGCCCCTCCTGGAACTCCTCGTGCTCGTCGGCGATGTCGCCCACGATTTCCTCGACCAGGTCCTCGAGGGTCACCAACCCCGCCACTCCGCCGTATTCGTCGACCACGATGGCCATCTGTTCGAAGCGGGCCTGGAACTCCCGCAGCAGCTCGGAGAGGGTCTTGGTGGGAGGCACGAAGTAGGGGGGACGGGCGAGGGAGAGAGCGCTCGCCCCGGGCTCCTTGTGCAGGCCCCGCAGCAGCTCCCGGACGTGGAGGACGCCGACCACCTGGTCGATCGAGTCCCGGTAGAGGGGGATTCTCGAGCGCCGGGTCTCGAGGAAGCGATCCGCCAGCTCGGCGAGAGGGGTCGCCTCGGCGGCGCAGACCATGTCGATGCGCGGCGTCATCACGCTCTTCGCCTGGGTCTCGCCGAAGTCGACCACGCTGCGCACCATCTCACCCTGGTCGCGCTCGAGGATGCCCTCGTGCTCGCCGACGGCGATGAAGGCATCGATCTCCTCCTCCGAGGCTTCGTCCTCCTCTTCCTCGTCGCCGTCCAGGGCCACCACCCGGGGCATCAGCAGGGTGGCGAAGGGCAGCACCGGTCGGCAGAGGGCCAGGCAGAGGCGGTAGAGCCAGGTCAGCTGAGAGAGGGCGGCCTCGGGGTCCCGCTTGATCAGGATCCGGCTCACCATCTCGACCAGGAAGACCACCAGCGCCACGGTGCCCAGGGCGGCGAGCAGCGCCCGGTCGAGGGTCAGATCGAGCCCGAGGTAGGTCCGGCACCAGGCCAGGGCGAGGGCCGCGAGCATCACCTTGGCGCCCAGGGAGAGCAGGTGACGGAAGGCCTCGAAGGCCTGCGGCCGGTCGTAGAGGCGACGCAGGGAGCCGCCGGCCTCTTCCGCGAAGGCGCGCAGACGGATCGGGCCGCTTCTCTCGAGCAGGGCCGAGATCACGATGGAGATCGCCGTGGCGAAGGTCAGAGCGCTGGCGAGAACCGCCAGCAAACCATTGCTCATCCGGGCGGCTCCCCCGAGATCCAGGTCCGACGCAGCTCGGCCTCGAGCCTCTCCATGGTGCCGTCGTCGGTCTCGTGGTCGTAACCGAGGCAGTGCAGCAGGCCGTGCAGGATCAGGACCTGGAGCTCCCGGTCGATGCCGTGAGCGCCCTCCCGGGCCTGGCGGCGGGCCGTCGGCACCGAGATCACCACATCGCCGAGGTGGCGGCCCTCGGGCGAGACCTCGCCGGGGAAGGACAGCACGTCCGTGGGCTGGTCCTTGTCGCGGTAGAGGCGGTTGAGCTGGCGCATCTCGCGGTCGCTGACGAAACGCACCACGAAGGTGGCCTCGCCGGGCGCGAGCGCGGCGGCCAGGCGGTCCACCCACGGGCGCAGCTTGCGGGCCCCCGCCTCCGGATACTGGCAGGGGTTCTGGAGGGTGACGGCCGGAACGGCCGCGCGGCTGGCGCCGCTCGGGCGCTTGAGCAGGCCCCTGCTCGCTTCGGTCTCCATCGCCCTATCTCGATCCCGCCGCCGGCACCGGACGCAGCCGTGGCCGGCCCGGCTTCTCCTCTTTGTTGAAGTCGAAGCCGGGGTAGTCGATGCGCTGATGGAAGACCGTGGTCAGCTCGGCCAGGAAGGTCTCGGAGATCTTCGCCAGGTCGGAAAGGGTGAGGTTGGTGTCCTCCAGCTGGCGGTCGCCCAGGCAGTCGTCGACGATGGTGCGGATCAAGGCCCGCAGCTTGCCCGGGCTGGGCTCGTTCAGGGTGCGGCTGGCGGCTTCCACGGCGTCGGCGAGCATCAAGACCCCCATCACCTTGTCCTGGGGCCGCGGGCCGGGGTAGCGGAACTGCATCTCCTCGGGCGGCTCCCCCGCCTCGGCGGCACGGGCGAAGAAGTACTTGATCAGCCGCGTGCCGTGGTGCTGCTCGACGGCGTCGACCAGGGGCTGCGGCAGGTGGTGCTCGCGGGCCAGGGTGAGGCCGTCCTTGATGTGCCGGATCAGGATCTGGGCGCTCATCGTGGGTTGCAGCTTGTCGTGAGGGTTGCTGCCCGAGCGCTGGTTCTCGACGAAGTACTCCGGCCGCGTCATCTTGCCGACGTCGTGGTAGAGCCCCGCCGCGTAGGCCAGCGGGGCGTCGGCGCCGATCGCCTCGGCGGCCTGCTTGGACAGGTGAGCCACCATCAGGGAGTGCTGGAAGGTGCCCGGGGCCTCGAGGGCCAGCCGGCGCAGCAGAGGCAGGTTGGTGTTGGACAGCTCGGCCAGCCGGATGTCGGTGGTCAGGCCGAGGGCCGCCTCGAGGATCGGCAGGGTGAAGCTCGCCACCGCGGCCGCCAGCAGACCGCTCGAGAAGGCGCAGAGCAGGTCGAAGCCGAGCCCGACCGCCCCACCCTCGAGCTTGCCCGCCAGGGCGGCCAGGGCGAGCACCATCACCATGTTGGTCGCCGAGCTGACCAGGCCCAGACGGGTCATCACCAGCCGCAGGTTCACCTGGTAGCGCTCGAGGGCGAAGATCACGCCGAGGGAGCCGGCGAGGCCGTAGAGGGTGACCTCCCAGGCGTTGGCGCCGGCGAGCCGCCCGACCAGGACGCAGAAGATCGCCGCCTGCAGCAGCGCCATGCGGCGGTTGAACAGCAGGCCGGCGAGCAGGGCCGGAGAGGCCAGCGGCACCGCCCAGGCCCAGCTCGCCGCCGAGCTCAGGGGGGGGTTGGGCAGGGTGCCCCCGAGGGCCTCGGCGACCAGGAAGCACCAGCGGGCCCCGGCCAGAGACAGGCCCAGGAGCAGCAGGAAGGCGACGTAGTGCCGGTGATGGTCCGCGGGCCGGGGAGAAAAGGCATGCAGGGCCAACCAGGCCAGCCAGGCCACGCCGGCGAGGATCGCCAGCACGCCCAGGGGGGGCAGTAGGCGGTCCATCCAGCCCCCGGCGCCACGCCGGGAAGCGAGGATCTGAGCCACTGCCGGGGCCGTCAGCTCATCTCCCTTCCGCGCGATCACCTGCCCCCGGCGCACCTGGTTGAAGCTGGGCCCCACCTCGACGGCCGCACGCTGCTCGCGGGCCTGGGTCTCGCTGGGATTGAAGTGCAGGTTGGGCGGCAGGTTGTCGACCAGGAAGCTGCGCAGCAGCCGCCGCTCCGCGGTGGTCAGGGCCTCCCAGGCCCGGACCTCGGCGGCCACCACCTCGTCCACGCCCCGCGGATGGGGCAGAAATTCGTAGAGGTCGAAGGACAGCCGCTCGCCGCCAGTCTGGAGGTTGCGCAGGCTGATGCCCCGCAGCCGGTTCTCGAGCAGGCTTTCCTTGGAGAGCACCACGCCGCGGCCGGCCACCCGCCCGGCCAGGCCGGCGAAGCGCTCCTCCAGCTCGGCCGAGAAGCCCTTGCGCAGCAGCAGGTGCAGGAGCTCGGGGGTGGTCTTCAGGTGGCTCGCCGCGGTCAGCCGCTCGACCTCCTCGGCGGTCAGGGCGCCGCTGGGGCGGGTTTCCTGAAGCAGGGACCGGCCCTCCTCGAAGAGCCGCGAGATCTCCGCCGCGGTGGTCGGCCGGGGGTCGAGGTCCCATACCGGCCGCACCTCCTCACGGGCCTTCTCGCGCCGCCTCTCGGTCGACTCGTCGTCGGGCAGCAGCAGGTCCGCCGGGGCGACGTAGTCGCGGTCGGCGATCGCCCCGATCTCGACCCGCTGGGAGAACACCAGGCCGCGGGGCAGCAGGGAGAAGGTGGCGACGATCAGGAAGAGCAGGGTCCACAGCCGCGGCTGGTCGAGCCCGGCCATCCAGGCACCGGCGAGGCGATCGAACGCACGGCCTCGCCAGCCACGGGGCGGGGCCGCTGCGGGCGCACGGACCGGCCGAGCCGCCTTGGATCGGTTCATGCGCTCTCGCCGTTGCGGTCGGGCCGGGTGGCTCCCTGCTTGACCTGGTCCCAGCGGTTGTAGGCGGTGATGATCCGCTGCACCAGGTGATGACGCACTACGTCCCGTTCGTCGAAGTCGATGAACTTGATGCCCTCGACCCCGGCGAGCACCTGCCGTGCCTCGGCCAGCCCGGAGACCACTCCGCGGGGGAGGTCCACCTGGGTCACGTCACCGTTGATCACGGCCTTCGAGTTGAGCCCCACCCGGGTCAGGCACATCTTCATCTGCTCGGTGGTGGTGTTCTGGGCCTCGTCCAAGATGATGAAGCTGTCGTTGAGGGTCCGCCCCCGCATGAACGCCAGGGGCGCCACCTCGATCACGCTGCGCTCCAGCATCCGCGTGACCTTGTCGTAGCCGATGAGATCGTAGAGGGAATCATACAGCGGTCGCAGGTAGGGGTTGACCTTCTCCGCGAGATCGCCGGGGAGGAAGCCGAGCTTCTCCCCCGCCTCGACCGCCGGCCGGGCGAGCACGATGCGGCGCACCCTCTTGTCGGCGAGGGCTGCCGCGGCCATGGCCACCGCGAGGTAGGTCTTGCCGGTGCCAGCCGGGCCGACCGACACGACGATGTCGTAGTCGATCATCGCCTGGAGGTAGCTCTGCTGGCGCAGGCTGCGCGGCGCCACCATCCGGCGCACCGAGGCCAGGGGCCCTTCCGGCTGGAAGAAGCCCACCACCGAGGCCTCCGGGTCCTCGGTCAGGATGCGGATGGCGGTGGCGATCTCGCCGCTCTTGAAACGATAGCCCCCCGCCGCCAGCGCCGAGAGCTCGGCGAAGAGGCGCTCCGTGAGCGCCACGCCCGCGGGGTCGCCATCGATCTTGAGCTCGTCCCCCCTCACCGCCACGTGGACCCCGAAGGCCCTCTCGAGGCGGCGCAGGTTGTCGTCGTTGGTGCCGAAGAACGCGTCCAACCCCTGCTCACCGAGGCTCAACCGGGTCATCGAGGTCTCCAGGCGGCACCGCGTCGGGGCAGATGCCCCCTAGCGGGAGACGCCGTACTCATAGAAGCCGCGACCGCTTTTCTTGCCCAGGCGGCCGGCCAGGACCATCTGCTTGAGCAGCGGCGGCGGGGCGAAGCGTTTCTCGCGGTACTCCTCGAACATGATGTTGGCGATGTAGTAGGTGGTGTCTAGGCCCACGAAGTCGAGCAGGGTCAGAGGGCCCATCGGGTAGCCGCAGCCGAGCTGCATGGCCTTGTCGATGTCCTCCTCCGAGCCCACCCCCTCCTCGAGGGCGCGGATGGCGTCGAGCAGGTAGGGCACCAGCAGGCGGTTGACGATGAAGCCCGAATTGTCGCGCGCCGCCACCGGCTCCTTGCCCAGGGAGCGCACCCACTCGAAGGCGGCGTCGAAGGACTCGGCGTCCGTGAGCAGGGTACGCACCACCTCGACCAGCTTCATCACCGGCACCGGGTTGAAGAAGTGCAGGCCGAGGAAGCGGTCCGGCCTCTTGGTCGCCATGGCGAGCTGGGTAATGGTCAGCGACGAGGTGTTGGAGGCGAAGATCGCCTCCGGCTTGACCACCGCGTCCAGGGCCTCGTAGGTGCGGCTCTTCTCGGCGACGCTCTCGGTGATCGCCTCGATCACCAGGTCGCAGTCGGCGAGGGCGTCGAACTGCGTGGCGCCGGTGAGGTTGGCCACCGCCGCGTCGCGTTCGGCCGCCGGCAGCCTGCCCTTCTCCACCGCCCTGTCGAGGGAGCCGCGGATGCGACCCATGCCCTTGTCCAGGAAGACCTCGTTGACCTCGCGCACCACCGTCGCATAACCGGCCTTCGCCGAGACCTCGGCGATGCCGGAGCCCATCAAACCACAGCCGATGACTCCGACCTTACGGATGTTCATCCCCATTCCTTTCGTTAGAGATCGAGCTCGAGGTCCGGGCCCGCCACCTGGCGCAGGGTGTGCGCGGCGCCGGGCCCCCGTTCGAGGGCGAGGGCCAGGGCGCCGGGCAGGGCGAAGGGCAGGCGCTCGGCCCACTCGACGACCTTGACGCCCGGCCCCTCGAGCAGCTCGCCGAGTCCGATCGCCTCGACCTCCCCCGGCTCGAGCCGGTAGAGATCGACGTGGATGAGTCGGCCCCGAGGACCTTCGAGCTCGTGAATCAACGTGTACGTGGGAGAGACGACCTCCTCCGGGCGTATCCCCAATGCCTCTGCCACACCGCGGGCGAGGACCGTCTTGCCGCTGCCGAGATCCCCGGAGAGCAACAGCACGCCGTCCGGTCGGAGCACTTCACCGATCCCGCGGCCGAGCCGGCGGGTCTCCTCCTCACTGTGGCTGATCCGAGAAGCCATTACGGGCCGGAGAGGCGGATCCACACGGCCGGCAGCTCGTCGACCAGGTCCCCGGCCGCGAGGCCGACCTCGCCTCGCCGCTCTGCGGCCCGATCACCGGCGAGACCGTGGGCGAAGACGGCGACCCGTGCGGCCGCGGCCGCCGGGAGCCTCCGAGCGAGCAACGCGGCGATCATACCCGTCAGCACGTCGCCGGTGCCACCGCTGGCCATCCCCGGATTGCCGGTGGGGTTGATCCAAACCGGCCCTCCCGGCTCGGCGACGAGGCTGCGGTGGCCCTTGAGCACCACCACCGCCCCGGACTCGGCCGCGGCCCGCCGCACGGCGGCCAGGCGGTCGTCCTGCACCTCGGAAGCACTGATCCCGAGCAGGCGGCCCATCTCGCCGGGGTGAGGGGTGAGCACCGTGGGGGCTGGACGGGCCCGGAGCTCGGCCAGGCAGCCGGCGAAAGCGTTCAGACCGTCGGCATCGAGCACCAAGGGCACGCCGGCCCCGAGCACCACCTCGCGGATGGCCGATTCCGCCCCGGTGCTCCGGCCCAGACCGGGCCCCACGGCGAGGGCGTCCTTGCCCGGCAGGGCCTCGAGCACGGCCTGCGCCGCGGCGGCGGCCAGCTCGCCGGTGGCGTCTGCCGGGAGGGCACGGGTCATCGACTCGATCGAGCCCAGGTCCACGGGATCGGCGACCGGTGCCGGTACGGCGGCGGTGACCAGGCCGGCCCCCGAACGCACGGCGGCACGGGCGGCGAGGATCGCCGCGCCGGCCCGGCCCGGCCCCCCGGCCAGGATCAGGGCGTGGCCGAAGTCCCCCTTGTGAGCGGCGGCGGGACGCGGGGGCAGGAGGAGGCGGATCTCGTCCTCCTCCAGGAGGTAGAGGTCACCCTCGGCCTCGTCGACCAGCGAGGGGGGCACGCCGAGGTCGGCGACCACCAGCTCGCCCACGGCGTCAGCGGCCGGCGTCAGCAGGTGTGCCACCTTGGGCGCGGCGAAGGTGACGGTCCACTCCGCCACCACGTGCGGCCCGGGAAGGCGGTGGCTGCTGCCCGAGAGGCCGGAAGGCAGGTCCACCGCCAGGACCGGGCGACCGAGACCGTTGATGCCCTCGACCAGCTCGGCGAGAAAGCCCTCGAGGGGCCGGCCCAGGCCGGTGCCGAGAAGGGCGTCCACCACCACGTCGGCCGCCGCGGCCGCGGCCAGGGCCGGGGCGATCTCGGGCTCCTCGGAGATCTCGAGGAGGGGGATGCCCAGCCGCTCGCAGATGCCCCGCTGGATCGCCGCGTCGCCTGCGAGGCTACGGCCGCCGAGGGCGAGCAGGATCTCCACTCCGTAGCCGCGGGAGAAGAGCTGCCGGGCCACGGCGAGGCCGTCACCGCCGTTGTTGCCCGGCCCGCAGAAGATGGCCACCCGCTCGGCGTCCGGGCAGAGCTCACCCAGGGCATCGACCACACCCAGGGCAGCGTTCTCCATCAGCACCAGGGAAGGCACGCCGATCTCCTCGATGGCCCGGCGATCCACCTCGCGCATGGCCTCGGCGGTCAGCACTTTCAAGAGGAAACCCCCACGGCCAAACGCCCCCAGGCTTCGAGGCGTTCGCGGGTGCGCGGGGCCACCAGCTCCCCCGCCAGGAGCCGCTCGGCCAGGCGCTCGAGATCGGCGGGGGTGTCGACGTCCGTGCCGCGCTCGAGGAGGGCGACGGCGAGGTGTCGGGCGGCGCAGCGCTCGAGGGTCGCCGCCAGCACGTCCTCGGTGCTCCAGGGGATGTCCGTGAAGAGATCGGGGTGGAGGGCGGCAGCCCTGGCAGCCACCAGGTAGTAGCCGCCGTCCTCGGCAGGGCCGAGCACCACGTCCGCTCCGGCCTCGAGGCGGGCGAAGGCCTCCTCCACCCGCGCGGCGGTCAGGCCCGGGTGGTCGCTGCCCACCGCCGCCACCGCGGCGCCATCGTGGGCAGCCGCCGCGAGGCCGGCGAAGAGGCGGTGGCCCAGGTCCCCTTCGGGCTGGAGCGAGGCCGGGATCCCCAGGTCGGGCAAGGGCTCGCCCGGCTGCGCGGCCCAGGCGATGCGGAGGTCGAAATCGCCGCCGGCGAGGGCGGCGATGACGTCGCCGAGCAGGGCAGCGTGCAGCTGAGCGGCCTCCTCGGGTGAGAGGGCGCCGATCAGGCGGGTCTTCACTCGCCCGGGCACCGCCGGCTTGGTATAAACCAGCACGATCCTCCGTCGCGTCACGGCCGGATTGTACGGGAAGGCCCGGGAGGAATTCGCGATGGCCCTGCTCACCCTGCTCACCGACTTCGGCACCCGGGATCCGTTCGTGGCCGCCGTCAAGGGGGTGGTGCTGGCGCGGGCGCCCGGGGTGCAGATCGTGGACCTGGGGCATGAGATCGCCCCCGGCGACCTGGAGGAGGCGGCCTTCTTCCTGAAGTCCGCCACGCCCAACTACCCGTCCGGCACCGTCCACCTCGCCGTGGTCGACCCCGGCGTGGGCAGCGAGCGCAGGATGCTCGCCCTGGCCACGGCGGCGGCCCTCTTCCTGGCCCCGGACAACGGGCTACTGACGCCGTTCCTCGACTCCGCCCAGGGCCTGTGGGCGATCGACAGGCCGGACCTCTACCTCCCCGCCCCCGGCGCCACCTTCCACGGCCGCGACCGCTTCGCCCCGGTGGCCGCCTGGCTGCTGGCCGGCGGCGACCCGGCCGAACTGG
Organism: Thermoanaerobaculia bacterium; assembly: GCA_044869955.1. Classification (GTDB taxonomy): domain Bacteria; phylum Acidobacteriota; class Thermoanaerobaculia; order Multivoradales; family SZUA-115; genus CALMKX01. Next base: position 16,724 of record JBIOYC010000359.1, on the reverse strand, counting down.
GGCCGGCGATCGAGGACCCGGTGAGGCTGGACCTCCCTCCACCCCGCCGCGAGCCCAGCAGACTGATCGGCCGCGTCGCCCACGTGGACCGCTTCGGCAACCTGATCACGGATTTGCCCTTCGAGTGGCTGGGAGGAGGCTTCGTGGAAGCTCGGATCGGCGAGCACTCAACGCGGTGGCTGGTGCGGAACTACGCTGCGATTCCGGAAGGAGAGGCCGCCGTGCTGGCGGGGTCGCTGGGGACGGTGGAGCTGGCGATGGACCGGGTGAGCTTGGCGGAACAGTGGGGGGTTGGGCGGGGCGGGCGGGTGGAGGTGGTGACGAGACCTGGCTACTGACCCTCACCCCGGTCCCTCTCTCAGCCAGCCCACACCATCCCTCCTGGAGAGGAGGGTAAGAGGAGATGGACTCCCGCCTGCGCGGGAATGACGGCGGGAGAAGGTGCCGAGTCGGGCCTCGGGAGCGTAAATGGCCGGGCTCTGCCCAGACATCAGGCGGCCTCACCCCTGGGGGGTAGTTCCGAGCGACCAGCAATCCGCCTCGCCGGGAAGGAGACGTACTGCCGCCCGCTTTCTCTTTCCTGCCGCTTGATGTCCTCGAAGATCCGCTGCAAGTCGTATTCGAAGCGAGCAGCGTGAGCGTCCCGGACCTTCCGGACCTCTTCCACAATCGGGTCGTCCTGCATCACTTCAATCCTCCATCAGCTCTTCGGGGGTGCAGAGTAAGACCGGCTCGTAGCCCGCAGCCCGACAGACACCTTCGATTCTCGTCCGACGCACCGCGTTGGCGAGGTGTCGGCAGTCCCAAGTGACCAGGAATGGAACGCCGTTGGTCACGGCAACACTGATGTGCAGGGCATCCTCGGCTGCCTTGGTTGGCACTGCTCCGAAGCCACCAACTCGAACCGCTGGCGACACGTGCGCCACCACTCTCGGGTCGTCTTCTGATGCCCCGCGACCACGACATCGCGACTCGGTCGCGCCGTCAGATAGCTGATCACCGTCGTCTCGACGTAGACCTTTGGCTTTGCCACCCGGACATTATGAGGGAAGGTGCCGGCCGGTCGGGACGATCCGCGCCAAGGGCGCCGGGGGCACCCGCTGCTCCCGGGCCGAACACCTCAGGGCCTCGACCAGTCTTCGACCTCGAGCCCCTCGAAGTCGCGGAAGTGAGCGATGTTGGCGGTCACGAGGGTCAGGCCGTTCACCGCAGCGACGGCGGCGATCTGCCCGTCCACGAAGCTCGGGGTCTTGCCCGCTGCGCTCAGCCGAGCGCGCTCCCGGGCATGCCACTCCGCTGCCGGCGGGTCGTAGGCCAGGATCGCGAGGTCTGAGCTCGCGAGGAATCGCAGATAGCGCTCGAGGCTCCTCCTCCGGGCCGACTCGGGAAGACGCCTGCAACCGAACCAGAGCTCGTGCCACACCGGCGAAGCCGTCGCGATCTCGCCCCGGCGCGTCTCGATCTGGTCCGTGAGCTGGAGGTTGGGCGCCGCCTTCGAACCTTCGGAGAGCACATTGGTGTCGAGCAGATAGCGGAGACTCACAGCTCGACGTCCCGGCCCGGCGAGCGGTCACGGACGTCGGCAAAAACCTCGTCGGCATCGAGAGGCAGGAAGTCCGGCTGCTCACGGAAGGCGCGAATGGCCTCCGCGAGGCTCAGCCGCGGCATGCGGAGGCGTTCGTACTCCTGGGTCGAGAGGAGCACCGCGACGGGCCGCCCGCGGCGGGTCAGCTCCACGGAGCCCCCCTGCTCCACCTCATGGACCAGGGAAGGCAACTGGTTACGGGCCTCGGCGATGGAGCATTGTTTCGTCATGGCGCCTCCCCGATGGACATTTCGATGTACATCCTAAAGTCGGAACCGCCACGGCGCAAGGCCCGTTTTGGCCCCGGCCTCGGCCAGCAGGAACACGGCCCCGAGCCGGCGTAGCGACACTGCATCGAGCCTCGGCAGTTTCGGACGCGATAGCAGCGACCCGCGCGACCGTCCACGCGGGCAGACCTCGCGGCTGGCGGCTACAATAGCTCCCCTGGAGCGCGACGGCGGCGCTGCCGGCGCGCTGGCGTGGGAGGAGAGACGCGATGACCAAGTGGGAGTACAAGATCATCAACGTCCGCAGCGAGAACTACCGGCTGGACCCGGCGGCCCGCTCGGCCGTGTGGCCGCCTCCGGCCCAAGCTTCGGACCGCACCACCACGCAGACGCTCAACGAGCTGGGGCAGGAAGGCTGGGAGTTGGTGGGGCTCACCTCGGTCAACTTCAAGACCGGCGCCACCGACAACGTCGCGTTCGTCTTCAAACGCTCGATCGCCGGCTAGGGCTCCGGTCCTTCTTCGGACGCTCCCCTCGGTCTTCCTTGCGGCGTGAGAGCGCCCGGGAGAGCCCCCGCAGGGCGATCAACGCGCCGAGGGTGCCCAGGATCGCCAGGGCGGCGTCCTTCACGGCCAGGGCCCGCGCCGTCTGTCGGTCCGCCTCGTCACCGATCTCGCGCAGCCGAGTGCGCACCTTCTCCCGGCTCTCTTCGAGGCGGCTCACGGCGCCGGCTCCCTGGGCCGCTCCGGCCTCGCCGCATCGGAGCCCGGAGCCGCGGGGCCCGAGGCGCGCAGGCTGATCTCGGTCCGCCACCAATCGAGGTGAGCGCGCAGCCGGCGCACGAAGATGTCGTACGGGTTCTCGAGCTTCTTCGCCTTGGCCGCCGCGATGCCGCCGCAGACCGACGCCAGCACCAGGAAGAGACCGAAGACCGCCAGGGCCGCCCCCCAGGTGGGCAGCTTGAGGGCGAAGAGGGTGACCAGGAAGTAGGCGAAGAGGGCGATCGTCCAGAAGAGGAAGAACAGGGCCACGAGCGCCATCACCGGCACCAGCCAGGAGCGGCGCCAGGTGGCGCGCACCTCTTCCCGGGCAGCCTCGATCTCGGCGTCCGCGAGCTCCAGCAGGTCGGCTGCGAGCTCGCGACTGAGCACGAAGATGCCCTTGCCGTCGCCTTTCATCGTCGTCCGACCAACACCTGTCCCGTGATGAACGAGCTGTCTCCGGACACCTCGTCGCGCAGGCCGACGGCCACCCGGTGCGGGCCGGCGCGCATCAGTAGCTGCACGCTGTAGAGGTACCACTGGGTCTTCGCCCGCTCGGCCTCGGCTGCCGGGATGTCGATCAACACCGGGACCTCTTGGATCTCGGACATCCCGCCCTCGTTGTCCATGGCCACCACGTAGACCTTCAGCCGGATCCGGTGGCTGGGATCGCCCGGGACCATCACCACCTTGGAGAGGGGGATGCTGACCTTCACCGGCACCACGAAGAGGTTGTCCTTATTGGGCTGGCCGGGGTCGAAGTCGAGACGCAGCCCGAGCGGATTGGACTCGAAACGGTGCGTCAGGGCGGCCATGGTGCCGTCGTTCATGCGCTGCACGGCCGGCTTGTCGCGGTAGCCCTCGCGGTGGCGTACGACCAGCTCCTTGCGCCCCTTCAGCTTGACCTCGATTTTGTAGTAGCGGCCGTCCCCGAAGTGTCCAGGCGTATAACCCAGCGAGTAGAAGGTGTCGAAGTCCTCGGCGATCTTGTCCAGGTCCTTGGTCACTCGGTTGGCGTTGATGATCGCCTTGCCGCCCGTCCCCTCGGCGATCTGCAGCAGGGGAGCCTGGAGGTTGGTGACGTAGGCCTGCTCGAGGAAGCCGATCTGCCCTGCCGTCTGCTTGGAGGCGTCGCCGTAGCCGTAGGTGCGCAGGCCGCCGGCGTCGATGGTGTAGAAGGTGACACGGTTGGCGTTGGCGGCGGCGGTCAGCTCCGAAAAGCGGCGCGAGCTGTCGAACTCGAAGGAGCTGGTGATGCTGGTCTGCTCGCGGTACTTCTCCTGGATGGCGTAGAACAGGTCCTGGCCGGCGATCTGCGGGATGCCCTCCGAGACGTAGAGCACCGCCTTGCGGCCGGGCATCCCGGCCAGACCGTTGACCACGTCGCGCAGGGCGTCGATCGAGAAGTTCAAATCGTTGTAGATCGAGCCCGCGTAGGTGCGCACGATGGAGACCGCGTCCTCGACGCTGAGCGACTCCTCGATGCGCTGCAACGCATCCCGGCGATCCGACTCGCGATGCACGGCGGAACCGGTCATGGTCTCCAGCTCGACCAGCTGGGCGGCGACCGCCCGGGGATCGGTGGTCCAGCCCCGCTGCACGTGCAGCTCGCGGTCGTAGGTCACCAGCATCACCCGGTCCTGCTCGTCGAGACGGTTGCGCAGGAAGTCGCGCAGCTCGCGCAGCACCCGGTTCCGGTTGAAGGGCTGGATGTTGTAGTTGTCGATGTAGACCACCAGGTGCAGCCGCTGGTCCTCGGGCACCGGAGGGGGCGGAGGGGGCTGGCCAGGCACGGCCGGCGCGGTTTCGGCAGGCGCTTCCTCCTCGCTGCCCGGAGGGCGGATCAGCTTGCCGCCTTCCATCACCGAGAAGTTGGTGATGGCCACCGGTCGGCCGTTCTCGAGGATCTCGAAGTCATCCCGCTTCAGGCCCTTGATGCGATTGCCTTTCTTGTCGGTGACGTAGGCCTCGACGTTGACCACCGAGACCGTCATGGTCTCGATCAGGTCGGTCGGCTCGGGAGCCGGCGGCTCCTCGACCTTCTTGGTGTCGGCGGCCTGGACGGGCAGGCCGAGGAGCGCGAGGAACAGGAGGAGGGCGATGGTCTTCATAGGGTCGGCCGGATTATAGAGGCTCAGTGGCTCGGTGGCTGGAATTGGACGCGACTGGCGACCAGCCGCCCGGAGGGCACGTCGTAGACGGCGACGACCAGGTCGCACTTCTTCTTGCGCAGCTTGATGGTGGTGGCGTAGCGCACGTGGCCACCCGGCACCGGCTGCTGCGGCGCCTCGAGCTTCAGGGGGAGCACCGGGATCTCCGAGGTCCAGCCGTCCTCGTCGATCACCGCCACCCGCAGCTCGAGCTCGGAAACGTAGCGATCCCCCACCGGCACCACGGTGATCTGGTCGATCGGGATGGCGATCTCGATCGGCACGTCGAGCAGGCTCCGGCCCCCCTTCTTGCCCTCGCCCAGGCGGACCGGCAGGGCCGCCGAGGCGGGAGCGCTGCCAAAGAGCAGCGCGCTCTCCACCATGGCCGAGACCTCGGTGCGGCGGGAGGAATCGAGGAAGCCGCGCCGCGAGCGCACGCGCAGGCCGTCGCGCCTGACGTCTACGGCGATCTTGTGTGGCTTGTCGTCGCGCTGCCTCTGGGGGGTGAAACCGAGCCAGTAGTAGGAGCGGGTGTCGGTCGCCGCCTGGCCCAGGGCCTGGACCCGCAGGGCGTTGAGCAAGGCCTTGCCGCCGGTGCGCGAGGCGATGTGGGTGAGCGAGGTCTCGGCCTCCAGCTCGGGCGACTCGAGGCCGGACTGCGGGGCCGGGACCCCTTCCACGGAAGCGTCCGGCCCGTTGCCGATGAGACCCGGGACGTCCACCGGGTAGAGGGTGTAGCCGAGCAGGTTGGCGGTGTCGATCAAGGGCCGATAGAGAGCCGTGGAGCGGGGGAATCCCTCGTCGAGCACCGGCCGGGAGGCGTCCTCGGCCGCGGCCTGGGCCGGATCGAAGGGCCAGCCCCCGGAGAGCAGCATCATCACCTTGCGCCCGGGCGGCATGGCGAAGCTGCGCAGGGTCGCCGAGGCGGCGCTGATCACCCGCTGCACCTGGGTCGAGCGCCGCTCCGCGAACTCCTTCTCCTCGACCGAGAGCCGGGTGGTGATGTCGCCGCCGGGGAAGGAGTAGGGATTGGGGTCGAAGCCGGCCTGACGGAGCACCGTGCGGCTGCTGCTGAGCTGCTTCGCCTCGGAGAGCCGCTGCAGGCCGTAGGCCGGCCGCACCCTGGCCTCGCGCAGGGCACGCCCCAGCTCGCGGCTGGACTGGCTCCAGCTGGTCAGCATGGCGAGCTTCTTGCCATCGAAGGCGACGATCGCCATGCGGTCTTCGGGGGTGAGCAGGGGCAGCTGCTGCTCGAGGGAGTCGATCACGCGGTTGCGGTCACGCTCGACGGCGAAGAAATCGTCGACGAAGACCAGGTAGCTGGTGCCTACCGGCGCGCCGGGGGTGAGGGTCGGCAGCCCCTGCACGGACTGGCTGCCGGTCGGAGCCACGGAGATGCCACCTTGGACCTCGCTGAAGTAGTCGATCGGGACTTCCTTGCCATCGACCTTGAGCACGAAGTCGCCAGGAGCGAGGCCGGTGACCCGATTGCCCTTGCGATCGGTGACCACGACCTCCAGGTTGACCACCCGGACGTCGATGACCTCGCCGAAGACGCCCGTCGAGCCTTCTTGCTGGGCATGGGCGATCGGTCCCAAGGTCGGTGCGAGCAGGAGAGCGGCGACCGTCGAGGAAAGCAGACGGCGGCAGGATGGCGTGAGGCGGAGCATGCGGGGACCTCCTGGCTGAGAGCTCAATCGTTCCGGTAGTGCGCACAGAGCAACAATGGTGCCGAGCCCGTGGCGCGAGCGGGGTTGGAAAACCGTCCCCGGTCGAGGACGGGCGCACCGTCCATCCCCTCAGCGGCCGAGCCTCGCCCGCAGGTGCTTCACCACCTTCGCGGCGTGCTCGCGGGTATTCTCGATGAACAGCCGGCCGATCGCCCGGCCGGCCTGGAGAGTGCCCGCGACGTAGAGTCCCGGCAGGTCGGTCTCGCAGGTATCCGGATCGCAGCGGGGCTCCCAGGTCACGGGGTCGAGGCTGGCTCCGGCCACCTCGAGCAGGCGCGGATCGGGCAGGTAGCCGGTCAGCACGTAGACCGCCTGCGCCGGCAGGAGCCCCCGGCCGGCCGGTCCCTCCACCTCCACCCTCCGGGCACCGCCGGGATCCTCGTGGAAGGCCGTCACCCGGGTCTGGAAGCAGGCGCGCACCTCGCCAGCCTCGATGCGGTTCTCGACGTCGGGCTTGAGCCAGTACTTGATCGTGGCCTTCAGCCCATCGCCGCGCACCACCAGGGTCACCCGGGCGCCATTGCGGAAGAGGTCGAGGGCTGCCTCGGTCGCCGAGCTGCCGCCGCCGACCACCACGACGTCCTGGCGCCAGTGCTCGAAGGGCTCGACGTAGCGGTGGTGCACCCAGGGCAGCTCCTCGCCCGGGACCTCGAGCCGGCGAGGCGTGTCGAAAAAGCCGACCGCCAGGACCACGGCACGTGCCCAACGCAACCTCGCGCCGCCCGCGTCGCGGCTCTCGACCCGGAACAGCCCGGCCTCGGGGCAGATCGCCGTGACCTCCTCGAAGAGAGCCAGCGGCAGGTCGTGGGCTCGCGCCACCTCGCGGTAGTAGACCAGGGTCTGGCGCCGGTTGGGCTTGACCTCCGGGATGGCGAAAGGCACGCCGGCGATCTCGAGCCGCTCCTTGGTGCTGAAGTAGACCAGCTCCGCGGGGTAGCGGCGGATGGCGTCGGCGATCGAGCCCCGCTCCACCAGGAGCACGTCCAGGCCGGCCTGCTTGGCCTCGGCTCCCACCGAGATGCCGGTCGGCCCGGCGCCGACCACCAGCAGGTCCACGGCGTGGTCCATCCCCGCCTCAGGCATCGGCTGGCACCTCGTGGCGCACGGGGCCGTGGCATCGGCCGAGGGGGGAGGCGGCCGTCATGGCCCGGCGCAGGTAGGCGATGGCACCCCCGACAGCGACCGGCAGGGAATCGCCCCGGCCCAGGCGGGCGGCGATCGCCGAGGAAAGGGTGCAGCCCGTGCCGTGGGTCGAGCTCGTCGACAGCCGGGGCGCCCGCAGCTCGGTGAACGAGCCATCCGCGAGCAGCAGGTCGACGATCTGCTCCCCTTCGCCATGACCTCCCTTGACCAGCACCGCCGGCCCGCGAGCGGCGAGGGCGCGCGCCACCTCGCGGCGCTCCTCGAGCGTGGCCACCGGCAGCCCGCTGAGCCGGGCGGCCTCCGGCAGGTTGGGAGTCACCAGGGTAGCCAGAGGCAGCAGCCGGCCGGCGAGGGCCTCGACGGCCTCGTCGCGCAGGAGGGAGTCGCCGCTCTTGGCCACCATCACCGGGTCGAGCACCACCGGCGGAGCCTGGCCGGCCAGCCGCCAGGCTGCCAGGCGCTCCGCCACGACCTCGATCACCGCCGCGTTGCCCAGCATGCCGATCTTCACGGCGTCGACTCCGAGGTCCTCGAAGACGGCGTCGAGCTGCGCCGCCACCACCTCCGGCGGCACCTCGTGCACGGCCGTGACCCGGCAGGTGTTCTGGGCGGTGATGGCGGTGACCACGCTCATGCCGAAGCCGCGGTGGGCGGCGAAGGTCTTGAGGTCCGCCTGGATGCCCGCCCCACCTCCCGAGTCGGAGCCGGCGATGGTCAGCAGGCGTGGCCAGGGTAGAACGCTCATGTCGTGGCGGTCACGACCGGCTCGAGCGCCGGCGCAACCAGAGGGCCACGCACAGGGCGAGCACCGCCAGGGCGATCGCCTGGGCGAGGGTGAACGGCCCCAGGAAGCGATCGTCCTTGAGCCGCAGCAGCTCGATGCCGAAGCGCTCGAGAGCGAGCAAGCCGTTGATCAGCAGGGCGGTGTCTCCCGGGCGCTGGCTGCGGGCGAAATAGCGACGGCCGATGGCCCAGATCACCAAGGCGAGGCCGGTTTCGTAGAGCTGGGTGGGGTGGACGGCGAGCAGGGCGTCGGGGGCGAGGTCTGCCGGCACGTCGGCACCCATGCGGCGCAGCTCCTCGGCCGTGGTGGGGGGCAGCCCGACGGGAAACTCGACGCCCCAGGGCAGGTCCGTGGGCCGACCGTAGTCGTCGCCCACCAGGAAACAGCCGATGCGGCCGACCCCGTAGCCGAGCGCGAGTCCGAGGGAGGCGGCGTCGAGGGTGCCGGGCACGTTCAAGCGGCGGCGCCGCATGGTCCAGATGACCAGGACCGCGGCGAGCAGGAAGCCGCCGTACCAGACGATACCGGAGCGGGAGAAGAGGGCCTGCAGGTCGTGGTAGAGGAGGGCGTAGTAGATCTTGCCGCCGACGATGCCGCCGAAGCCGGCCGCGAAGAGCAGGGCGCTGGCGTCCTCCTCGGTGCCGGTGCCGCGCAGCCGCAGGCCCCGGCGCAGCTCGAAGAAGGCGGCCAGGAAGGCGGCCATCAGCATCACGCCGAAGGGACTGACGGCGAAGGGACCGATGTGGAAGAGCTCGTGGATCAAGGACGGGACCTCGAACGGCGGCGCCCGACCGGCCGGGCGCGGCGAAGTGTAGCATCCGCCCCGTGAGCCGCTCCCCCTTCTCCCGCCTCTCCGATGGCGACCTGGCGCGCCTCGAAACCTTGCTCGGCCGCGAGGCCGTGCGCACCGACGAGGCCAGCCGCGAGCGCTACGGACGGGACGAGACCGAGGACTTCTTCTTCCCTCCCGAGGTGGTGGCGCTGCCGGCCTCGACCGAGGAGGTCGCCGCGGTGTTGCGCCTGGCCAGCGAGCGGCGCCTGCCGGTCACTCCTCGCGGCGCCGGCACCGGGCTCTCCGGCGGCGCCCTGCCGGTGCTCGGGGGCATCCTGCTCTCGGTCGAGCGGTTGAGCCGCATTCGCGAGATCTCGATCGCCGACGGGCTCGCCGTGGCCGAGACCGGGGTGGTCACCGGCGAGCTGCAGCGCCGGGTGGAGGAGCAGGGGCTCTTCTACCCACCCGACCCGGCCAGCCGGGACAGCTGCCTGCTCGCCGGCAACCTCGCCGAGGACTCGGCCGGCCCCCGCTCTCTGAAGTACGGCACCACCCGGGCCTGGGTGCTCGGGCTGGAAGCCGTGCTGGCGAACGGCACCGTGATCCAGGCCGGAGGCCGCACTCGCAAGAACGCCGCAGGCTACGGCCTGACCCAGCTGCTGGTGGGCTCGGAGGGCACGCTCGCGGTGCTCACCGCCGCCACCCTGCGCCTGACCGCCCGCCCCAAGGCCACCCTGACCCTGCTGGTGCCCTTCCCGGAGCTGGAGCAGGCCGCCGCCGCGGTCTCCGGAGTGCTCGCCGCCGGCCTCGATCCCGCGGCCTGCGAGCTGGTCGAGGAAGGGGCCCTGGCGGCCGTCGGCGCCGTCGAGCCCCTCCCGGCGGCGCTGGTGGGCCGGGCGGCCTTTCTGCTCTTCGAGCTCCACGGCGAAGGCGAGGACGAGCTGCTGGCCCGCGCCGAGCGCCTGGGCGCGGTGACCTCCGGGTTGGGCGGTGAGGAGCCCATGGTCGCCCTCGACGCCGCCCAGGAACGGCGGCTCTGGGCCCTGCGTCGCAAGGTGGGCGAGGCGGTCAAGCACCGCTCGGTCTACAAGGAGGTCGACGCCGTGGTGCCGCGCTCGAACCTCGCCCCGCTAGTGCGTGCGGCCCGGGCCGCCGCCGCCCGCCACGGCCTCGAGGCGATCTGCTACGGCCACGCCGGAGACGGCAACCTGCACGTCAACCTGCTGCGCGGCTCCTGCGAGCCGGCCGAGTGGCAGGCCCGCCGCGACGCCGCGGAGGTCGAGCTGCTGCGCGCGGTGGTCGCCCTCGGCGGCACGATCACCGGCGAGCACGGCGTGGGCTGGACCCAGCGCCACCACCTGCCGTTGGCCCTCGACCCCGCCACCCTGGCCCTGATGCGCCAGCTGAAGGCCACCTTCGACCCGCTGGGCATCCTCAACCCCGGCAAGGTGTTCCCAGAGGGGTGAGGGGTCCGGGAGTACAATGGCGCGCCCCGTGACGACCGACGGCGCCCGAACCCAGCCCCTCAAGGAGACCTCATGAAGCTCGTCCGCCTCACCGCCCTCGCCCTGGCAGCTGCCTGCGCCCTCTCCGTCTCGGCGGCCGAGCCTCCCGCAGCTGCCCCTGCCGCCGCCACGCACACGGCGGCCGCCCAGGAGCTCTTCACCCTGCTCGAGATCGACACGCTGAAGATGGCCTTGATGACGGTCGACGCCCAGGTGCAGTCCAACCCCGAGATCGCCCCCTTTCAGGACATCCTGCGCGCCTGGCTGACCAAGACCTTGACCGACGAGAAGGTCGACGATCAGATCAAGCAACTGTGGATGGAGAACTTCACCGAAGCCGAGCTGCGCGAGGTGATCGCCTTCTACAAGACGCCGATCGGCCAGAAGATGGCCAAGAAGATGCCCGAGCTGACCCAGAAGGGCCTCGAGCTGGGCCAGGCGGCGGCCGAGAAGCACCAGATGGAGCTCCAGCAGCAGATCATGGAGCGCCAGCAGGCCCTGGATTCCGCCGGTCTCGGCGCCGCGATCGAAGGTGGGGTGGAGGGTGGAGTCGAGGGAGGCGTCGAAGGCGCCGTCGAGGCCGAGCCGCCACCGCGCTGAGCCACCTCCCTTTTTCATGATCACCGAGCGCACCCGCCAGCGCTTCCCGGAGCTCGCGACCTACGTCGAGGCCACACCCCACCGTGACCGCTGGCTGGTGCTCACGCACGACAACCCGGACCCCGACGCCCTGGTGGCGGCGGCGATCCTGGCGCGCATCCTCTCCCGCCGCTTTCACCGCGACGCGACGATGGCCTACGGCGGTCTGATCGGTCGAGCGGAGAACCGCGAGATGGTGCGTGCCCTGGCCCTCGAGCCACGCCATCTGCGAAGCCTCGACTTCGGCCGCTTCCAGCGCTTCGCCCTGGTCGACGCCCAGCCCGACGCCGGCAACCATCAGCTGCCCGCCAGCGTGACCGCCGACGTGGTGATCGACCACCACCCTCTGCGCAAAGCCACCCAGGCCTGCCCTTTCTTCGACGTCCGCCCCGAGTACGGTGCCACCGCCACGATCCTGGCCGAGTACCTCGAGGCGAGCGGGGTCGAGATCCCCCACTCCCTCGCCACCGGCCTGGTCTACGCCATCCGCACCGAGACCCGCGAGTTCGGTCGCGAGTTCGCCGGCCCGGACAAGACCGTCTATGACGGCCTCTTCCCGCGGGCCCGAAAGCGGTTGCTGTCGCGGATCCAGAACGCCAGCCAGAGCCTGGCCTACTTCAAGAACCTGCATCAGGCGCTGGAGAACCTAGAGAGCGTGGACACCCTGGTGGTCAGCCACCTGGGCGAGGTCGAGCAGCCGGACATCGTGCCGGAGATCGCCGACCTGCTGCTGCGCATGGAGGGCAAGACCTGGTCCCTCGCCACCGGGGTCTACGGGGACCGGGTCTACCTCTCGATCCGCACCACCAACCCGCGGGCCAACGCCGGGGCGATCATGCGCCGCCTGGTGGCCCGCCGCGGCAAGGGCGGCGGCCACGGCATGACGGCGGGGGGGTGGGTGACGGTCGCCAAGGCCCCCGGCGGCGACCCGCGGGCCCTGCAGAGGCAGCTCGCCGAGAAGCTGGCGCGGGCCCTCGACAAGAAGCCCGAGAAGCTGGCGCCGTTGATCCTGGAAGCGTAGCCTGCGCCCTCCCCGGCCCCGAGGGCGCAGCATGCTGCGCCCCTACAACCCCCGGGCCCCGTTCCAGGTGTCGACGCAGCCCTTGTAGTTCCGGCCGATGGCCTCGACGGCCTCGGCCTCGCGGCTGGGGTCGGCGATGAAGCTCTTGAGCGGTGCGCTGAAGTTGGTGCGGCCGACCGCGAAACCAATGAAACCCGGCACCGGCGCCGCCACCTCCAACCACTTGTAGACCTGCTCCTTGTCCGAGCCGCGGCCGAGCAGGATCGAGCCCACGCGCTCGCGGGAGGCCCCCCAGCTGGAGCGCCCCGAGCGAGCCTGGGCGGCCACCAGCTCCGCGTCCTCGCGGCGGTCCAGGCCCTCGATCTTCCAGATGTCTGGCTCGACGCCGAAAGCTTGCAGCGAGGCGATGGCGGCCACCATCGCCTGGGTCCGCAGCTCGGTGTCGTAAGCGTCCCCGGCGGCCTTCTCCGCCGGAGTCGTGGCCGGCACCAGCAGCTCGAACATGAAGTAGTGGTCGTCAGTGGAGTGGATGAAATCGGACAGGAGCTTCAGGCGGGTGGCCTGCTCGACGTTCATGGCCACGTCGTCGGCCGGGTGGTAGCGCACCAGGACCTTGACGATGTTGGGCTGGACGAAGCGGATGTGGTCCAGCCAGCGCGAGCCGTACTCGAAATCGAAGACCTTCTTGCCGGTCTTCTCCACGCACACCGAGACCGGGATCCCCTGGGCCTTGGCGTCGGCGATGACCTGGCTGCCGAACTGGCTGTCGACCAGGATGCCCACGCTCTCGCGGGCCACGCCCAGCTCGATGGCTCGCAGCAGGCCCTGATAGACCAGGGTTTTGGCGCGGGCGACCTGGACGAACTCCTCTTTCGTGGGGGTGATCTGCGGCTCCCCCTGGATGCCGAAGAAGCCCTTGGTGAAGCTGCCGCGGTGGTCGAACGGCTGGACGAACAAGGGCTGGTCGTAACCGATGTCACGCATGCGAAGCTCTCCTCCCATTGAACCGCGGAAGTGTAACAGGGACCCGAAACGGCCGGTGATAGGCTTCCCGCCTCACCTGGACGGAAGCCAGCTCAGCCTCTCGCACCCGATCCACAACCGTTGACAAGGAGGTCCTGACATGCCCCTTCGTAAGGCTCACGCCGTCTGGACCGGCGGCATCTCGGATGGCAGCGGCACCATGGCGCTCGGCAGCGGCGCTTTCGAAGGCCAGTACTCCTTCTCCTCGCGGTTCGAGGAAGGTACCGGCACCAACCCCGAAGAGCTGATCGCGGCGGCTCACGCCGGCTGCTTCTCGATGGCGCTCTCGGCAGCCCTGGGTCGCGCCGGCTTCGCGCCCCAGCGGGTCAGCACCGAGGCCCGCGTCAACCTGCGCAAGGACGAGGCCGGCATCCGCATCGACCGCATCGACCTGGTGACCGAAGCCTCGGTGCCGGGGATCGAGGCCGATCAGTTCCAGGAGATCGCCGACGGCGCCAAGGCCGGCTGCCCGGTCTCCAAGGCCCTGGCGGCGGTCGAGATCACGCTGGAGGCGAAGCTGGCCTAAGGCCGCGCTCTCCGTTCCATGCCGGCTGCTACCGAATCCAGCGACGAGCTTCGCGTCGACTTCACGCTGACTCCCGACGAAGCTCGCACGGCCTTGGCGGAATACTTCGGCTCCGTGCGGCTGAAGCGGGTCGTGCGTCTCTGGTTCCTGATCGGCCTGCTGCTCTGTCTGCCCTTGGGCCTCGCGGCGCTCGACCTGTCCCGGCCGGAGCAGCTGGTCGCTCCGGCCCGGAACTGCCTCCTCGCCTGGCTGATCGCCCTGCCGGTCGTCATCCCGGTGATCCGCCGTCTTTACGGCCGGCTGGTCCCACCGCTGCTTCTCGAGCCCACCACCGTGACCCTTTCCGAGACTGGCTTCACCGTCGCCCGGACTCACTTCGCAGGCCGAGGGGTCTGGGCGTACTTCACGAGCTGGCGGGAGCTCAGAGCCTGCTTCGCCCTGGCTCAGGCCCCGAGCTCCGTTCTCCTGATCCCCAAGCGAGCCCTCGATCCCACCCAGACCGAGGCCCTGAGGATCCTGCTCCGCCAGAAGCTTCAGGGCTGATCGAGGAACGTCCCATCGCGCAGCTGCGTCAGCGCGGTGTGGATCTCCGCCTGGGTGTTCATCACGATCGGGCCGTGCCAGGCCACGGGCTCGCCGAGGGGCTGGCCCGAGACCAGCAGGAAGCGCAGGCCCTCCTCCCCCGCCTCGACCACCACCTCGTCCCCTCGGTCGAAGACCACCAGCGAGCGGTTGCCGGCGGGCTCCCAGTCGGTCGCGTCCGAGCCGTCGGTGCGCTCGGTGAGCACACCGCGCGGCTCGGAGGCGTTGGCGAAGCGGCCCGAGCCGGCGAAAACGTAGGCGAAGGCGTGGCGGGTGGTCTCGACCGGAAGACTCTTGCGGCGGCCCGGGGGTACCCAGAGATCGAGGTAGCGGGGGTCGGCGGCGACGCCCTCGACCGGCCCGGTCTGGCCCCAGAACGAGCCGCAGATCACCCGCGCCCGGGTGCCGTCGTCGTCCACCACCTCGGGGATCTCCGCGGCCTTGACGTCCTGGTAGCGCGGCTCGGTCAGCTTGAGCGAGGCGGGCAGGTTGGCCCAAAGCTGGAAGCCGTGCATACGACCCTGCTCGTCGCCCTGGGGCATCTCCTGGTGCAGGATGCCGCGGCCGGCGGTCATCCACTGCACGTCGCCGGCGCCGAGCACCCCCTGATTGCCCAGGCTGTCACCGTGCTCGACGCTGCCCGAGAGCACGTAGGTGATGGTCTCGATGCCGCGATGGGGATGCCAGGGGAAGCCGGCCCGGTAGTCCTCCGGCCGGTCGTTGCGGAAGTCGTCGAGCAGCAGGAAGGGGTCGAAATCCTCGGTCTGGCCGAAGCCGAAGGCCCGGCGCAGGTGGACCCCGGCGCCTTCGATCGTGGGGGTGGCCCGGGAGAGTCTCTTGATCGCACGGATCGACATGGGGTGTCTCCTGGTAGATCGTTCGGATCCTTCGAAACCACTTCAACGAGGACCAAATTCCCGCCGGCCCCGCTGCTAGACTGACGGCTGGAGGCGCGCCGTGAGCCAACCCGCACCGTCTCAGGACGAAGCCGTCGCGCGTGCCGTCGAGCTCCTGGCCGAGGCCCTGCGCAAGCGGCTCGCGGCCCATCCCGGCGGGCATCTGCTGACCGGCCGGGGCGCCATCGACCTGACCATCCGCCTCCCCCTCCTGCCCAAGAACGGTGATCTGGCTCGCGCCGCCAGCGCGGCAGCCGAGGGGCTGACCATCGAGGTGCAGCGCCTGGTCACCCTCGAGGCCCGCTTCCGCCCAGGGCGGGTGTTCTGCCTGCGCTGCGGCACCAGCGACTGCGAGCACTCCGCCCCCGCCGCTAGCCGGGAGGTCTTCACCGGCTACGGCCCCTCCGGCGTGCCCCGCTTCCTCGACCTTGCCCAGTGGTTGCTCGAGCAGCAAGACCCCCGCCTCGACAGCCTCTACCAAGAGCCACCCCGTTTCGTCGCCCACCTCGCGGCGGGAGAGCTGCTCAGCCGCTCGCTGCTGCCGGCGTTTCGCGACCGCGAGCACGGCGCCCGCCTGCACGGCCAGGTGGCGGCGGGCTGGTGGCCCGGCACCACCGCCGAGGGCCACCCGGCCCAGGTGGCCGTGACCTTCCAGGTGGTCTCCACCCGCTTCGCCACCGGCCCGCGCCGCTACGCCCTCCAGTTGGTGGGCGTGGGGCCCGGGGGCGAAAGCCTCGAGCGCTTCTGCCACCGACTCGGCCGGGTGCCCTGGGCCCCCCACGTGAACTGGGCCCAGGCGACCCTGGCGACGATCGGCCGCAGCAAGCAGGGCGGCGAGCCGGCCCGGGAGCGGCGCGTCGAAGGCCTGCTCATCGCCCTCGCCTCGCGCCTCGAGAAGGACCGCCGCGCCGAGGGCCGCAAGACCCTCCACGCCCGCGAGCGCCACGAGCAGGGCGATCGCCCTACCCGCATGGCCCTGGCTGACCTCGGCCGGGCGGGCGCCGAGGAAGCCTTCGTGGACGTGCGCCGCGACACCCTGGTGGTCCTCGGCGAGCGGGGCCGCGCTCACGTCTGGAACCGCCGGGGCCGGCTGGTGACCTCGATCCGCTACTCCGCGGAAGCCATCGAGAGGCGCCAGAAGGAGCAGCTCTGGCGCCCGGCCCGGGCCGAGGAGCTGGCGAGCTTGAAAGCCCACGTGGTCGAGGGAGAACCGAGCGTGGACACGCTCCCAGCGAGGCGTTGAAACGCCTCGCTACGTAGACACGTCCCTTCGGGACGAGGGAGGGACGAGCATCGGGCACGACCGATCCCTCTCCCGTTGTCATCCTGAGCGCAGCGAAGGATCTGGTCGGGGGGGCCTGGTTCCCTCCCCCCAGGTCC
>JBIOYC010000358.1:0-33108 GCA_044869955.1 Thermoanaerobaculia bacterium | reverse complement strand
CCCCGGAGTCGGCGGAAGCGATCGCGGAGCTCCCAACCGGCGCCATGGGGGACAGCAACAGCGCTGCCAGGATTAGACCACCAGTTCCCTTACGAGCGAGCTTACGAGTCATCCCTGCCTCCTAGGTGCTGCACTGCATTCAGCGGACCCCGGCGAATAGCATTTTCGCCAGCTATCGGATCCGGAAATAGTTTTCGATTTTCGGTAACCGCTCCTCTACCCCTAGAGTGCGGCGTGCCGACAGAGGTGTGACAACCGGACGGAACCTCTCGACCTGGGCTCCGTACAATAGCGGGCGCAAGAATCAACCCAGGGGGGCGGAGCCCGCCCTGTCTTTAACCGGAGGAATCGATGGAGAAGCGGATCGTAAGCCTGCTCGTGCTCTGTCTGCTCGCGGCGACCGGCCCGACGGCTCTGGCTGCCAAGGGGGACAAGGCCGCGGCCAAGGGGGCCGAAGTCAAGAAGGAAGAGGAGAAGCCTCGGCTCAACAGCGGCAACCTGGCGGGTCTCACCTTCCGCGGCATCGGGCCGGCGGTGACCTCAGGGCGGATCGTCGACATCGCCGTCGACCCGACCCAGCCCAAGACGTACTACCTCGCGGTCGCCTCCGGCGGCGTCTGGAAGACCTCGAACGCCGGCACCACCTGGACGCCGGTGTTCGACGACCAGGGCTCCTACTCGACCGGCACGGTGGTGGTGGATCCCAAGAACCCCCTGGTGGTCTGGGTGGGCTCCGGTGAGAACAACAGCCAGCGCAGCGTCGGCTACGGCGACGGCGTCTACCGGTCGGGGGACGGCGGCCGCAGCTGGGAGAACGTCGGTCTCAAGGAATCCGAGCACATCGGCAAGATCGTCATCGACCCTCGGGACTCGAACGTCGTCTGGGTGGCGGCCCAGGGACCCCTGTGGCGGCCCGGTGGGGACCGTGGCTTGTACAAGACCACCGACGGCGGCAAGACCTGGAAGAAGGTCCTGGAGATCAGCGAGAACACCGGCGTCAGCGACCTCGCCCTCGATCCCCGTGATCCGGACACGGTCTACGCCGTCGCCTACCAGCGTCGTCGCCACGTCTGGACCCTGATCAACGGCGGTCCGGAGTCGGCCATCCACAAGTCCACGGACGGCGGTGCCACCTGGCGCAAGCTCAAGGCCGGGCTGCCCACCGTCGACATGGGTCGCATCGGCATCGCCATCTCGCCGATCAACCCGGACCTGATCTATGCCACCGTCGAGGCCCTGGGCGACGCCGGCGGCTTCTTCCGCTCGGCCAATCGCGGCGAGAGCTGGGAGAAGCAGAAGGGCAACCTCAACACCTCGAGCGGCCAGTATTACCAGGAGCTGTTCCCGGACCCGAACGTCCTCGACCGCGTCTATGCGGTGGACGTCTTCCTGATGGTGACCGACGACGGCGGCCGGAGCTTCCGGCGTGCCGGTGAGACCTTCAAGCACGTCGACAACCACGCCGTGTGGATCGACCCCGAGGACTCCGACCACCTGCTGGTCGGCTGCGACGGCGGCCTCTACGAGACCTGGGACCGGGCCAAGACCTGGGAATTCAAGCCCAACCTCCCCATCACCCAGTTCTACCGGGTCTCGACGGACAACGCCCTGCCCTTCTACGGCGTCTACGGCGGCACGCAGGACAACTTCTCCCTCGGCGGCCCTTCGCGCACCATCTCGGCCTCCGGCATCGTCAACTCCGACTGGTACGTCACCCTCGGCGGCGACGGCTTCGAGACCCAGGTCGACCCCACGGACTCGAACGTCGTCTACGCCCAGCTCCAGCACGGCAATCTGGTGCGCTTCGACAAGAAGAGCGGTGAGGCGATCGACATCCAACCCCAACCCACCGCTCCGGGCGAGAGCCTGCGCTGGAACTGGGATTCTCCGCTCCTGATCTCTCCCCACTCCCACACCCGGCTCTACTTCGGGGCCCAGAAGCTCTTCCGCAGCGACGACCGCGGCAACACCTGGCGCGCCATCAGCGGCGATCTGACCCGCCAGATCGACCGCAACCAGCTCGAGGTCATGGGCAAGGTGTGGAGCGTGGATACCGTGGCCAAGAACGCTTCGACCTCGCTCTACGGCAACATCGTGTCCTTCTCCGAGTCTCCGAAGGCGGAGGGGCTGCTCTACGCGGGCACGGACGACGGCCTGGTGCAGGTCTCCGAGGACGGCGGCGCCAGCTGGCGCAAGATCGAGACCTTTCCCGGTGTGCCGGAGCGCACCTACGTCACCGACCTCGAGGCCTCGGTGCACGACGCCGACACGGTCTACGCCACCTTCGGCAACCACAAGATGGGCGACTTCAAGCCCTACGTGCTGAAGAGCGCGGACCGCGGCCGGACCTGGAGCTCGATCACCGGCGACCTGCCCGAGCGCGGCAACCTCTGGACCCTGGGCGAGGATCACGTGGACCGCGACCTGCTCTTCGTGGGCACGGAGCTCGGCCTCTTCGTCACCGTGGACGGCGGCAAGAAGTGGCTGCAGATGAAGGGCGGCCTGCCGACCATCGCGATCCGCGACATCGAGATCCAGCGTCGTGAGAACGACCTCGTGCTCGCGAGCTTCGGCCGCGGGTTCTTCATCCTCGACGACTACTCCCCCCTGCGCCAGATCGACGAGGCAGCCTTCGGTCAGGACGTGATCCTCTTCCCGGCGAAGAATGCCTGGATGTACCACGAGTCGACCCCCCTGGGTCTGCCCAAGGCGGGCTTCCTGGGCCATTCCTACTTCACCGCGCCGAACCCGCCGGTGGGAGCCACGCTGACCTACTACTTGAAGGAGTCGATCCAGACCCGCAAGGAGAAGCGCCAGGAGGCGGAGAAGAAGACCCAGGAGGCGGGCGGCAAGGTCTCCTACCCGACCTGGGACGAGCTACGCGCTGAGGATCGCGAGGAGGCACCGACCCTGGTGGTGACCATCATGGATGAGGACGGGCAGGTGGTGCGCCGCTTCAACGCCTCGGCCAAGGCGGGCGTGACGCGAGTGACCTGGGACCTCCGCTACCCACCGGCGGATCCCACCAGCCTCGAGCCCTTCCCGGCGGACAACCCGTTCGCCTCGGCCCCCACCGGGCCGCTCGCCGCTCCCGGGCGCTACACCGCCTCCCTCGCCAAGCGGGTGGAAGGCAAGCTCGAGCCGATCGGCACGCCGCAGAGCTTCGAGGCCGTGCCGCTGGCCAACGCCAGCCTGCCGGCGGCGGATCGCGCGGTGCTGCTGGCCTTCCAGCGCCAGACCGCACGCCTGCAGCGTGCGGTGATGGGCACTCTCGAGGCGATGGACGAGGCGGACAAGCGCCTGGACCACCTGAAGCAGGCGTTGGTGGACACTCCCGCGGCGCCCGCGGCCCTGGGGGACCGTGCCCGGGAGCTCGGGAAGCGGCTCTACGATCTGCGGACCAAGATGCTCGGGGACCGCAGCCTCGCCCGTCGCCACGAGCCGACACCGCCGGCGATCGCCGACCGCGTCGGCCAGATCATCTACGGTCACTGGAGCTCGACCTCGGCGCCCACCAACACCCACCGCCAGCTCTACGACCTCGCCGCGGCCGAATTCACGCCGGTGCTGGCCGAGGTGCGGCAGTTGATCACCGTGGACTTGACCCAGCTCGAGAACGAGGCCGAGGCCGCCGGGGCCCCCTGGACGCCGGGCCGCGTACCGACCTGGCAGAAGTAGGGGCGCAGCGAAGCAAGACCAACGGGCGGCCCCCCGTGGCCGCCCCTCTTGCTCTTGCCCCACGAACTGGATCCACGTACTCTGTCCACATGAAAGCCATACAGGTCATGTTCGACGAGGAGCTCCTCGCCGAGCTGGACGAGACCACCGACGTCCGCGAGAAGGGCCGCTCTGCGGTCTTCCGACAGCTCGCGACCGACTTTCTTCGCCGGCGACGCCAGCAGGAGATTGACGCGCAGTACGAGCGCGCCTACGCGGGTGTCGAGAATCCGCTCGAGGAGGGCTTCGAGGGCTGGGAGAGCGAGGGTGTATGGCCCCCCGAGTGAACCGTCGAGAGATCTGGCTGTACACCTTCGGATCGCCCGACAAGCGCCGGCCGGTCTTGGTGCTGTCGCGCCAGAAGGCGATCGGTCTGCTCCGCACCGTGCTGGTGGCACCGATCACTTCCACTGTCCACGGAGCCCCCAGCGAGGTTCGGGTTGGCGTAGAAGAAGGTCTGAAGCACGACTCGGTGGTCAACCTGGATCAGGTCCAGACGGTGGATCAGCAGAAGCTCCACCGCTTCGTCGGCACGGTTCGGCCCGAGAGAATGGCCGCGGTCTGCCGGGCCCTGATGATCGCTACCGGGTGTGAGGATTGAAGGCTCTCCTCCTCAAGGAGAAACCTCGAACCGGCTCGTCCCAGGGAGATCCAACATGAGCCAATCCCAGCTCCTCGCCGACCAGCTGGAACGCGCCTTCCGCGGCGGTGCCTGGCACGGGCCCTCCGTCCTCGAGGCCCTGGCCGGTGTCGGTGCCGCTCCGGCCACCGTCCGACTCTACCCAGGCGGGAAGACGATCTGGGAGATCGTCCACCACCTGACGGTCTGGAACCACGTGCCCCGTCGACGCCTCGACGGCGAGGCGATCGAGGACGTGCCGGATACCGAGGACTGGCCGCCGGTGGAGGACACCTCGCCCGCGGCCTGGCAGGTGGCGGTCTCCGCCCTGGAAGAGGCCCACGGCACCCTCCATGCGCGGGTCCTGGACCTCACCGACGGCCAGCTCGACGAGCCGGTGCCAGGGAGCGATCCCACGGTGCGTGGCATGCTGCTCGGAGTGTTGCAGCACAACGCCTACCACGCCGGCCAGATCGTGCTCCTGCGCAAGGCGCAAGGCGGCGAGCGGAACCGACCGTGACCGATTTGACCGTCGCCCTGCGCGAGGAGCTGGCCCAGCGCCGCGACCGCCTGGCGCGGTTGGCGGTCACCGTGCGCGAGAGCCAGCTCGTCGAGCTCCTCCAGCAGGTGGACAGCGCCCTCGAGCGCCTGGACGACGGCACGTATGGGCGCTGCGTCCATTGCGCGGGAGCCGTGGAGGCTCATCGGCTGGCCGCGGATCCGCTGATGACCATCTGCCTCGATTGCCTCTCACCCTCCCAACAGCGGGCCTTGGAGCGAGACCTCGAGGCCGCAGCGCGGGTTCAGGTCGCCCTGCTGCCACCGCGCCAGCTGGTGCACGGCGAGTGGGAGGTGGCGCTGCTGTGGGAGCCGCTCGGAGCGGTCTCCGGAGACCACTACGACCTACTGCCGCCCCGGTGCGAGGGCGAGCCCCTGCACCTGGTGGTGGGCGACGTCGCCGGCAAGGGCGTGGCGGCGTCGCTGCTCCAGGCCCACCTGCATGCGCTCCTGCGCGCCTTGCTGACGCCCGAGATGCCCCTCGACGTGTTGCTCGCGCGGACCAATGGCCTGTTCTGCGAGGTCACCCTCCCCAGTGCCTACGCCACCCTGCTGGCCCTGCGGTTGCGCGGGGGCGGATGGGTGGAGATGGCGAGTGCTGGGCACCCGCGGCCATTGCTGGCCGACCGTCGTGGGGTGCGTCCCGTGGAGGGCTCGGGGCTGCCGCTCGGGCTCTTCTGCGAGGCGGAGTACGTCAGCCGCGAGCTCCACCTCACCCCCGGCGACGTGCTCCTGCTCTACTCGGACGGCTTGACCGAAGCGGAAACGGACGAGGGGGAGTACGGCATCGGAAGGGCCGCAGCCGCCCTCCGCCGCACGCGCAGCCTGCCCCTGACCGAGCTGCTCGCCGCCTGCCGGGCGGACATGCAAGACTTCCTCGCCGGCGCCCCGCGGGGCGACGACCTGACGCTGCTGGCTGTGCGGCGAGTGGTTTGAAGGGGGCAGCTGACGCCCCCGCTGTCATCCCGACCGGAGGGCCGAAGGCCCGGAGCGGAGGGATCTCAGCCTCTTCACTCCTGCGCACGCCGGGTCGGCCCCGGGGTGGCCACAAGTATGCTCGCGGTATGAACAGCCAGGATGGAATTGGAGTGGATGGTACTCCGGATCTCGTGCAGTCAAGGGCGGTCCGAGGGGCTTTCCGTCGGCTTGGTTTCCCCGAGATCCTGAGCGCAGGCCCGCGACCCAGCATCGCCGATCTCTTCTTGGGAAGGAAAGTCCGGCGAGGCATCTACTGTCTGTGCTTTGCGGACGGCTGGATGTACATCGGGCTTTCCAACGACGTTGTGAAGCGTTACGCCGCCCATCGCCGAGCTTGGCGCGACATCTCTGCTTTGGCCTTTCTGCCCGTTCCAACGGATCCTCTGGATCCCCTCGAGTCCAATCTGATCCGGAAAGCTGAGGCGGCTGGGCTGCGGCTCCGGAACTTCGACAAGATCCAGGATGTGGTGGCTCCCACAGACCTCGACGCGACCGTCACGCCTACCGAACAGCTGCGCTGGCTGGAACGCCCCCGTTTCTGTGCTCAGGTTGAAATCAGAGATCACAGCTTCGACCGCCTCAGCTCCTTTGCCGCCCAGCAGGTTCGGTATGAGGATCGATTCCGTGCGCTCAGCGCACGCAGTGAGCTCGACCAGCTCCTGCGCCTGCTCGGCGTCTTCATCACGACCTGCATTCCAGGCTTCCTGCGCACTGAACAAGCGTTCTGGTGCGCGAGTTGCTTGCCCCAGACGAAAGGCCATCCGAGGCTGGCTGTCATCGATGTCAATCGCATGGAAGTGCTCGTTGCGAGCCGGCACTACGAGCTGCCCGAACAGAGCTTGGTCTATCTGAATGTCTCGAAGGCGGAGCTCGTCCGAGGCTTCGGAACGATCGGAGCCTTTCAGCTAGCGTTTCCTTCGGTTTGGACGGAGATGGGCGACTACGTAGCGGCCGGGCAGGACCAGATCTGCCTCGCGATCGACTCGGTCACGGATCGGCCCTTCGCCGCCATGACCCGGGTGCTACGTCATCCCGTCGTCCGCCGCGCTGCATGCACGCTGGCCACTCGACTGATGCGCAAGGGCGGTACGCTCTACGCGCGATCGCATTGCCCGCAGCTGGTCGAAGCCGCCCTGGAGCTGACATGTACTGTCCCGACCTCACCCAACGCTGCCCCGTAGACGACAGCCCGGATGTCCGCGCCATAGGCTGGCTGGATGGCGAGCATCCGTTCGCGACCGGTGCGGTCGCCCCCGAGTTTCTGGAGGCGATCCGCAGGCATATCGAAGAGGCTTGGGCACCGGTCAGGACTTGCGGAGTGCATTTCTGTGAGGTCTGCGCCCGAGCCCGGCCCGGGGAGCGGCGGCACGCCGCCGGGGGCAACCTCTGGATTCCGGCCCAGGAGTACGTGTACGTGGCGCCGGAGCTGATCCTCCACTACATCGAGGCACATCAGTACCGGCCCCCGGATGCCTTCGTCGCGGCGGTGCTGGTCTGCCCGCCCCAGGGCTCAGAGGAGTACATGAGGCTTCTCGGAGATCGGAGCTGCTGGCTGGCAGGGGGGCCGGGGTGCAGGCTTCGATAGGCCCGTCACAAGAACGGATCGATGACCGCGATACCAGCCTTCTCGAAGTCCCGGCGGTTGCGAGTCGCCAGCGGCAGCCCGTGCACCAGGGCGGTGGCCGCGATCAAGCTGTCCTTGATCGGCATGGCTTTGCCGCTGGAGCGCAGGTCGGCGAGAAGCTGAGCCCACCGCAGCCCCGTGGCCGCCTCCCAGGGCAGGCAGTAGATCCGCTCGAGCCCTTCTGCGAACCAGCGCTCCAACCTCGACCGGCGCTGTCCCCTCGCGAGGAGAAGGATGCCGAAACGGATCTCGCCGAGGATGATCGGATCGACGGCGAGGACGCGTTCGTGCTGAGCGAGCCAGGCCAGGACGCCTGGATCGGGGTCGGGCTTGGTGGCTTCGGAGAGGACGTTCGCGTCGACCAGGACGGTCATAGCGTGTCGGTGGACTCGGACTCGATCGGTACGAAGAAGCCCTTCTCGGGACAGCCGAGCAGCCAGTCGAGCAGACCTTGGTTCCTCGGCGGTGCCAGCCGGACCAATCGGTACTCGCCTCGGTCGATGCGTTCGATCTCGAACTCTTCGCCGGCTTGGATCTCGTCCTGCCGGCGGATCTCGGCTGGGAGCACGATCTGGCCTTTGGTGGAAACAGCTGTTCGCATGTCGAGTAAGATAGCGTCTTACGCGCGATGGATCAAGAGGGGGAGCTGGGTTACGGCTGACGCCTAACCCAGCCTACGCGCTAGTGAAACACGTCCTTGGCGGGACGCGGGAGGGGAGATCCCTCCGCTCCGCCGCCGTCGCTTCGCTCCTTCGGCTCCGGTCGGGATGACATCGGAGACGTTGGAGCGCCCGGCCCCGATGCCATACCGAGCGCAGGGGCTAACGCCCGGAGTCGAGGTCTCTCCCCGTCCCTCGTCCCGCCAGGGACGTTCATGGGTAGCGAGCGATTTCAATCGCTCGCGGTGGGGACGCCGCCCCCCTCACCCCGCCAACCGCTCCGGATTGAGATCCTGCAGCGCCTCCGGGACGAAGAGGCCGTCCTTTCTCACCAGCTGGTCGTCGAACCAGATCTCACCACCGCCGTGCTCGGGGGACATCATCAGCACCAGGTCCCAGTGGATCTGCGAGTGGTTGCCGTTCCAGGCTTCCTGGTAGGCGTTGCCGGGGGTGAGGTGGATGCTGCCGGCGATCTTCTCGTCGAACAGGATGTCCTTCATCGGCGCCGTGATGTGGGGGTTGAAGGCGATCGCGAACTCGCCGACGTAGCGGGCGCCCTCGTCGCTGTCCAGCACCTCGTTCAAGTGCGGGGTGTTCGAGCTGCTGGCCTCCACGGCTCGCCCGTTTTCGAAGCGCAACCTCACGTCCTCGTGGGTCACCCCGCGGTAGATCGTGGGCGCGTTGAAGTGGATCACCCCTTCGATGCTGTCGCGCACCGGGGCGGTGAAGACCTCGCCGTCCGGGATGTTGTGCTGGCCGTCGCAGGGCACGGCTGGGATGCCCTTGATGCTGAAGGAGAGATCCGTTCCCGCTGCCACCAGGCGCACGCGGTCGGTGGCCTCCATCAGCTGCTTCAGGGGCACCAGAGCGCGGGACATCTTGGCGTAGTCGAGGGTGCAGACGCGGAAGAAGAAGTCCTCGAAGGCCTCGGTCGAGGTGCCGGCCAGCTGGGCCATCGAGGGGCTGGGCCAGCGCAGGATCACCCAGCGGGTCTTCCTGATCCGGATGTCCAGGTGCACCCGCTGGAAGACCGTGGCCTCGTAGAGCTTCATGCTCTCGCGCGGCACGTCGGCGAGCTCCGCGACGTTGTCGCCGCCCCGCACACCGATGTAGGCCTGCATGCGGGCCATCAAGGCGCTCTCGGCATCGGCCACGACGTCGAGCTGCTCGTGGGTGGCCGCCAGCAGCAGCTCGCGGGTGATGGCCTGGCTCTTCAGCTGGACGAAGGGCCTCGCGCCCACTTCGCGCACGGCCGAGATCAGCGCCCGGACGAAGGTCGCCGGCACGTCGGCGGCCTCGATCAGCACGTTCTCGCCCGGTCCGAGGCCACAGGAGTAGCGGACGAGCAGCGTAGCGAGCTTCTCTTGACGGGGGTCGCGCATCAGAGCTCCCTCGGAAAGGGCGGATGTTACACGCCGAGCCGAGCCCACGGGCAGCCCCCGCCGAGGTTTCTCGCTGGATCGGGCTGGTGGGGACTCACCCGGGGAGCCTGCTCGCCTGCTAGCATCCCTGCCTCCAACCGCTTCGAGGAGGATCGCCGATGCGTCCCTGGCTCCTGAGTCTGGCCCTCTTGCTGCCGAGCAGCGCCCTGCTGGCCACCGAAACGGCTCCGGCCACGCCCGCGGCGAGGCGCCCGATCACCGCGGAGGACCTCTGGGCCATGGAGCGAGTGGGGGGCGCGGCGGTCTCCCCGGACGGCCGCTGGGCGGTGTACTCGGTCAGCGTCGCCTCGGTCGAGAAGAACAAGAGCAACGCCGATCTGTGGCTGGTGCCGACGGACGGCAGCCAGCCGCCCCGCCGGCTGACCTGGAACGAGGGCAGCGATGGCTCCCCCGCCTGGAGCCCGGACGGCCGTCGTCTGGCCTTCGTCTCCAAACGAGGAGAGGCGCCCCCGCAGCTCCACCTGCTGCCGGTCGACGGAGGGGGCGAGGCCGAGCCGGTCACCGACCTGCCGGTGGGGCCGAGCGTTCCCCGCTGGTTCCCGGACGGCAAGCGCATCGGCTTCCTCGCCACCACCTGGCCGGATGCCAACGACGACTGGAAGGCCGTCAAGGAGCGCCTCGACAAAGCCAAGGACGACAAGACCGACGCCAAGATCAGCGAGAACCGGTTGTTGCGGTACTGGGACGCCTACCGCACCGACGGCACGGTGAGCCACCTCTTCGTGCTCGACCTCGAGACCCGCAAGGTCCGGGACCTGACCCCCGGCAGCGAGCTCCTGCTCTCCTTCGACGACGCCGGCGACTGGGACCTCGCCCCGGATGGGCGGGAGGCGGTGTTCGCCGCCAATGCCACCGCCGCCCCCTACCGCACCCTGGACTCCGACCTCTTCGCGGTGGCGATCGCCGAGGACGGCTCCCCGGGACCGGTGGTGAACCTCACCAAGGGACCGCTCGTCCTCGACGAGGGGCGCCCCCGTTACTCGCCGGACGGGCGCTTCCTGGTCTACGGTCGCAGCCGTCGAGAGAACGTCCCCTCCGACTTCAGCCATCTGGTGCGCCGGGACCGCGCCAGCGGGGAAAGCCGCGAGCTGGCCCCGAGCTGGGACGCCCAGGCCGCCGACTGGACCTTCTCGCCGGACGGGCAAAGCCTCTACTTCGTGGCCGAGGAGCGGGGCCGGCAGCCTCTGTTCCGGCTCCCGATCGAGGGCGGGGAGCCGAACCACCTGGCCGAAGGGGGAGTGATCTCCGCGCTCGCGGTCGGTGGCACCGGGTCCGGGCGCCTGGTGCTCCGGCGTGAATCGATCACTCGGCCGCCGCAGCTGATGAGCCTCGACCCGAACGGCGGCGAGCTCATCACCCTGGCTGATCCCAACGCCAGCCGAGTCGCCGAGCTGGACCTCGGCCGGGTCGAGGAAGCCACTTTCGCCGGGGCCGGGAGCGTGCCCGTGCACATGCTCGTGGTGCTGCCGCCGGGCTTCGACCCAAGCAAGCGCTGGCCGTTGCTCCACTTCATCCACGGCGGGCCCTTCGGCTCCTTCCGCGACGACTTCCACTTCCGCTGGAACGCCGCTCTCGCCGCTTCCCGGGGCTGCGTGGTGGCGATGGTCAACTTCCACGGTTCGACGGGCTACGGCCAGGCCTTCGCCGATGCCATCGTGGGCGCCCATGGCGACAAGCCCTTCGCCGACGTCATGGCGGCCACCGACCACCTGCTCGCCCGCGGCTTCATCGACGCCAAGCGCATGGCGGCGGCCGGCGGCTCGTACGGCGGCTACCTGGTGGCCTGGATCCTCGGCCACACGGATCGCTTCGCCGCCCTGATCGATCACGCCGGGGTCTACGACCTGATGGGGCAGTTCGCCTCGGACGCCACCTGGGGCCGGGACGTCAGCTACGGCGCCACCCCCTGGACGGATCCCGGCCGCATCGACCTCTACTCGCCGAGCCGTTTCGCCAGCCGCTTCACCACCCCGACCCTGATCCTCCACGGCGAGAAGGACTTCCGCGTGCCGGTGACCCAGGGCATCAACCTCTACGGGGTGCTGCAGGCCAAGGGGGTGCCGTCGCGGATCGTGATCTTCCCCGGCGAGAACCACTGGGTGCTGAAGCCTCAGGCGGCCCTTCTGTGGTGGCGCGAGGTCTTCGCCTGGCTCGACCGCTACGCCCCACCCGGCCCGAAGTGAGCTACTCCACGGGGGGCTGGGGCGTCACCCGCAGCCGCCGCTCGAGCAGCTCGGCCAGGCGGTAGCCGGCGAGGGCGATGGCCGGCTCGACGCTGCGCCAGGCGCGGTCGAAGTACGCCTCGGGCGGTGCCCAGCCCCGCTCGAGGGGCGGCGCGTAGACCACGGTCTGGGCGAGCGCCAGGCTCTCTTTCCCCCAGCTCCAGAAGTCGCCGGCAGCGAGGCGCGGACGCAGCTCGGGGAAGGAGTGGCGCCAACGGATGGCATCCGCCGCACGGTCCACCCGCTCGCGCTCGCTTTCCCCGCTCCGGCGCGGGAAGCGGTAGGAGAGCAGCCGGTCCCACCAGGCGTGCAGTGGCATGGGCTCGAGATCGCCGGCCGGCGTGTGGAGGGGGAAGAGGTTGCCGCCGCGGTCACCCTCGGGCTCGGTCGCCGTCAGCCGATGGCTCACGTGCAGGGGCTGGTGAACGTCTCCTACCAGATGGATCAACCACGCGAGATCGAGGCCCCGCTCCGATTCCGGTCGCGCCGGGTCGGCCAGCAGGTCGGAGAGCACCCCCAGTCGTTCGAGGAGATGCTCCCGGGGCAGGGCTCGGTCGGCTCGCTCGCGGACCTTGCCGTTCGCCTGGCTCTCCCAGGCGAGGTTGGTGTAATGCCAGGTCGGCCGGTTGTAGGAGGAGCCGTCCTTGATGTCGTCGGCCCACACGCTCGCCGCCACGAAGAGCTCCCGATTGCGGAACCAGCGTACCGGGGCCGCGGCGGCGGTGACGCGGGCATCTTCGGGGGCCTTCGTGAGCAGCGCGATGGCCCGTTCACGGGCCTCGTCGGACAGCCGCTCCCAGGCAATGCGTGCGACGACGCGGTGGCCGAAATCGTCCCAGGCCAGGGCCGGGGATGGCGGGAAGAGAAGCCCGATGGCGAAGAGGAGGATCAGCGGCCATCCCCGGCCGGCTTGATAAGCTGAGCCCACCATCAAACGCTGTTCCTGTCGAAAGGGACCTTCCATCTCATGACTAGCCTTCTCGCTCGCTTGGCGGCCCTTCTCTTCCTTCTCGCCTCGACCCTGCTCGCAAGCCCCCTCGCGGCGGCTGCCGAGGAGAAAGCCGCGGCTCCCACCGCCGAGAAGGCGGCAGCGGCGCCGCCTTCGGAAGAACGTCAGTCGGTCACACATCACACCCTCTCCCTCGGCTCACGGAAGATCGCTTACACGGCCACCGCCGGCACCTACCTCCTGCGCGACGAGGAAGCCAAGGCGAAGGCGTCGGTTTTCTTCGTAGCTTATACCCTCGACGGCGGAGGGGACCCGGGCCGGCGCCCCGTGACCTTCGCCTTCAACGGCGGGCCGGGCGCCGCAGCGGTCTGGCTCCATCTCGGCGCCTTCGGGCCCAAGCGCGTCGACATGAGCGAGGAGGGGATGCCGCTGCCGCCCCCCGGCCGCCTGGTCGACAACGACCTCACGCTGCTGCCCGAAACGGACCTGGTGTTCATCGATCCGGTGTCGACCGGTTTCTCCCGTCCGGTCACCGGCGAGGACGGCAGCCAATTCCATGGCGTCGAGGAGGACGTCCAGGCGGTGGGCGAGTTCATTCGCCAGTGGCTGGCCAGGAACGGCCGCTTCGCCAGCCCCAAGTACCTCGCCGGCGAGAGCTACGGGACGGCCCGCGCCGCTGCCCTGTCGTTCTATCTCCAGGAGCGTTTCGGCATCTACCCTAGCGGCCTGATCTTGATCTCCGTGGTGCTCAACTGGCAGAACCAGGAGTTCAGCCACGGCAACGACCTGCCCTACATGATCTATCTGCCCAGTTACGCCGCGACGGCCTACTACCACGGCAAGCTCTCGCCGGAGCTGTCCAAGGACCTGGGCGCGACCCTCACCGAGGTGGAGCGCTTCGCCCTCGGCGACTACGCCCTGGCCCTCCTGGCCGGCAACCGCCTGCCGCCCGAGCGCCGCCGAGAGATCGCCACCCGGGTGGCCCGTTACACCGGCCTCGACCCCGCCTACGTCGAGGCGAGCGACCTGCGTATCGGCCTCGAGCGTTTCATGAAGGAGCTGCTGCGCAAGGAAGGGCGCACGGTGGGGCGGCTGGACAGCCGGTTCCTGGGCTGGGACCGCGACGGCGTGAGCGAGAAGCCGGACTTCGATCCCGCGCTCGTGGGCGTGATGATCGGCTACGTCGACCTGCTCAACGACTATCTGCGGCGGGACCTGGGCTATCAGAGCGACGCCGTCTACGAGTTCCTCTCGCAGCGGGTGTGGCCCTGGAGCTTCGACGACTGGGAGAACCGCTTCGTCAACGTCGGCGAGCACCTGCGCCAGGCGATGGTGCGCAACCCTAGTCTCAAGGTGCTGGTGGCGACGGGCTACTACGACTTCGCCACCCCCTATTTCGACGCCTACCAGACCTTCGCCACCCTCGGCCTGCCCCCGGCTCTCGACGGCAACGTCGAGATCGTGCCCTTCGAGAGCGGGCACATGATGTACGTCCGGCGCACCGACCACGCCAAGCTGACGGAGGCGATCCGCCGACTGTTCGCGGCCCGGCTCGGCTCGCCCTGACCGGGGGGCGGCCACCGACGCCGGCCTTATTTCTCGAGCACCTCTGGCCAGTTGGCGTCGGCCTTGACGATGTTGCCGGCCGCGTCCTTCTCCCAGTCCTTCTGGATCTTGGCGTTGTAGTTCAGGTAGAGCTTGCCGTCGACGATCTTCCAGGCCTTGGGGTCGGCGTCCGCGGTGTAGCCCTGGGACACCGCCCAGGCGCAGTAGCCGCCGTACTGGGGAGCGTATTTCTCGGGGTTTGCGGCGAACAGGTCACGGTGCTCGGTCGAGGCGAAACGCCACTTCGCGCCTTGCCAGCTGTGCTCGAACTTCGAGCTGCCCTCGATCGGCTTGCCGTCCGTGAAGTAGGCCACGGCGTCGTAGCCGTCGAGGGCGAGGCCGCCAAGCGTGGACTTGTTCACCGGGTCGGCGGCTTGCGCGGAAAGGGTGCTGAAAAGGGCGAGAAGGGCGAGGGCGAGCAGGGTGTGGGTCTTCGTGTGAGTCATAGAGCCTCCATGGGGGGTACGACGGGCGGCTGCTGGCGGATCCCTGCCGGCAGGTTAGCATCGGCCGCCATGCCCTTCGATGCGCTCAATCCCCTGGCGGTTTCCTTCTTCGACCGGGAGGCCGCCACGGTGGCCGTGGAGCTCCTGGGCCGCTGGTTGGTGCGCGAGCTGCCCGCGGGCCGAGCCATCCTCGAGATCGTCGAGACCGAGGCCTATCTGGGGGGGCCGGACCGTGCCAGCCACGCCTGGGGGGGCCGCCGCACTCCGCGCAACGAGAGCCTGTATCTCCCACCTGGGCACGCCTACGTCTATTTCATCTACGGCATGCACTTCTGTCTGAACGTGGTGAGCGGAGGACCCCACCCGGGAGCCGCGGTGCTCTTCCGGGCGGGGGAGCCCCTGGCCGGTGAGGACGGGATGGCGGCCCGGCGGGGCCTCGGCGCTCCGGCTCGGCCCGGGGACCTCGCCGGCGGGCCCGGTAAGCTCAGCCAGGCCCTCGGCGTCGACGGCACCCTGGACGGCGTGCCGCTGACCCGCAAGGATAGCGGTCTCTGGCTCGCCGAGGGCCGGCCCGACGGCTCCTCCCCCCTCGCCACCGGCCCGCGCATCGGCGTGGCCTACGCCGGCGAGGCCGCGGCCTGGCCGCTGCGCTTCGCCCGCGCCGGCAACCGCCACGTCTCCCGCCCGCGGCTGTAGCCCGGGCTATCTCGCTTCCAACCGGATGTGGCCCTCGCGCAGCAGGCGCCAGAAGACGATCAGGCCGTCCAGCTGCTGCATCGGACTGATCTTGAGGATCGACTTCAGATCGTACTGACCGTCGATGCGCGAGAGGATGAAGCCTTCCTGGGGGCTGATGTCGAGGGAGGTCAGCTTCTCGAACTCGACGTTGAGCTGCGGCACGGCCTCCAGCCGGACGCCGGCCTTCTCGATCGCCTCGCGAATTCGCGCCTCCACCTGCTCGACCTTGCGCTGCACCTCCCGGTGATCCGGCTCGAGGCTGCGGGCGGCGCGCAGGTGCCGGACGCCCGCCTGGTAGTCGCCGCGGGAGATGTGCTTCTCGGCGATGGCGATCAGGGTGTCCGGCGCGATTGCGTCCGCCCGCGAAACCGGTGCCGGAGCCGGTGGCTTGGCGTCCGTGGGGGCCGGCCAGTGCGGCTTCACCACCTTGACCCGGCCTCGCCGCACCTGATCGAAGAGCAGCTTGCAGACCCGATATTCGGTCGAGTGGGAGCGCAGGCAGATCTCCTCGACGGTACGGTCGTCGTTGACCATGGTGAGGATCTGGAAGGCGCCCTGGTCGATGCCGGGGTCGGTGAGCTGCTCAACCGCCACCGGGATGCACTGGGAGGTGGGGATCACCTCGCGGATGCGCCGCCACTCGTCCACCCGGCGCGCCCCTTCGAGGATGATCGCCGTGGCGTCGAGGTCGATGGGGATCAGATGAGAGTCGGGGAGGCCACCCTCGAGGAAGCGGAAGTCCGCCTCCCGCCACCCGAAGAGGTCGTAGATCGACTCCTCGGCCTTGACCCTCAGCAGGCGCTGGAGGTCGGGCTCCTGGACCGCCCCGATGGTGACCAGGATCTTGCCCAGGAGCATCTTGTTCGACTCCTGCATCTCGATCGCCTTGGTCAGCTCCTGCTCCGTGATGAAGCCGTAGCTGACCAGGAAATGGCCGAGGTGCTCCTTGGGGTCGGTCGAGGCCGAGGAGAAGATCCGCCCGCTGCGGAAGAAGATCCGCTTCTCCACCTCGCCGTTCTTGATGATCAGCGTGCCGGACTTGGTCGCCTGGGAGAGCCACTGGAGCAGCTCCGCCAGGGGCATGGTGTTGAGGTTGCCGGCAATGCTCATGCGCGCTCGATCAGAACGGGCGAATTGTAGCTTCCGGTTGAAGAAAGGGGCCGGATGCCCGGGAAATCGGGCGCGGAGACAGGGTCAGGTGCGGGCCGTGGTGGTCCCGGTCTGCCCTTGATAGTGACTCGACGAGCCCGGGTCCCCGTAAGCGACGTCGGGCTCACTTTCCATCGTAACGAAGATCAGCTGGGCGATGCGCCGCCCGGCTTCCAGGATGAACGGTACGGGGCCGAGATTCTGCAGCTCCAGGGTGATGTTGCCCTCGAAGCCGGGGTCACACCAGCCGGCCAGGGAGTGGTTGATCCAGAGGCGACCGAGCGTCGATTTAAGTTTCAGGTCGCAGGCGACGTTCTTCGGGATGCGGACGTACTCGAGGGTCGAGGCGAGCACCACCTCGCCCGGGAAGAGCTTGATGTGGGGGGCCGTGAACTCCTCGGGATCGCGGGTCGGGCAGATCCAGTGGTCGGAGACCCGCACGTCGTAGCTGGCCGCGTTGACCTGGGCCGGCTCGTAGGGCGTCACACCGCCCTTCGCGCCCCACTCGCGGATCCACCGGTCCGGCTTGATCATGGCTCAGGCGAGCGAGATCGCCAGGTCCACGTCCTCCCGGTGGACGGCGTCGACGAAGCGAACCACCCGGCGGGCCAGGGACATGAACAGCGTCGACGTGCGGCAGCCGCCGCCGAAGTAGCGAGTGCCCTTGAGCAGCACGCCGTCGGTGACTCCGGTGGCGCAGAAGACCAGGTGCTCGCCCGGGGCGAGGTCAACGGTCGAATAGACCTTGTCGAGCTTGTCGAAGCCGAGGCTGGTGAGGCGTGCGCGCTGCTCGTCGTCGGTGGCCACCAGCCGGGCCTGGATCTCGCCACCCAGGCAGCGCATGGCCGCGGCGGTGATCACCCCCTCGGGGGCGCCGCCGGTGCCCATCAGGGCGTGGACGCCGGTGCCGCGCACCGCGGCGGTGATCCCGGCCGAGAGGTCCCCGTCGCCGATCAGGCGGATGCGCGCGCCGGCGTCGCGGATGTCGGCGATCAGCTGTTGGTGGCGAGGCCGGTCGAGGACCACGATGGTCAGCTCCTCGACGTCGCGCTCGAAGGCCTCGGCGAGGTTGCGCAAGTTCTCGGCCACCGGGGCGTCGATGTGGACCCGGCCCTTGGCGGTGCGGCCGACCACGATCTTCTGCATGTAGACGTCCGGGGCGTGGAGCAGCCCCCCCTTTTCGGAGGCGGCGAGCACGGCGATGGCGTCCGGCGCGCCGGTGGCGCACAGGTTGGTGCCCTCGAGGGGGTCCACGGCGATGTCGATCTCCGGGCCGTCCCCGCCGTCGCGCAGGGCTCCCACATGCTCGCCGACGTAGAGCATGGGCGCCTTGTCCCTCTCGCCCTCGCCGATCACGATCCGTCCCCGCATCTCGAGCCGGTTCAGCTCGTTGCGCATCGCCTCGACGGCCACCTGGTCAGACCCCCGGCGGTCGCCGAAGCCCATGGTGTGGGCGGCGGCGATGGCCGCCTCCTCGGTGACGCGGATGAAGTCCTGCTCGAGAATGCGGTCGAGGCTCATCCCTTGAGGTCTCCCGCGAGGGCGGGCTCCGGCCTGGCGGCCGGGGCGGGGGGATTGAAGGCCTGGATGCCGGTGATCGCCTCACCGATGATCAGGCCGTGGATGTCGTGGGTTCCCTCGTAGGTGTACACCGACTCGATGTTGAGCATGTGGCGGATCACCGGGTAGTCGTCCACGATGCCATTGGCGCCGAGGATCTCGCGGGCGAGCTTCGCGCACTCGCGGGCCACCCAGACGTTGTTGCGCTTGCCCATCGAGATGTGGAAGTGCTTGAGTCGGCCGGCGTCCTTCAGGCGGCCGATCTGGAGGGAGAGGAGCTGCCCCTTGCTGATCTCGGTGATCATCCAGGCCAGCTTCTCCTGGACGAGCTGGTGACAGGCGATCGGCTGGCCGCCGAACTGGATCCGCGCCTTGGCGTACTCGAGGGCGGTGTAATAGGTCTGCATCGCCGAGCCGATGCCGCCCCAGGCGATGCCGTAGCGGGCCTGGTTCAAGCACATCAATGCGTTCTTGAGGCCGGTGGTGCCGGGGAGGATGGCGCTCGCGGGGATGCGGCAGTCGTGGAAGCCCAGCTCGGAGGTGGTCGAGGCGCGCAGCGAGAACTTGCCGTGCTGATCGCTCGAGGTGTAGCCCGGAGTGCCCTTCTCGACCAGGAAGCCGCGCACGCCCTGGTCGGTCTTCGCCCAGACCACGGCGACGTCGGCGAGGGTGCCATTGGTGATCCACTGCTTCGAGCCGTTGAGCACCCAGGAGTCGCCGTCGCGGCGGGCGGTGGTGCGCATGCCGCCGGGGTTGGAGCCGAAATCCGGCTCGGTCAGGCCGAAGCAGCCGATGGCCTCGCCCGAAGCGAGGCCCGGGATCCAGCGATCCTTCTGTTCCTTGGAGCCGAAGGTATAGATGGGGTACATCACCAAGGAGCTCTGCACCGAGACGAAGCTGCGCAGGCCGGAGTCGCCGCGCTCGAGCTCCTGCATGATCAGGCCGTAGGCGACGTTGCCGAGGCCGGGGAGGTCGTACTCGGAGATGGTGGCGCCGAAGAGGTTCAGGCGGCCCATCTCGGGAACCAGCTCCAGGGGGGTGCGACCCTCGCGGTGGCACTCCTCGATGATCGGCATCACCCGCTCGTCGACGAAGGCGCGCACGGTGTCGCGCACCAGGCGCTCTTCCTCCGTGAGCAAGGTGTCGATGTCCAGGAAGTCGACTCCAGGGAAGCGATTCACGGATGTCTCCTCAAAAGAGATCTTGGGGGCCGACCGAGACGCGAGAGGCAGGGGGCCAGGGAACTGGAGAGGCCTGGGCTCGCTTCGGCCAGCGCCGGATCTTAGCATGGGGTCCCGGTGCTACCATGCTCAGCATGACGATCGCGGAGAAGCTCACCTACCTGGCTGAGGTGCGAGGTGAGGATCAAGCCAGCCTGGCTGCCCAGGCCCTTGATGCGGGAGTAGAGGCCCTTTACCGCGAGGCACTGATCGAAGGGTACCTGTCCGGGAGGTTGGCTCGCGAGGATCTGGCCCGCCAGCTGGGCGAAGAGGCGGTCTCCGAGGTCGACGCGCAGCGTCAGGCGATCGACCGCGACTTCCAGTGGGGCTTGGCGGGTGGCTGGGGCGATCAGTGACACCGGCCCCATTCTCCACCTCCACGAGATCGGCAGCCTCGGCGCTCTTTCCGTCTTCGAAGAGCTGATCCTTCCCGAGCGAGTCGCGGAGGAAGTTTCGAGGCTGGGGGTGCCACCGGGAACCCTGAGGGGCCTCCGGTTTCGGCTCGCTGTGCCCAAGGCCGCTGTATCTGCGTTGGAGGCCGCCGAGCGGGTGGGGCGAGCAGCGCCGGTGCTACAGCCGACCTCCAGGTTCTCTCTCTGGCGAGCGAACACGACTTCCTGGTCCCTGTTCTCACCGACGATTTGGCCCTTCGTCGCGAGATCGAGAGAGCCCACGGTGTTGTCGTCGGATCCTTCGGAATTCTCCTACGGCACTTTCGGCAAGGGGGCTCGAGCCTGAGCCAGCTTCGGGAGGAAGTCGAACGCCTGCTCACGAAGAGCACTCTCCATCTGAGCCCGCCCTTTCGGGCCTACGTCCGCCAGCGAATCCGAGAGCTGGGCGAGCCTTGACCCCCTACCCCGCCCGCCGTACCCTTCCCCCGTGCCCCCCGAGAGCTTTGCCCTCAAGCCTGGCCACAAGGTGGTGAAGGCCTACTTTGCCGCCCTCGAAGCGGGCGCGCAGATGGCCATCGACCACGAGCTGGGCCTGCGCCACGCCTTCGAGGCCCTGCTCGAGGCCGGGGCGCGCTCCCGCGGCTGGTACGAGGCCAAGGGACCGGAGCCGAACCTTGAGCGCTGGGAGGAGGTCGCTGAGCTTAGGGGGCGGGTGCCAGAACTGGCCCGCAGCTTGCTCGCGAAAGCGGGGTGCCTTCGAGCAGCCGAAGCGCTCTGGGTGAGCGCGGATCACTTGGGACCCATCCACAAGTGGCATTGCAGGACCTGGGAGCCAAGGTGCAGGATCCAACGACATCAACGCGATCTGGCGTAGAATGCTAGGGCAAACCATGAGAGAGACCCTCGATCGTTTGACCCTCCGGCTCGAGGGGCAGCGGATCACTGCCGATCGCTTCCTGCGGGCCGCAGAGTCCTTCTTTGGCCTATTAGGCGAGGTCTCCGAAGCGCTCACGGGCAAGTCCAAGGCCTTCGAATGGCTGGTCAGTGTCGAGCGAGGGAGCATCGTGCTCGGTGCCAGAGCTGAGCCGAGCTATAAGACCGACCTCCCGCCTGCCGCCATCGTGGAGGCGGCCTATTCTGGGTTCAAGAAGCTGCAGGAAAGGAAGTCAGTTCGACCAGAGTTCTTCAATGACGATGCGCTGCAGAACGCACGAGACCTTGCAAAGCTAGTTGATGGCAAGGCGGTTAGAGTCCTCCAGATCCGGCGAAGCCGCAATAGTTTCACGCTGAAGGATGACAAGGTTGTTCGTAACGTCGATTTGATCCTCGGCGGCACAGCTACAGAGCTTGGAACTATCGAAGGAAAGCTGGAGATGATCTCGGCTCGAGGATGCCTGCATGTGGGTGTATGGGATGCCCTAACTGACCGTCAGGTTCGCTGTTTTGTCAGACCCGGTCTGCTCGAGGAGGCCAAGGCTGCTTTTGGGAGGCGAGTCGCCGTTACTGGCACGATTCGATATCGGCCGAACGGCGAGCCGGTGAGCATTGAAGTAGACTCGCTTGAGGTATTCCCGGGCCGCGAAGATCTCCCGTCCGCAGAGGATGTTTACGGAATCTTGGCGACACTCGGATGAAGAAGCTCGAACGGTATTACTGGGATAGTACCTGCTTCATAGCCTGGCTCAAGCCTGAGCCGGAAAACGTCCCAGGTTGTCGCGAAGTCTTGGAAGCTGCTCAAGCAGGGAAGCTTCAGATCGTCACGTCGGCGATCGCCCTCACCGAGGTGATCAAGCTGAACAAGGGGCCGCTGATCCTGCCCCCCGAGACGGCACAGAAGATCCGCGACTTCTTCAAGAACGACTATATCGTTATTGTTCAGCTGACCAGGCAGATCGCCGAGGATGCCCGTGATCTGGTCTGGCGGTTCCAACACCTGAAACCGAAGGACGCTGTTCATCTGGCTTCGGCGCAGTTTGCCGGCCTCTCACAAGTGCATAGTTTTGACGAAGATTTCCTGAAGCTTGATGGAATGCTCGGGAACCCGGGACAGTCGATCAGGCGTCCCCAGATGCCTCAGAGGAGCCTTGCTCTTGAGCCTCCAGCACTGCCGTCGGCCGCTAGCTCTGACAAGAAGGCCGATGAAGTGAACTGAGTCCGAGCGGCAACGAACACTGCCTTCGCCAACTTCCTGGCCCCCGCTGCCAAGCTCATTCCAAGCCACTCGCGGCACCCCTCAGGTACACCTCCTGTGGGGCCGCAGAGCATTCTTGACCCCCGGGAACCCGGTCCGCTAAGCCCTGGACTCCCGCTGCGCGGCTTTCGCCTTCGAAGCGTTCATCAAGCCAGCACGCCGCCCCTTCTCTCCCGCCCTGTCGTATCCTCTCCACGATGGCCCAGCCCATCCACCGCCCCGCCGGCTGGCGGGAGATCTTGGAAGCCCCCGGGGACCTCAAGGCCGAGGTGTTGGGCGGCGAGCTGATCCTCCAGCCCCGCCCGCGCTTGGAGCACGGGATCGCGCAGTCCAACCTCAGCGGCCTGGTCACCCCCCCGTTCAGTTTCGGTGAGGGTGGCCCGGGCGGCTGGTGGATCGCCATTGAGCCCGATCTTTGCTTCGATGCGGAGCACATCGTGAGCCCGGATCTGGTGGGCTGGCGGCGAGAGCGCGTGCCGTGGCCTCCGAGCGAGCGTCCGGTGACGACGGTGCCGGACTGGATCTGCGAGATTCTCTCGCCAGCCTCCCGTCGCCGGGACCGCTTCGAGAAAGCCGAGCTCTATCTGCGCGGCGGAGTCCCGTTCTACTGGCTCCTGGACCTCGACGCCCGGGGGCTCGAGGCGTTCGAGGCGGTGGACGGGCGATGGCTGCGTCTGGGGGCCTGGACCGCCGAGCACCGCGCCGCGGTTCCGCCCTTCGAGGCCATTGAGATCGAGATCGGCCGGCTCTTCCCGCCCGAGCCCCCGGCACCCGCCCCTCAGCTATGATGCACCCATCATGGCCGTGTTCCCCGGAGGCAGTGCCTGGGCGATGGTGCGCGACATCGCGGAGGGTTACCTGCTGCTCACCGAGCGGCCCTTGAAGCAGTTTGCGCCCCCAGACCTCGACAAGTTCCAATTCGAGGTCGATCGCCGGATGCGCGACATACGCTCCGAGCAGCCATCCCTCGAGGACATCCCCGCAATCCAGGTCAAGAACCGCCGCGTGCAGCGCCTGCAGACCGCGCTGGTGATCCTCCAGGCCTACCGGGCCAAGAGCCGTAAGTAGGGGCGGCGATGGCAGGCGCCGCCGACCTGCTCGCCCTTCTGGGCGCCGTGGTCGTCGCCCTGGCGCTCGACGCCGGCACCGCCCGGCGCGGGCTCACCCCGCCCGGCTTCGCTTCGCCGCTGCGCCGGGCCATGGCCCTGACCCTGGTCGCCGGCTTCTTCTACCTGACGGTCTTCCTCCCCCTGGCCATCGCGCCCGCCGGGGAGCCGTCCTCACCTCCGCCTCCGCAGGACCGTTCGCTGCTGGCTCTCTTCTCGGTCCAGCTGATGATCGCGAGCGTGGTCGTGGGCTGGTCCCTGCTCGCTTTCGCCGGCGACCAGGGCTTCCGAGCCAGCCTCGTCACCTTCGCTCGCCAACTCGGTCTGGTCAGCCGGCGCCTGCGCGAGGACCTCCTCCTCGGCCTCTCCGCCGTCGGCGTGGGCTGGGCCCTCAGCCTGCTCACCGGCTTTGCCGCTGCCGTCTTCGTCGTACTCCTGGGCAGGGGAGACCTGCTTCCCGAGGCGGTGCCGGAGCCTGTCCTGTGGCTGGCCGGCCAGTCGGTGCTCCTGCGGCTCGGCCTGTCGCTCTCCGCCGGAGTTGTCGAGGAGGTCTTCTTCCGGGGCCTGCTCCAACCGCGCATGGGCGTCGCCCTCTCGACAGGCCTCTTCGTGCTCGCTCACGCGGGCTACCAGAACCCCTTCATGCTGGTCTCGCTGACGGCCGTCTCCTTCTTCCTGGCCGCCCTTGTGCGCTGGCGGCAGAGCCTCTGGCCGGCGATCGTCGCCCACTTCGGCTTCGACCTCTGGCAGTTGGTGGTGGTCATTCCGACGCTCCTGCGGTACACCCCGCAGGGTCGGGGTGTCCAATGACGAGGGGCGCGAATGGCCTGGCGCCACCTCTACCGTCTTCAACCGTGGACTGCTAGACTCCGCGCCTCGAGCGATGCGGGACAATGAGCTCCTCTGCCATCTCGACATCGGCAGCCGCTTCGAAAACGTCGAGCTCGTCCAGGTGATGCTCGCGGACGCCCTCGATGACCTGGGCTTCGATGACGAAAGCTGCCACTGGATCGAGGTGGCGGTGCGGGAGGCTGTGGCCAACGCGATCAAACACGGCAACCGCCAGGATCCGGGCAAGCGCGTCGAGGTGGATCTCTCGCTCCGGGAAGGCGATCTGGTCATCCAGGTGCTGGATCAGGGCGAGGGCTTCGAGCCCCAGGAGGTCGCCGACCCGCTCGACCCCGTCAATCTGATGCGCGCCAACGGACGGGGCATCTTCTTCATGCAGCGGTTCATGGACAGTATCGACTACGACCGAGCGCCAGGAGGCGGCACCGTCGTCACCTTGCGCAAACGGGTACCAGATCTGAAAGAGACCTGACCGACAGGATCGGGAGGAGGACGAGGCTATGAAGTACAGCGATCGACAGATCGGGGACGTCACCGTCCTCGACATCAAGGGCAAGATCACCATCGGCCTGGGCGACATCGCCCTGCGCGACGCGGTGATGGGGGCGCTCAACCACGGTGCGACCAAGCTGCTGATCAACCTCAAGGAAGTGACGACGATCGACTCCTCGGGCGTCGGCGAGCTGGTCAGTGCCTACACCACGGTGACCAACCGGGGCGGCAAGCTCAAGCTGAGCAACCTGCCGGCCAAGGTCAGCGACATCCTGCAGATCACCCAGCTGATCACCGTATTCGAGGTCTTCGACAACGAGGCCGAAGCCCTCGCCTCCTTCTGATCCTCCACCCCGCGGTGCGTCGCTCGCACCGCGGGGCCGAAGCCCCTCCAACCGGGACACGCGGTGAGCGGCGAGAGCCCGCCACCGCCCGAGTGGCCCGCCCGGCCCCCCACCTAGCTGCCCGGTCTCTCGCTCCTCCAGACCCACCCTCTCGACCCGTGACCCACTTGTAACGCGGAGGGGCGGGTGCTACCTTAGCCGCCAGCTCTCGAGGTGAGAAAAAGGTGCCTTCTGGAGGTCTTGCCGGGCGAGGCGCGAGCCTCGGCTCGATCCGTCGCCGGATGTTCGTGCTGGCGGGGCTGGCCCTGCTGGGCGGATGCCGTCCGGGCGGAGGCGACGCGCGAGGCTGGAACCTCCTCCTGGTCACCCTCGACACCGTGCGGGCGGACCGACTCGGCAGCTACGGCGGGCCGGCGGGACTGACGCCCCATCTCGACACCCTGGCCCGCGACGGCGTGCGGCTCGCCGAGGCGATGGCTGCGGCGCCGCTCACCCTGCCGTCTCATGCCACGATCCTCTCCGGCGTGCTGCCTCCGGTCCACGGCCTGCACCTCAACGGCTTCGGCGCCCTGCCGGCCGACACCCCGACCCTCGCCACCCGCCTCTCCCTCGCGGGCTATCGTACGGCGGCCTTCGTCGCCTCCTTCGTGCTCGATCGCCGCTTCGGCCTGGCCCGCGGCTTCGAGGTCTACGACGACCAGGTGGATCGCAGCGACGAGCGCCGCGCCGCCCTCGAGGCCGAACGCCCCGGCCGCGCGGTGGTGGATCGGGCCCTCTCCTGGCTGGGCCGGGAAGACCCCCGGCCTTTCTTCGCCTGGGTCCACCTCTACGACGCCCACGCCCCTTACGCGCCGCCCGAGCCCTTCGCGTCCCGCTGGGCGGGCAAGCCCTACGAGGGCGAGGTGGCCGCCGTGGACCACGAGGTCGGCCGCCTGCTGGCCCACCTGGACGAAGCGGGGCTCACCCGGCGCACCCTGGTGGTGGTCGCCGCCGACCACGGCGAGGGCCTGGGCGATCACGGTGAGCTGACCCACGGCCTGCTGCTCTACGAGCCGACCGTGCGGGTGCCCTGGCTGATGCGCGCCCCCGGGGTGCTGCCGGCGAGGAGCACGGTCTCTACGCCGGTGGGCTTGGCCGACCTTGCCCCGACCGTGCTCGGCCTCCTCGGTGTGGCGGCCGGAGCGGCCCCGGCGGAGGGTCTGGGCGGCACGGACCTCGCCGCGGCGCTGCGCGAGGGACGGCCGCCGGCGGCTGAGAGGGAATATGCCGAGAGCCGCTACCCCGCCTCCTTCGGCTGGAGCCCTCTCTCGGTGCTGCGCCACGGCTCGCTCAAGTACATCTCCGCGCCCCGACCGGAGCTCTACGACCTCGGTCCCGACCCGGCGGAGAGCGACAATCGCGCCGCGGTCCTCCCGGAGGCGGCCGCGGCCCTGGCCGCCGGCCTCGAGCGCATCGGTCTGGCCGAGCTGGGCCGGCCGGCGGCGGTGGCGCCCGACGCCGAGACTCGGGCCCGCCTGGCGGCCCTCGGCTACGTGGCGGCCCCGGCGGCGGAGTCGAGGGGTGGGGAGAAGGCGCTCGCCCGGCGTGACCCCAAGGAGGTAGTGCACCTCTTCCGCGCCTACGAGGGGGCGCAACGGGCGATGGCCGAGGGGCACTTCGACCTCGCCTTGCCAGACCTCGAGCGGATCGTCGCCGAGGATCCCGGCAACGCAGTCTTCCGGACGGCCCTGGCGAAGGCCGTGCGGGCTCGCGGTGACCTGTCACGGGCCATCGCCCTCTACCGCCAGGCGACCGACTCCTCGCCGGATGATCCCGACGCCTGGTACAGCCTGGCCT
Source organism: Thermoanaerobaculia bacterium (assembly GCA_044869955.1). Lineage (GTDB taxonomy): Bacteria > Acidobacteriota > Thermoanaerobaculia > Multivoradales > SZUA-115 > CALMKX01. The sequence continues at coordinate 6,412 of JBIOYC010000358.1, read as the reverse complement.
CGGCGCTCCAAGAGGCGGGCGAGGGCGAGGCGGCCCTCGGGGCTCTCGAGCGCACGCTGGGGCTGGACCCGTCGCGGCCGGAGGCCTGGAACGCGGCCGGAGTCGCCCACGCCGGAGCCGGCCGGCTGGCCGAGGCGAAGAGTCGCTTCGAGCGAGCCGTCGAGCTCGATCCCGCCAACGCCCGGGCCTGGAACAACCTGGGCAACGTCGCGCGCGACCTCGCCCTGGTCGCCGAGGCCGAGAACGCGTACCAGCGGGCCATCGCGCTCGCCCCCCGCTACGCCGACCCGTTGAACGGGCTCGGCACTTTGGAGGCGGCGCGGGACCGCCCCCGCGAGGCCCTGGCTCTCTTCGACCGCGCCCTCGCCCTCGCCCCCCAGCTCCACGAGGTGCGTTTGAACCGCGCCATCTCGCTCGAGCTGGCGGGGGAGAAAGAGGCCGCGATCGCGGCCTACCGAGACTTCCTCGGACGCTCTCGCGGCGATCCGCATTTCGCTCGTCAACGGCAAGTCGCCGAACAGCTGCTGACCCGGTTGGGCGGCACCGGATGATCGCTTCAAAAACGTAGCCAAACGAAAGAAGGAGGATTTTCCATGAGGCGTTTGATTCAACACACCGGCCGGCTGGCGCTGGCGGTCGGGCTCCTGGCGGCACTCTTCGCCGCGCCGGTCGCCTTCGCCCAGAGCGGCGCCGGCGTCCTCGAGGGCTCGGTCACGGATGCCGACGGCGGCGCCCTGCCGGGCGTTACCGTCACCGCCACCAACACCGCGACCGGCATCGTGCGCACCGACGTCACCTCGGAGACCGGTAGCTATCGCTTTACCGCGCTGCCGATCGGGGTCTACGAGGTCAAGTACGAGCTCTCGGGCTTCTCGACCCTGATCCAGACCGAGGTGAAGATCGACGTCGCCTCGACACGCGACATCGACGCCACCCTCCAGGTGGCGAGCGTCGAGGAATCGATCACCGTCACCAACGAAGCGCCCCTGATCGCCAACGAGCCCTCGATCGGTACCGTGGTGTCGCAAGAAGAGCTCGAGAACCTGCCCCTGAACGGCCGCCAGTTCGCCAACCTGGCGGTGCTCGCCCCGGGCACCACTCTCGACTTCAACGCCGACCCCACCAAGCCGGGCCAGCTGACCGTCGCCCTCCACGGCGGCATCGGCCGTAACGTCAACTTCGTGCTGGACGGCGGCGACAACACCGACGACACCATCGGCGGCGCGCTCCAGAACTTCAACCTCGAGGCGGTGGCCGAGTTCAAGATCCAGACCGGCCAGTACAAGGCCGAGTACGGCCGCTCCTCGGGCGGCGTGCTGTCGGTGGTGACCAAGACCGGCACCAACAACTTCGACGGCAGCGTCTACGGCTTCTTCCGCGACGACAGCCTGAACGAGAAGACCGAGAGCGAGAGTCGCGCCGGCATCGACAAGCAGCCCTACGAGCGCCAGCAGTACGGCGCCTCGCTCGGTGGCCCGATCGTGCGCGACAAGGCACATTTCTTCGTGACCTACGAGCGGACCGATCGCGAGACCCAGTACGTGGTCGACAGCGGCGGCATCGTGCCGAGCCTGGACGGCCGGGCGGTGGCGATTCCCTTCGAGGACGAGCTCGCCACCGGCAAGGCGACCTACGACATCAACGCCAAGCAGTACCTCCAGGTTCGCTTCGGCTACCAGAAGAACTCCGACAAGTATGGCGCCAGCTCGCTGACCTCACCGGAATCCCTCGGCACGGTCACCAACGAGTACAGCTCGATCCTGGGTGGCTGGACCGCGCAGCTCTCCGGCGACATGCTGAACGAGTTCATCTTCCAGTACACCAAGTTCGAGAACCTGATCAGTGCCGATTCGACGGCGCCCACGCTCATCTATCCCAGCGGCTTCATCCAGGGCCAGAACGTCAACACCCCGCAGAGCACCAACCAAGAGAAGTATCAGTTCCGCGACGACTTCTCCTGGTCGACCGAGCTCGGCGGCCGGCGCCATCAGTTCAAAACCGGCTTCAACTACATCCACGAGCCGACGCTGGGCGGTGACTTCTCGACCGGTCTCTCCGGCCAGTTCACCTTGCTGGAGGATCGTCCCGGCGCGCCAGTCACCGACATCACCGTCAACGGCGGCTTCTTCGGCAACGAGACACCGATCGATCAGTACAGCGTCTATTTCCAGGACGACTGGTACCTGACCGATCGGGTGACGCTCAACCTCGGCCTGCGCTACGACTACTGGGAGGGCTTCGACCTCGACCAGCGTAGCAACCCGATCTGGCAGACCCTGTCGACCCAGACCACCTACAACGAGTACTACCTGCGCGACTTCCAGGGTGGCCAGGGCGGCCAGCTGGAAAACGACGACGACAACTTCGGTCCTCGCCTGGGCTTCTCGTGGGACGTCAAGGGCGACAGCAAGCACATCGTGCGCGGTGGCGTGGGCCGTTTCTACGACTTCCCCTACACCAACGCCACCATCCTCTTCCCCTCGGCGGCGGTGCAGTCGAACTTCGGCGTGATCTACAACGCCAACAACCCGAACGGCCTGCGCAACCCGGATGGCTCGCTCTATCAGCCCGGTCAGCCCCTCTGCCTGCCGGGGAGCTCGCCCGCGGGCTGCTTGCCCAACGGTCTGCCGGGCGCGGACATCCCGCCGCCCAACGAGGTGGCCTCGCCGACCCTGGCGACGCCCTACTCCGATCAGATCTCCCTCGCCTACTCGTGGCAGGCCACTTCTTGGCTGGGTCTGAACTTCGAGGCAATCTCGATCCGCTATCGCGACATCCCGTACCGCTTCCGCGCCAACCCGCGTGATCCGGCCACGGGCGCCCGTCGTTTCCCGCAGTACGGCAACTTCCGCATCTGGTACGGCGACGGCGAGGCCGACTACAACGGCCTGAACATCGGCTTCCGCGTGCGCAAGCCCAAGTTCGAGCTGCAGGGCTTCTACACCTACTCGAAGGCCGACGGCAACGTGCTCGCCGGCGCCGACGAGTTCCGCCTCACCAACGTCGGCTACCAGCCCAGCCTGGCCCAAGCCCGCGACGTGTCGGTCAACCCCCTCGACCCGGGCTGCGCCGCCTGCACCGGCCCGCTCAACACCGACGTCCGCCACCGCCTCACCTTCGGTGGCACCTACCGCGCGCCGTGGGGCATCAACCTCTCGGGCATGTTCCGCTACCGCTCGGCCACGCCGTACACTCTCCACTCGCGCAATGACCTCAACGGCGACGGCTTCCGCCTCGACCTGCCGGCGGGCGTCTCCGAAGTGAACTCGGAGCGTGGCTCCTCCTTCTCGCAGTTCGACGTGCGCGTCTCGCGTGAGTTCACCTTCGGCAACGGCCTCGGCATCGAGCCGATCGTCGAGGTCTTCAACCTGTTCAACGAGGACAACCCGGCCGCCTTCGGGCTGCAGTTCGACGCCGCTGGCAACCCGGTGGGCCTCACGCCCAACGCCTACGCGGGCGATCCGCTCCAGGGCGAGCAGCGCCTGCTGCAGGTCGGCCTGCGCCTCCGCTTCTAGTCGCGGACGCGTGGCCTGGTCGGGGAGGGGCGCCGGAAACGGCGCCCCTTTTCTTTTCTCGGCGAGAGCGACGGCCCCGGTGCGGCGGTCACCGGGAAGGGGGAAGCGAGGGGAGGCAGCTCCTCGTCCGGGCCGTAGAGGATGCGTTCGAGGAAGAGGCCCGAGGCCGGAGCGGTCCACTGGGCAGGCTGGCCCTTCTCGGCCGGCAGGGGGGCGAGGGCGAGCAGGGTGGCCACGTCGGCCGGCTCGAGCCTGCCCTTGCCGACCTCGACCAGAGTACCGACCAGTCGCCTGACCATGCGCCAGAGGAAGTGCGAGGCCACCACCCGGATGAGCACCAGGGCCCCCTGCTCGGCGATCTCGACGTCCTCCAGCTCGACCAAGGTGCTGGTCTGGGCCTCGGCCCTCTCGGCGAAGAGGGCGAAGTCATGGCGTCCGGGCAGGAGGCTCGCCGCCTCGGCGATGAGGCCGAGGTCCAGGGGCTCCTTCACCCACCAGACGAAGCGCTTGGCGAAAGCGGTGCGGCGGCGAGAGAGCTGGTAGAGGTAGCTCCGGGCCACGGCGTCGTGGCGGGCGTGGAAGCCCGCGGCGGCTGGCTCCACGGCCAGCACGTGGATGGCGCCGGGAAGACGCTGGTTCAAGGCGTTCGCCAAGGACGTCGGGTCGGTGCGCCGGGCCAGGCGCAGGTGAGCCACCTGGGCGAGGGCGTGCACGCCGGCGTCGGTGCGGCCGGCGCCGCCGAGGTCCAGGGCCGGGTAGCCGGCGTCCTCGAGCGCCCGTTTGAGCTCACCGGCCACCGTGCGGGCGTTCTTCTGATCCTGCCAGCCCGAGTACGCAGTGCCGTCGTACTCGAGGGTCAGTCGGTAGGTGACGGGCTCGGCCGTGCCCGATCGCTCGCGCGGGGGGAAGGGTGGTCGTCTCATTTCCCCAGGGCTTTGTGGGCGGCCTTCCAGCGGCGGCGGTCGGCGCCGCCCGAGCCGAAGAGCTCGCGCTGCTGGCGTGCCTTTTCCTCGGCGAGGAGCTTGTGGTAGGCGGCGAGGCGCTCGGGCTCCATCCGGCCTTCCGCCACCGCGGCCCCGACGGCGCAGCCCGGCTCGCCGCGGTGGCCGCAGTTGCGGAAGCGGCACTTCTCGGCCAGCTCCTCGACATCGTCGAAGACCTCCTCCGCCTCGGCCAGGTCGGAGAGCAGGGCCAGCTCCCGCAGGCCCGGAGTGTCGACCAGGATCCCGCCCTGGGGCAGGGGGAAGAGCTCGCGGCGGGTGGTGGTGTGGCGGCCCCGCTCGTCGTCCTCGCGGATCTCGATCACCCTCTGGCGCTCCTCGCCGAGGAGGAGGTTCACCAGGGTCGATTTGCCCACGCCTGAAGACCCGAGCAGGGCGACGGTCTCGCCGGGGCGCAGGTAGGTGGCGAGGTCGCCGAGTCCCTGGCCCGTGCGCGCGCTCACCAGGTGGACGGGGCCGCTGCCGGCGAGGCCCCGCGCCGCGGCCAGCAGCTCGCCCGGGTCGTCGATCAGGTCGGCCTTCGAAAGCACCAGCACCGGCAGGGCGCCGCCGCTACGGATCATGGTCAGGTAGCGCTCGAGTCGGCGGGGGTTCCAGTCGCGGTTCACCGAGGTGACGATCCACACCGTGTCGACGTTGGCGGCGAGGACCTGCGCCGCCTCGCGCTCGCCGGCGGCGCGGCGAACCAGCTGGGTGGCGCGCGGCAGCACGGCCTGGACGATCGAGCGGCCGGGCGGCTCAACGGGCTGGACGGCCACCCAATCGCCGACCGTCGGCAGCTCGGCCTTGCTGGCGGCGCGGTATCGCGCGCCGCCAGCCAAGTCGGCCGTCAGGTCGCCGCGTTCGGTGGCCAGGCGGTAGATCTCGTGGCTCTCGGCGCAGACCCGCCCCGGGATCCAGCCCGGCCGGGCGATGGCGGAGAAGGAGGCGGCAAAGTCGGCCCGCCAGCCGTAGTCGTCGAGGATCAAGGGGAGGATTCTAGCAGCGCAGCGCCACCGTCCCCCGCACCTGCCATCCCGCCACGTCGTCCCATCCCGTCTCGCCCTCGCGCGGGGTCACCCAGGCGAGAGAGCCGAAGCGCAGCCTCGGCGGTGGCTGGATCTCTCGGGCCAGGGCCAGGCGTTCGGCCTCCAGCAGGCGGGCGTAGGCCAGGGAGAGGTGCGGCACGGCCGGCTCGCGCAGGGGAGGCCCGAGGGCTCGGCTGACCGCGCGGCGCAGGGCCTCGATGGGGCTCGCCTCGGCGAAGGTCAGGAACAGGCACTGGAAGAGGCTCGGGCTCTGGCCGATTCCGGCCACGGCGAGCGAGAAGGAGGTGAGGCCCCGCGCCGTTGCCTCCAGCCCCGCTTCGATCTCGGGCGCGGAGCGTCCGGCGACCACCGACACGGTGAGGTGGGGCGCGAAGGTCGGGCTGCCCAGCCGGGCCGCGAGCCTCTCGATCTCGGCGCCCAGGCTGAGGCAGTCTTCCTCCCCCGGCAGGAGCCAGATGGCGAGCTCGGACATGGAGGGGGAGTCTAGCCCGGCGAGTACAATCCGCAGGCAATGGAGCCCCCCATGCCCGAGCCTGCCGACCGAGCGTCCCTCTCCCGCATCCCGCAGGTCGACCGCCTGCTGGGCCATCCGGAGGTGGCCGGCGCGATCCACGAGCATGGCCGGCCGCGGGTGGTGGCGGCCCTGCGGGCCGAGCTAGGGCGGCTCCGGGGGCTCGCCCGAGCTGGTGCCCTGGACGAAGCGGAGCTCGAAGGGACGGCGATTGCCGAGCGCCTGCGCCAGGAGCTCGCCGTCCGCGGTAAGAGCTCCTACCGCCGGGTGATCAACGCCACGGGGGTCATCCTCCACACTGGCCTCGGCCGGGCCCCCCTGGCCGCGGAGGCGGTGGCCGCCCTCGCCGCCACCGCC
>JBIOYC010000357.1:0-6610 GCA_044869955.1 Thermoanaerobaculia bacterium | reverse complement strand
GGAAAGGAGCTTCATGAAAGCGCTTCGCCTCTTCGTCCTCGCCGCCGTGGTCGCCGCGGCCCTTCTTCCCACCTGCTCCGCCCAGGCCGCTCCCGGGACGGCCTCGTTCTCCTGGCTCACCGACCAGGTGAGCCTGACCTCTGCGGTGTCCTGGCTCGAGAGGCTGTTCCTCAACAAGGAGGGCGGCTACATCGACCCCGATGGCGCCAAGGGCGGCTCCCTGATCGACCCCGTGGGCGCCAAAGGCGGCTCCCTGATCGACCCGCTGGGCGAGCCGCGGGTGGTGCGCAACTGGGGGTCGGAGGGTGGCCTGGCCAAGGCCGGTCCGGACATCATGCCGGATGGCAACAAGACCGGTCCCGGCCTCATACCGGACGGCAATCCGTAGGCCGGGCCAGCCGCAGCCTCATGCCATACTGCTGCGAGGTGCCCGCCCCCTCGCAGCCCTTCGTCCCGACGCCCGAGGATCCAAGCCGCCGGGCGACCAGCCGGCTCACCTGGCGCAGCCTGTTGCAGCCCCGGGTGGGCCGGCGTTTGCCGGCGCAGCTCCAGCCCCGCGCGATCCATCGCCGGGTCGAACGCCTGGCCGGCGGGCTAGAGGATCCCGGCTTCGCCGCGCTGCTCGGCGAGATCGACGGCCGCGCCCCCTACGGCGGCAACCGGGTCCAGGTCTTCCATCGTGGCGCCGAGGCCTTCGCCGCCATGCGCACCGCGGTGGCCGGTGCCACCTCCGAGATCCTCCTCGAGTCCTACATCTTCAGCGACGACGCCACGGGGCGCGACATGCTCGAGGATCTGGCGAGGGCCGCCGCGGCGGGCGTCTCGGTGCGGGTGCTGGTGGATGCCTACGGCTCGGTGGGCACCGGCCGCGCCTTCTGGCGCGAGATGGCGAGCCGGGGGATCGAGGTGCGGAAGTTCCATCCTCTGCTCCCCGACTTCTTCCGCCACCCTTACCGCGACCATCGCAAGATCCTGGTGGTGGATCGGGCGGTCGCCTTCACCGGCGGCATGAACATCGCCGACGAGTACGGCTCCGGCGGAGGCGGCCAAGGGCTGATCTGGCGCGACACCCACGTGCGGGTGGCCGGCCCGGCGGTGCAGGAGCTGACGGCGGTCTTCGCGGAGGGCTGGTACCAGGCCCGCGGCAGTCTGCTGCCCTTGCAACCCGTGGTCGAGGACGCCGGGGCTCCCGGCAGCCGCGTCCTGGTGCTCGACTCGCGACCCGGCCGCGGGCACGTAGAGTCGGCGGCCGTGCTGGCGGCGATCGTGGCGGGGGCGCGCCGCCGGGTGTGGGTCACCAACGCCTACTTCGCGCCCAAGCGCATCGCCATCGAGGTGCTCGGCCGGGCGGCCGCGCGGGGGGTCGACGTGCGGCTGTTGCTCCCCTGCAAGACCGACGTGGCGGTGGTCCGGCACGCCGGGCACGGCTTCTTCACCGACCTCCTCGAGCAGGGTGTGCGGGTCTTCGAGTACCTGCCGTCGGTGCTCCACGCCAAGTCCCTAGTGGCCGACGGCCTGATCTCGGTGGTCGGCTCGACCAACCTCGACTTCCGCTCCTTCGCTTTCAACGGCGAGTGCAACCTGGTGGCCCTCGACCCCGAGATCGGGCGCGAGATGGAGCGCGCCTTCGACGAGGATCTCAGGACCTCGTTCGAGATCGAGCTGCCGGCCTGGCGGCGGCGGCCCTGGCCTCACCGGCTGGGAGACGCCGTCCTGCGCTGGCTGGCACCCCTGATGTGACCGGATGCGTAGGCTGGGTTACGCAGCTGCGTAACCCAGCTTCGGGAATCCCGCACAGAGCTGGGTTACGGCCCTGACGGGCCTAACCCAGCCTACTCATCGTCCTTCAGGCCGGACGAGGCCCGGTGACCAGCTCGAGATCCGCCACCACGCCGCGGTGGTCGGAAAGGGGCGTCGCCAGGGTGTAGTAGTCGCTGAACTCGAGCTCCGGCGAGACCAGCACCCAATCCAGCCGGCGCAGGGGCCGCTGGGCCGGGAAGGTCGGCACGTGGGCCTGGGGGCAGAAGGCCTTGAGACCCAGGGACTCGGTCAGCAGCTCCATGGACTCCGGCTCGAAATGCCAGCAGCAGTTGAGGTCGCCGGAGAGCACCAGGGGCCGGCGCCGGCCCGCCAGGAACTCCGCCAGGCTGGCGATCTGACGCCGCCGCACGGAGCGGGTGAGGAAGTCGAGGTGGACCGAGGTGACGTCGATATCGAGACCGCCCCACTCGGGGACGCTCAGGGTCGCCACCACGAAGCCCTTGGTATCCCGCCAGTTGGCACCGAAGCGGCGGGACACCGGGTCCATCAGCTCCTGGCGAGAGAGCAAGGCCGTGCCGTAGCGGACGTTGAAGCGGCCCACGCCCAGCACGTTGTGCTCGCCGTGGTAGTAGTCAGGCAGCTCGGCCAGCTCGGCCAGTCGCGCCACGTGGTCGAAGTTGCCGCTCCAGGTGGAGGGGCCGTCGGCCTCCTGCAGGGCCACCACGTCCGGCTCCACGTCGCGCACGGCGTGGGCCACGGCGCGCAGGTTGCCTTCGAGAGTGGGGCTCCTGGCCAGGGCCTGGTGGCGCAGGTGGCGCCGGCCGTGACCGAGGTTGAGGGTCATCAGCCGCAGGGAGCCCGGCTTCTTGGCGCCGACGTCGGCCGCGGAAAGGGCCGGCCGATCGATCTCCGGCACCAGGAGCGTGCCGTTCGTCGCGTGGCCGCCCACCGCGCGGGCGAAGCGGCGGGCCTGGTGGAGTGTGTGGTGCAAGGCGTGGGAAGGGAGGGTTCGTCTCAAGCTCAGGGTAGCTCCGAGGCAGTGGCCTGCCAGCGAATGAGAACCGTCGAGGCCGGGCCGATGATTCCCTACCGATAGAAACCCCACAGCGCGATGCCCACACCCACCAGCCCCTCGCCGGCGATCGTCCCGGCCGCGAGCAGGCGCCCGGGCTCCTCGAGCCCATGCCGGTCCGCCCAGGCCCGCACCAGGCCGCCGAGAAACAGGGGCAGCGACAGCTCGATGGGCGCGTAGAGGCCGATGCCGAAGGCGATCGGCAGCAGGCCGGCGCCCAGCCGGTGGGCCACGGCGAGGGCGAGCCCGCCGGCGACGAGCCCCCAGCCCAGCGGCCCCTCGAAGAAGGACGAGGCCGCGCCCTGGGCCGGGTCGATCAGGGCCGCCAGCGCCACCGCCTGGGGGGCCGGCAGGTCGATCGAGCCGACGGTGAAGCGGCCACGGATGGCCTCGAGCACCAGCCCCAGGACCGGCGCCGTCACCACCACCGAGACCACCTGGGCGATCGCCTGATCGCGGGGTGGCGTGCCCACCAGGTGCCCAGCCTTGAGGTCCTGGAGGAAGTCCCCGGCCATCCCCGCCGCCAGACAGAGCACGGCCGCCAGCATCACCGAGGCGCGCACCGGCAGCTCGACCACCAGCAGCAGGGCGAGCAGGATGGCGACGGCGAAGATCTCCATCGGGTCGATGTTGAGCTCCCCCGCGATGCGCGCCGCCACGTAGGCCACGGCCAGCGAGGCCAGCACCGCCACCAAGCCGAGCCAGAGGGGCAGCGAGAGCGCCATGGCCACCAGGGCGGCGAGCAGGGCCGCCGCCCCGGCACCGAGCACGGTGCGCCCGGGGGTGAGCCGGGACCGCCGCGCCACCAGGGGACCCAGGGCCGGCAGCCCCGTGAGCAGGAAAAAGGCCAGGCTGGCGCCGACGATCATCCCGATGCCGAAGGGCCGAGTGGCTCCGGCGACGGCGGCGCCCTTGTCCGCGAAGCTCCCGGCGGCGAGCAGGGCCGGCAGGGCCAACCACCAGGACGCCGCCCCGCCGGCAAACCAGGCGCCGGTGAAGCGGGGGCCGATCAGGAAGCCGCCGGCGAGCGGCACCAGGGACACGCTCGCTCCCAACGAGAGCCAGCGCGCCAGGCCAGAGCCGGCCTGATCCAGACCGATCACGGCGGGCAGAAACCCGGCACCGTCGCGCAGGGCGGCGAAGAGGCCGGCGACGGCGAGGGCGGCCAGGAGCAGGCGGAGCTTGCCGCCCCCCTCGTCGCCAGCCTCGAGCATTCGCGCCGAGGCCGTGCCGTCCGGATAGGGCAGCTCCAGCCTCTCGATCATCTCCGCGCGCAGGGGTAGGGTGAAAAGCACGCCGAGCAGACCCCCGACCGCCGCCACCAGCGCCACCTCGACGCCCGAGACGTCGACCCCCAAGAGCCACGCCGCCGGCACCGTGAACACCACCCCCGCGGCAAGCAGACCCCCGGTCGATGCCGCCGTGGCGGCGACGTTGACCTCCCGCGGCGCCGCCCCGCCCAGGAGTCGCAGGAGCCCCATCGCGAGCAGGGTGGCGGTGGCGATCGGCCAGTAGACGCCGCCGACCTTGAGACCGGCCCAGGCCGAGTAGGCGGTGATCAGCAGCGAGAGGGGAACCCCGACCAGCAGGGTCCGGAAGGTCAGGGGGCGCCGGGCCGGCCGGGGATCTCGCGCCATGGGGCTATTTCGACAGCTCGTCTTCGAGCAGGTGGGCGGCGAGCTCGATGAGGTCCCGCTCGGTGACGATGCCGACCAGGCGGTCGTCCTCGACCACCGGCAGGCAGGCCACGCGATGGCGGCGCATAGTGGCGATGGCCTCGAGCGTGGAGGTCTCGGGCCGGCAGGTCACGACTTCCTTGTGCATGATCTCTTTGACCGGGATCCCTCGGCTCCGATCTTCCCCCCGGGCGAGCAAGCGCAACAGGGTGCGATGAGTCACCAGGCCGACCAGGCGATGCTCGTGGTCCTCGACCGGCACGTGCCGGATGTGCTTCCAGTCCATCATCGCGGCGACCAGGTCGATCACCTCGTCCTCGTGGACGGTGAAGAGGTCGGTGACCATGAACTGCTCGACGCGCGAATAGTAGCGGGCACGGCGACCGGCCTCCTCGAGCGCGGCGAGCTCCCACTCGTGGACCGGCTTGCCGCTCTTCTGGCGGGTGATCATGGCACTGGTCAAGGCGGCGAGCCGGCGGGCCAGGGAGCTCTCGTCGTGGAAGGAGGCCAGGGACGAGAGCTGCCAGAGGGAAGCCGTCTTGAGGCTCGCCACCCGCTCCTGGACGATGCCCAGGTAGCGCTCCACGGAGCCCGCGTCGACGCCGTAGGCCGCGAGCCCGGCACGCGCGAGGGGCAGCAGCACCTCGGTGATCAGCTGCCGCGCCGGAACGTTCGGCCGGCCGGGCCAGTCGAACTGGGCGCTCACCCCCAGACGAGCCGCCGAGACGAAGTTCTCGTGCGCGACGGTAAACTCCATCCTGCGTGAGAGATCGCCGTACTCCTCCGGCAGCGCCCGCATCAGCCCGATCCACAGCGCCGCGTTGGCGATCTCGTCGACCACCGACGGGCCGGCGGGAAGGATGCGGTTCTCGATGCGCAGGTGGGCCTTGCCGCCCGCCACGCCGTAGCAGGGACGCATCCAGCGATAGACGGTGCCGTTGAATAGCCGGAGCGCCTTGAGCTCGGGCACCCCTCCCGCGGCCACCACCGCCGAGGAGTCCTCCTCGACGGGCGCCGAGATCACGGCCGGAAAGGCCGCGACGTCCTCGCGGAAGATCTCGAGCACCGACTCCTCGAGCCAGCGCTGCCCGAACGACACCCGCGCCAGCTGCTGCCGGCGGTGGCGGGTGGTGGGCCGGGTGTCGATCGACTGCTGGAAGAGGGCGATGCGGGTCTCCCGCCAGAGACGGCGACCGAAGAGCAGCGGTGAGTTCGCGCAAGCCGCGAGCACCGGCCCGGCCACGGCCTGGGCGGTGTTGTAGCGCAGGGCGAACTCATCGGGGTCGACCTGCAAATGCACTTGGAAGCTGGTGGTGCAGGCCTCCAGCATGACGTTGTCATGGCGGATCAGCAGCTCGTCCAACCCCTTGATCCGCAGGTGGTACTCACCGCCCCGCAGGCGGTTGAAGGCCTCGTTCAAGGCCGCGTAGCGGGGCAGGGGTGTCATCGCGTCGAGGTCGAGGTCGGAAACGTCGAGAGTGGGCAGGATGCCAGTGAGCGCCACCTCGAGGCCGCGCTTGCCCGCCGCCTGGCGCATCCGCCCGAGCAGCTCCTCGGTCTGCCGCTCGAGGCGATCGAGGCAGTCCGGCCCCACTTCCAGGGGATCGAGGTTGTACTCGACGTTGAAGCGGCCGAGCTCGGTCGTGTAGTGCTCGTCGGCGAGATCGCCCAGGAGCTCCAGGTTCTGGTACGCCGGACGGTAGGCCGAGTCGACCAGGCAGGTCTCCTGCTCGGCCCCGATGCGTGTGATCCCCGACTCGATCCGCCCTGCCGCCAGCAGCTCCTCGAGGGCGGTCAGGTCGGCCAGGACCTTGCGCTTGAAGAGCCGGAGGCCTTCAGCCTCGCTCTCGCGGTCGATCCGCTGCTCGCCCATGTTCCTCCCGGACGATGCGACCGGCTGGTCTTGCCGACAACGCTATCCGGCCTTGGCCGCCGCGCGCCCCGCCCGGAAGAGTAGCCCGCACAACCCCGCCAGCAGGCTGAGGGCGAGCAAGGTCGCCGGCAGGCCCGTGATCCAGGAGAAGTCCTTCTCCCCGAAATGCGCCGAACGGACGAGCGCGGCGAAACCCGAGTCGGCCCAGGTCTGCCGGGCCGCGGCGAG
>JBIOYC010000356.1:0-9708 GCA_044869955.1 Thermoanaerobaculia bacterium | reverse complement strand
GGCGGTGGCTCGCCTCCGCGGCTCGAGCGCTTGGTTTGTCGTGGTGGCCATACCTGTATTAACGTCGCGCCAGTGAGCATCCAGGAGGACATCTTCCGGCTGGTCGACGAGGGGGTCGAGGCCTGCCAGCGGGGCGATTGGCAGACGGGGCTCGGCCATCTAGCGGCGGTCACTCGCACCGAGAGTCTGCAGGTCCAGCTGCCGGCCCGCTTCTACTCCTACCTGGGCCACGCCATGGCCCGGGTCCAGGGCCGGCGCAAGGAGGGCCTCTCCCTCTGCCAGCACGCCATCCGGCTGGAGTTCTACCGCGGCGAGAACTACTTCAACCTGGCCCAGGTCTACCTCCTGGGGGGGCATCGCTCGGCCGCCGTGAAGGCCGTGCACCAGGGCCTCGCCCGCGACCGCAACAACCGTAGCCTGGTGCGGCTGGCCCGCGAGCTGGGAGTACGCCGGCGCCCGGTGCTGCCCTTCCTCTCGCGCACCAACCGCTTCAACATCCTGCTCGGCAAGCTGCGCCATCGCCTGCTCTCGCCGCTCTGACGGCGAGCCCTTGTCACGCCGCTGTCACAGCTCGGCGGGTCGGCTGACAAACCGGGCTGCCACTCTTTGGCCCGAATTCGGCGGGGTGCCGGAGCGCGTCTCGGGCCCCTCTGCGGATCCAACCCAGTCATCCACGTAGAGGAGAGTCACATGAAGCCTATGCAACAGGGCGCCATGATCGCTTTGGCGCTGGCGTTCGTCGCCGGGGCGGTCTCCGGCCAGCAGATCCAGCTCGACCCGGCGTTCAAGCCCTACCAGAAGGTGAGCGGGATCTCCGGCAACCTGAGCTCCATCGGCTCGGACACCCTGAACAACCTCATGACCCTGTGGGCCGAGGGCTTCCAGAAGCAATACCCCAACGTCCGCATCCAGATCGAGGGCAAGGGCTCCTCGACCGCGCCCCCGGCCCTGATCTCCGGCACCGCCCAGCTCGGTCCCATGAGCCGCTCCATGAAGGCCAACGAGATCGACCAGTTCGAGAAGAAGTACGGCTACAAGCCCACCGAGATCAAGGTGGCCCTGGACGCCCTCGCCGTCTACGTCAACAAGGACAACCCGATCGTGGAGCTGACCGTCGCGCAGGTGGACGGCATCTTCTCGAAGACCCGTCGCTGCGGCGGCGCCGCCGCAACCACCTGGGGGCAGGCCGGGGTCAAGGATGGCGCCTGGGGCAGCAAGCCGATCAGCCTCTACGGTCGTAACTCCGCCTCCGGCACCTACGGCTTTTTCAAGGACAACGGCCTCTGCGGCGGCGACTACCGCGACACCGTCAAGGAGCAGCCGGGCTCAGCCTCGGTGGTGCAGGGAGTCACCGAGGACCTCGCCGGCATCGGCTACAGCGGCATCGGCTACCGCACCTCCGGTGTCAAGCCGGTGCGGCTGGCCAAGAAGGCCGGCGACAAGGCATACGGCACCAGCCAGGAAGAGGTCAACTCCGGCTCCTACCCCCTGTCCCGCTTCCTCTTCGTCTACGTCAACAAGGCCCCCAACGGCCAGCCCGATCCCCTGGTCCGCGAGCTCATCAAGTACGTCTGCAGCAAGGAAGGCCAGGAGGTCGTGGTCAAGGACGGCTACCTGCCCCTGACCTCGGCCCTCTGCCAGGCCGAGCTCGCCAAGATCCAGTAGGCTCGCGGCGGCTCTTCGAGCTCGAGCTCTCGTTCCGAGGCCCGGCTCCGATCTCTCGGTGCCGGGCTTTTCAACTGCCAGGAGGGGGGACCTCTGATGTCGACAGCGGGCGAGCCCTCGCCCCCGGCCTCCGCGCGACCGAGCGCGGGCGCCCGTCCCAGACGCACCGCACGACGGCGATTCCTGGCCGATCGCGCGGCCCGCTGGCTGGTCACCGCCGGGGGGCTGGGCATCATCGCGAGCATCCTCTCGATCCTGGTCTTCATCCTGGTCGAGGTCTGGCCGATGACCCGCGCCGCCCGGGTCGCCGCGCAACCCGAGGTCAGTCTGCCGGGGCTCGACTTCGGAGCCTTGATCACCGACGAATACCGCGAGCTGGTGGCCGGCCTGACCCGCGATGGACGACTGATGGTGCTGCGCGCCGCCGACGGGCGGCTCGTGCTGGAACGGCGGCTGGATGCCGCGCTCGATCCCGCGGCGGGGGCGACACCGGCGCCGTTCGGCATCGCGGCGATCGCCGCTTCCGAGGACGGCACCCACCTCGCGGCCGCCACCACCGACGGCCGGGTGGTCAGCTGGCCCCTGGCCTGGCAGGTCACCTTCGAGGGCACCGAGCGTCGCGTCGGCGTCGAGGCCCTCACCCCCGTGGTCTTCCCCGCCGACCCCGAAGGCCGGCCGATCGAGATCGCGAGCGTCGAGGTGGACGAGGACGGGCGCGGAGCGGCGGTGTCCCTGCTGGCGGATGGCCGCATCTCCCTGGTTCGACGGGACGCCCAGACTAACCTGCTCACCGGCGCCGTCACCGAGAGCTTCCAGTCGCGCTTCCTCGCCGGGTCGCAACGACCGACTCGCCTGCTGATCGACCGCGAGCTGCGCAACGTCTACGGTGGCACGGCCTCGGGCAAGGTGCTGTGGTGGGACCTCTCCGCCGCGGAGGGAACGCCGCCCCAGGAAGTGGCCACGGGCGGTGGGGCGGTCACGGCCCTCGCCCTGCTGATCGGCAACCGCTCTCTGGTGGTGGGGCAGGAGAGTGGCGCCCTGTCGGTGTGGTTCCAGGTGCGGCAGGCCGACGACGCCTTCCGGCTGACCCGTATCCGTGAGTTTCCCGCTCATCCCGGAGCCGTCGAGCTGGTCTCGCCGTCGCTGCGCAACAAGGGCTTCCTCGCCATCGGCGGTGGTCGGGTGGGGCTGTACCACTCGACCGCCCACCGCGTGCTGTGGACCGGGCCGCCGCCCTTCGCCCGCCCGACCGCCCTGACCCTGGCGCCGCGGGCCGACGGCGCCTTCTTCGTCGAGGCCGGCCGGCTGGCCGTCCTGGCGATCGACAACCCCCATCCCGAGACCACCTGGCGAGCCCTCTTCGGCAAGGTCTGGTACGAGGGCTACGAGAAGCCCGAGCACGTCTGGCAATCGACCGGCGGCAGCGACGATTTCGAGCCCAAGTTCTCGCTCACCCCCCTGCTGATCGGCACCCTGAAGGGCACCTTCTACTCCCTGCTGCTGGCCATCCCACTCGGGGTGCTGGGCGCTATGTTCACCTCCCAGTTCCTGCACCCGGCCTACCAGCGTTGGGTCAAGCCGACGGTCGAGATCATGGCCGCCCTGCCCACGGTGGTGCTCGGCTTCCTGGCCGGGCTCTGGCTGGCGCCGCGGCTCGAGCAGTTCTTCCCGGCCCTGCTGCTGATGGTGGTCGCCGTCCCCCTCTCGGTCCTCGCGGCGGGCAAGCTCTGGCACCGCCTGCCACGGACGGTTCACGACCGCTTCCTCTCCGGGGTCGAGGCCCTCTTCTACGTCGGCGTGCTTGCCTTCGCCATGTGGCTCTGCGTCGAGCTGTCCGAGCCTCTCGAGCGGGTCGTCTTCGGCGGCAGCTTCCCGCGCTGGGTGCTCGAGACCACCGGCCTGACCTACGACCAGAGGAACGCCGTGGTGGTCGGCCTGGCCATGGGCTTCGCGGTGATCCCGATCATCTTCGCGATCTCCGAGGACGCTTTCTCGAACGTGCCCCAGAACCTGGTCTCGGGCTCGCTCGCCCTGGGTGCCAATCGCTGGCAGACGGTAACCCGGGTGGTGCTGCCCACGGCGAGCCCGGGCATCTTCTCGGCGGTCATGGTCGGCTTCGGCCGCGCGGTGGGCGAGACCATGATCGTGCTGATGGCGACCGGCAACACGCCGATCATGGACTGGAGCCCGTTCAACGGTTTCCGCACCCTCTCGGCCAACATCGCCGTCGAGATCCCCGAGGCGCCGATCGGCGGCACCCTCTACCGCGCTCTCTTCTTGGCCGCCCTGCTGCTCTTCGCCCTGACCTTCGCGGTCAACACCGTGGCCGAGGTGGTGCGCCAGCGGCTACGCCAGCGCTACTCGCAGCTGTAAGGGAGATCTCTTGAGCAGCCTCGACAACCTCGATCCCAGGGAGGCGAAGCGGCGCCAGCGTGCCGAGGGCTTCGGCCGCTCGATGACCGCCCTGTGCGGCGGCGCCCTGGGCCTGAATCTCCTGCTCACCATCGGGCTCCTGACCTTGATCGCCGTCCGGGGCCTGGGCTTTTTCTGGCAGCAGGAGCTGGTGCAGCTGGAGCTCGCGGAGGGAGCGCCCATCCTCGGTGAGGTCAACCTGCGCCAGGAGCGGCCGCCGGGAGATTGGGCCCAGCCGGACCAGCCCCTCTATCGCATTCGCCTCAAGGTCGGCAACCGCGACGTCACCGGCAGCGATTTCGTGTGGGTGGACGAGGACGCCGTCCAGGCCCGCTCGCGGCCCGCCGGGGCCCTGCTCCTCGAGCGCCTCGAGTGGGGCAACTTCTACGGCTTCCCGCAGGAGCTGCGCCGCGGCTCGGAGGTCACCGCCAGCGGCGAGGAGGCTACCTGGCGGGCCCTCGAGCCCCTGATCGAGGAGAAGGCCGAGCGTCGGGCCGCGATCCGGAAGCTCGAGAAGGGGGCCATCGGCGACGTCAACTTCGAGATCGAGAAGCTGCGTCTGGCCGAGCGCAAGCTCGCCCTCGCCAAGCTGCCGCCCGCAGAGGTCGCGGCGAGGCAGGGGGAGATCTCCCGCGCCCTCGAGGCCAAGCAGGCGGAGTACAACCGGGTGGCCGAGCAGCTCTTCGCCGCCCGCGAGGAGCTGCTGCGCGAGACCGTGGTGATGCGCACCGCCGCCGGTGAGACCAAGGAGATCGCGGTCGGCAACGTCGTCCGCGCCATCCCGGCCAACCAGCTGTCGACCTCCGACAAGCTCGGGCTCTACCTGGCGAGGGTGTGGGAGTTTGCCACCGGCGATCCACGGGAGTCGAATACCGAGGGCGGCATCTTCCCGGCCATCTTCGGCACCGTGATGATGGTGCTGATCATGGCGTTGATCGTCACCCCCTTCGGCGTGCTCGCCGCCCTCTATCTGCGCGAGTACGCCAAGCAGGGACCGCTGGTGCGCATCGTGCGCATCGCGGTCAACAACCTCGCCGGGGTGCCGTCGATCGTCTTCGGTGTCTTCGGCCTGGGCTTTTTCGTCTACCTGATCGGCGGCACCGTCGACCAGCTCTTCTACCCCGAGGCCCTGCCCACGCCCACCTTCGGCACCGGCGGCATCCTCTGGGCCAGCCTCACCCTCGCCCTGCTCACCGTGCCGGTGGTCATCGTCGCCGCCGAGGAGGGCCTGGCGGCGGTGCCGCGCATCGTGCGCGAGGGCTCCCTGGCCCTGGGTGCCACCAAGTTCGAGACCACCTGGCGGGTGGTGGTGCCGGCGGCGGCGCCGGGTATCTTGACCGGCATGATCCTGGCCATGGCCCGGGCGGCCGGCGAAGTGGCGCCGCTGATGATCGTCGGCATGGTCAAGCTGGCGCCCGCCCTGCCGGTCGACCACCATTCGCCGTTCGTCCACCTCGAACGCAAGTTCATGCACCTGGGCTTCCACATCTACGACGTGGGCTTCCAGAGCCCCAACGTCGAAGCCACCACCCCGCTGGTCTTCGCCACGGCCCTGCTGCTGATCGTGGTGGTGACCTCGATGAACCTGGTCGCGGTGGCGATCCGCAACCGCCTGCGCAAGAAGTACAAGGGCAGCGCCGTCTAGGGCCCGAGAGAGGGATGAAGGACATGGAGAGCATCCAGACCACCGAACCGAGCGCGAGCTCGCTGCAACCGGTCGGGGCCGGCGCGGCCCTCGACGAGGCGACCCATCCGCCGATCGACGATCCGATCCTCGAGATCGACCATCTCTCGCTCTGGTACGGCCCGACCAAGGCCCTGAAGGACATCAGCCTCAAGATCCCCGAGAGGAAGATCACCGCCTTCATCGGCCCCTCGGGCTGTGGCAAGTCGACCTTGCTGCGTTGCATCGACCGGCTGAACGACCTGGTCGACGGCGTGCGCACCGAAGGCGACATCCGCTTCGAGGGGGAGAGCATCTACCGGCTCGGCACGGACGTGAACCTGCTGCGCAAGCGAATCGGCATGGTGTTCCAGAAGTCCAACCCCTTCCCCAAGTCGATCTACGAGAACGTCGCCTACGGCTGCCGGATCCAGGGCATCAACCGCAAGAGCCTGCTCGACGAGGTGGTGGAGAAGAGCCTGCGGGGCGCGGCCCTGTGGGAGGAGGTCAAGGATCGCCTCGCCGACAGCGCCCTCGCCCTGTCGGGCGGCCAGCAGCAGCGGCTGTGCATCGCACGAGCGATCGCCGTCGAGCCGGAGGTGATCCTCTTCGACGAGCCCTGCTCGGCCCTCGACCCGGTGGCCACGGCCAAGATCGAGGAGCTGATGCAGGACCTCAAGAAGGACTACACCCAGGTCATCGTCACCCACAACATGCAGCAGGCCGCCCGCGTCTCGGACTACACGGCCTTCCTCTACCTGGGGGAGCTGATCGAGTACGGGGTGACCGACAAGCTCTTCTTCAAACCGGTCCGGAAGCAAACCGAGGACTACATCACCGGCCGTTTTGGTTAGGGATCGGGGAAAGACCGGCACCGGTCCGTCCTAAGATAGTGGGCGACAACGCCACACTCTCTAGGAGGTCAACCGATGGCCAAGGGCTTGTTCTGGAAGATGAGCGTACCCGCGGGAGGGTCGCTCCTGGCGACGGTCCGCCCGACCGACCACCCCGAGAACGTGAACGCGGAGCTCTACCTGCGCAAGAGCACCGGCCAGCTGGCGGCGCGCTTCGACAAGGCCGAGCTGCTGGCCGGGGTGACCCAGAAGCTCGCCGGCGCCGCTCCTACGCACTACTGGGGGCAGTTGGTGTTGAGCTTCACGGGGGCCGCCAGCGCACGGGTGGAGATCACCGTGACCAAGCCCGGGGGCGGCGTCCACGGCAACAAGTACGTGGAGCTCCACACCGGCCGCTCCCCGGAGGCGATCGCGGTCGCCCTCTTCATGGCCTAGACGGGGCTCAATCGCGGTAGAAGTCGATCTTGATCCTCAGCTTCTTGGCCTTCTCGAGGCCGTACTTCAGGGTCGAGAGGGTGACGGTGGTGTCGTCTTGGTGGGACTCGCTGTCGAGGCTCTCGGTATCGTTGTAGCCGTCGATCGCCTGCCCGCCGCCGTCCAGCCACTCGACCTCGAACGAGGCCTCCCAGTCCTTCGAGGCGCTGTTCGAGAACTCGAGGACGAGCTGTACGTCGGTCAGGTACTCGCTGTTGCCGGGGCGCAGCAGCTTCGACTTGGTGATGCCGCCCTGCTTGGCGACCATGATCCGGTGGAGGGTCACCGGACCGTCGGTGACGGCGAGGTCGATCCACTGGTCGAGGACGAAGTTGACGGTCTTGTCGACCGTCCCGGCATGGAGGGGCAGGGCCAGGCCAGCCAGGACGAGGGCGACAGCGAGTGGGCACGGCAGACGGGTCATGGTCGGTTCCTCCGAGAGATGGGAATTCCGTGGATTCTAGCCGAGGGGGTGGGCTAGGGGGCCGGCTCGACCTGCGAGGCGGGCGCGGTGGGCTTCAGGCGGGCTTGCAGCCGGGCGACCAGGTTCAGCCGCTCCCCGGCTTGGAGCCGGGCACCAGCTCGCCGATAGGCGTTCTGGGCCGCTTCCTCCCTTCCCTGTTCCCGGAGGAAGAGGTAGCTCCACAGCTCGGCCTCGGCGATGAGCTGGGGATCCTGGATCGACTCGGCCACGTTCAGAAGCAGGGTGAGGCAAGCCCCAGCCTGGTCTGCCTCGCCCTTGGCTCGGTGATGAAGCGCCCACCCGAGGTGAAGGTGGGCCATGACCAGAGGATCCCCACTGCCGGCGAGGGCGGCGGCCTCGGCCATCGACAGGGCCAGCTCGGAGCGCGCTAGGGAACCGCGGCCTAGAGCGCCCTCGGCAAGCACCGACCAGGCCTCGGCGATGAGATCCGCCAGGAGCACCGGCGGCAGGTTCTTGGCCTCGATGCGCCAAGCGGTCCGCAGGACTCCGAAGGCGAGGTCCTGGCTCGTCCCTCTTGGCGAGCCGAGCTGTTCTTGAGCCTCTGTGAGGTTGGCCATCAGCTCCCAGGCCTCCTTCCGTCGGGTCACGGGGAAACCTCCCCCCCTGGTCGTCGCTCACGGCTCGTGACAGGGTCAGTGTCGAGGCTGCCCTGCCATCTGACCTGGCGGGCTGAGGTCGGACACGATGGACCCCTCGCGGCCCGGCCTGCGCTGGGCCGTGCACCAGGAAGGTGGCCCGTCAAGCGATCTGCTGAGACAACCTCGACGGCGGGACTATACTCGGTAGAACGGGGTCAAATAAGGGTGTTTGTGGGGTCTTTGGGTCGATCCTGGCTGATTGAGCTAGACTTTCTCGGTGCCACTCCAGGAGGACTCACGCTCTCCAGCTGCGCTCGATCCGGCACTCGCTGCGATCGGCGCGATCGCTGGCGCGTACCTCGACCGACTGCGGGACGGCCTCCTTCGTGTTCAGGTGCAAGCGAAGACCTCGAGCCGCCACCTGTCCGGCCGGCTGGGCCGGGAGGAGAGCTACTGGGGTCGGGTGCTGTCGGGTCGCTATCAGGCCAAGGTGACCGAGGTCTGCCAGGTGCTGGAGATGCTCGGCCTACCGACTGCTCACTTCTTCCTGCTGTTCTTTCCCCAGCCAGCCGTGAGCCGGGGCGAGGCGGAAAAGTCGCTCGGTGCCTTGCCAGCAGAGGTAGACATCCCCAAGGGCGAACGGCTGGCCTTCGAGCGAGAAGCCCAGAGCGTTTGGGATGCCGAGGAGTGGGCCATCCGGATTCGAGAGCTGCTCCGGCTCCTCTTGGCGCAGCATCGCGCGCAGTTGCCTGGGCTTTCCCTAGCGGTCGGTCTGCCGGCCGCCTCCCTCGGGAGGGCTCTCCGAGGCGAGCATCGGCTCACCTTTCGCCACGTCTTCACCGTCCTGGCTGGCCTGGGCCTGCCCCCGGCCCGGTTCTTCGGTGAAGTGGCGTTCCCCTCGCGCAACCAAGTCGACGAGCTGCGCTGGAGTGAGGAGATCCTGCCCATCCAGCGACGGCTGGACCGGCTGGCCAAGACGCAAGCGGCAGCCGGTCGATGGCAGCCGCCTTCTCGACCTACGAAGAGCGAGCCCGACTAGAACGGGAGAGGGGCAGGCGCTTTTCAGTCCTTGTCCTTCACCTCGGGCAGCTTCAGCGTCAGCTCCCCCAGGGTCGAGAGCGTGCCGGACGCGCAGTCTGCGCGCAACCGCTGGCCGAGCAGGTAGGCGGCGTATTCTTTGTCGGGTACATGACAGGCTTCGTAAAAGCCCTCCGCGAGGTTGGGAACGATCAGGAGCTCCGGGTTCCAGGCTCCCCGGTGGTGGCGTTGGGCCCAGACCTCGAGCTCCCAGATGGCAAAGGGGACGCCGTTGCGGAAGTACAAAGGCAGGTTGGGGCTGTGTGAGTCTTGGGCGCCGGGTGGCATCTCCAGCCGGAGGGTGCCGCCTTGGCCCGGGAGGCGGAGGACCACCTCGCCCTGCTCGTCGAGCTGCGCACGAAAGACCCCCATCGTCCCTCCCGGCGCGTTTATGGTGGCGAAAACCTCCCGGGTGTTCCCCGGCATGGGGACGGTGAACCGCCCGCTTGCATCGGAGGTTGCAGGGGCCAGGGGCACCAAGGGGTCCTGCGCCGGCTGGAG
>JBIOYC010000355.1:0-21751 GCA_044869955.1 Thermoanaerobaculia bacterium | reverse complement strand
TACCCCTGCTCGTTCCTGGACAGCAGCCGTAGGGGACCTCGACCGTGACTGCCGCACTCAGCCCTCCAACAAGCCTTGTTTCCCAGGCCCCAACACCTCCAAACCAGCCGTTCTTGGACAGCAGTGCTCCAGAACCGGCCCTTGCTCTCCTCTTGCATAGGGCGGAACTCGCGCTAGCGCTGTCCTGGAGATCTCGGCGACGCAGGCCTTCTCGAAGTAGGAAACGCCCCGAGAGTTCGTGATCGAGGCGACGAACTGAAGCGAGCTCTTGCTGCGCCCTCTCCTCCTCACAGCCTCTACGATCCTGGAGGGGACGGCCTTGGGATTCTCCAGATGCTCCTGTACGGTGAGAAGGAATCTTGAGATCGCCGTCCAGAAAGCGTTCCGCTGGTCGTTGCTCCAGTCTTTGGGAGAAGCAGTTTCCTCAGCTACCCAGGGAACACCGATCAAGAAGATGAACCCGGACTTCTTCCGCTTGTGATCGATGAGTCTCGGTGAGATGGAGAAGTTGAGAGCTGCGACAAAGTCCACCCCACTCTGACCGATGCGGCTCAGCGTGCGGTCTTCAGGATCTTCAAAGTGGTTGTCTCCAAGGGAACGCGGGCGAAAGGAGGAGCTATCGAACCAGCGATTGAGATGGGTCTGTAGCTCCTTCTCCGTGAAGCCGCCGACAACGCCGCAGAGATGCGAGGGAAGCAAGGGCGAAATATCCCCATTTGCCGGCTGCACCGCAAGGCCCGCGGTCAAGATGAAAAGGGAGATCATCAGGTTCCGCCATGGGTCGGTGGCGTCGACCTCGCTGAGCGAAATCTCTGTGTCCCATTCGTAAGGGAACTCCATGAAGAGGCGAAGGAAGGGCCTATCCCAGCTGACCTC
This sequence comes from Thermoanaerobaculia bacterium, assembly GCA_044869955.1. Classification (GTDB taxonomy): domain Bacteria; phylum Acidobacteriota; class Thermoanaerobaculia; order Multivoradales; family SZUA-115; genus CALMKX01. Next base: position 20,875 of record JBIOYC010000355.1, on the reverse strand, counting down.
TCGCTGCGATGGATCCTCGATTGCCGCTCGGAGTTTCCTGAACCCGTCCTCCTGGAGTTCGAGGAGATCCCTTGCAGCGGCGATGCGCTCTTGCCGACCTTCCGGGCTCAAGAGGACATCGATCAGCTTCGACCAGGACCAGGTGGAGCCCCACTGAGTCACGCTTGCGGTCCGGCTCTTAGAGCTTCGAGCCATCTTTTCTCCTCCTGCCACAGGCAACCTCTCCTCTGGGACCTAGCGGTTCCTGGTGACTTTCTGGGCCATTGCCGGCGCCTCCGATCTCTTCGTAGAGATCGCCTGCCCTAGTGGTGACAGATGGACGCAGTGGCTTCGCTATTCATCGCCACCCCCGTCTCCCGGCTCCAGGGCCCGCCGTCTTCTCGATTCGCGACTCTGTGAGCAGGGAAGCCTTGCGCGCGTCGTAGGCCACGGATCGCTCGATCTCGGCGTGACAGCCTTCGAGCTACTTGCTCCGGACTGCCTCGGCAGGCCGCTTGGGAGGAAGAGTCACGTACTGCCGGCCGCTCCTCTTCTCCTGCTTCTTGAGGTCCGCAAAGATCCGCTTGAGGTCGTAGTCGAACCTGACGGCGTGCTCCTCGCGAGCTTTGCGCACCTCTTCGACGATCGGATCGCGCCATATGAGGCGACTCCTCGGCGACGGAGATCACGGGCTCCGCGTCTCAGCCATCGCCTCGGCGATCACTTCGTCGCCCACGCCCAGGCGAGAGAGCGCTCCGATGAACTGCGACAGGTCTCCGAGGCTCGACAGCCGCTCGAGGTCGCGCCGTAGACCCTGCCCCACGTAGGCGCGGAGCAGAGGCTGGTAGCCGGAGAAGCCCAGCTTCGGAGCCACGCGCTTGAGGTCCTCGACGACATCGGCCGGCATTCTCAAGCTGATGGTTGCCATCGGCCGATCCTTCCGCAGGCGCTTCTTCAGGTCATGGGTCTTCATAGAATCGCCTCTCTGCTGGTGTAGCCGGACGCGCCGAGATGATTCGGAGCACCTCGTCTCGCTCGGCGAAGACCACGTAGAGGAGCTGCCAGTCTGAGGTCAGCCCCACGACGGCCTGCCGAGCCTCGCCGCCCTCGCTTCCGGCATCCAGGACCCTCAGGAAGGGATCGAAGAAGGCCTCGCAGGCCAGCTCGAGCTCGACACTGTGCTTACGCCGGTTCGCCTCCGCCTTCCGCGGGTCCCACTCGAAGGCGATGCCTTGGAGCGAGTAGCCCATCAGCAGCCAGACCCTAACCCTGATGCATATACAGTGTCAATACGTATTGGACCGGAGGCACCCACCGCTCCTCGGTCCACCACCGGGCTGTTGCCCACCGCCTACTCATGCTCGATCTCTTCGAGGAGCTCCTCGAAGGTCACCTGGCTCGCCGGCACCTTGCGCCGGAACAGCTCCTCCAAGAACTCGGCCCGGCTCAAGCCCGCGATCTCAGCCGCCTTCTCCTGGGAGAGGAGGCCCTGGCTGTACCACTGTGCGCACGCCGCGAGCCGCATCTCCCGAGCAAACTCTCCGGGCGACAGGCGGAGCGCCGAGAAGGCGCCGGTGGGTAGGTCGAATGTGATCCTTGCCAAGAGCGCTGCCTTCGAAAGTCCGTTGAGCCCCTGCCAGCCTACGCGATCTTCAAGAGGCTCGGCCGTTCGCTCGCGAGAGCAATGTTCTGGCCGCTGGCAATCTCCTCGACCCGCCGACCCCAAGCGCACAACGCCTCCCGCTTCTCCCGGTCCTGGCCATAGCGGTCGTAGACCGCGGTGACGCTTCGGTCCTTGTGGTTCAGGATTGCTTGCAGGACGAGCCGCGAAACGCCTGCCTCGGACATCCGCGAGGCCGCCGTTCGGCGCAGATCGTGCGGCGTCCAGTGCTTCATGTCCTGCCGCCGGAGGATGCCCTGGTTGGCAGTCTTGACCGTCGTCAGGTGGCGGCCCGCCCGCCGCCCACTCGCGAACACCCACTCGGAGCTGCCGGTCTTGGCTTTCAGCTTGTGCAGGATCGCCCGCACCTGTGGGGACAGGTAGACGCGGTTCGCCTCGCCGTTCTTCGCCACCTCGGCCGGCACCACCCACCACTCGCCGTCCTCGATGTCCCGCCAGCGCATGGAGAGAACTTCGCCCGACCGTTGGGCGGTGAGCAGCATCAGCCGGAAGGCCGCCGAGGTGACCAGACCCAGGCCCTTGGTGCGAGGGTCCGCCTCCATCCGGTCAAGGTCTTCCCAAAGCGCGCGGATCTCCGACTCGGAGAGCACCCGATCCCGGCCTCCCTTCTTGAGGTGCTCTCGCACACTCACCGGGAGCTTCACACCGGACGCAGGATTGCCAGCGAGGAGGTCCTCGTCGACAGCCCAATTGAAGAGCTTCGAGAGGAGCGCCCGAAGACTGCGGGGTGCCACCTTAGTGGGCCTGCCTCTGGGAGCGAGCTTGCCACTGGCAACCTCCTCGAGCAGTGCCTGGACATCCCGCTTCGTCACCTCGCCGACCGGGCGCTTGCCCCATCTCGGAAGGACATAGGTCTTGACCTGCCAGAGGTCCATCGCGTAGCTGGCCGGGCGCTTGTGCTTGGCGTAGCGCTCCAAGTAGTCCTCCGCGATCTCGGCCATGGTGTCCGTCCCGCTACGGGCTCGAGTCTCCTCGCGCTGCGCCTGCGGGTCTTCTCCTGCAGCGATCCGGCCGAGCTCGATCTCAGCTCGATCGCGAGCCTGCTTGAGCGAGAGACCCGGGTAGGCGCCCAGCTTGACGATGCGCCGGCGGTTGTCCTGCCGGCGACGGTAGAAAACGAACCAGGACTTGGCGCCACGGGAGTAGACCCTAAGGACGAGGCCCCGGACCTGGTCGTCCCGGAAGTCGTACTGGTTGAGGTTCGAGGGGCACTTGGCGCAGTAGACCCCGCGGTCGGTCAGCTTCATGGACACCTCCTGGTGCCAGGGAATGGGCGGCCCCTGAAGGGGTCTGGACCCTGGGGTGGGACCCGGATGCCGGGCGACTCCCCGACCCCGGGGAAGCCCTCTGCAACGACGGGATCTGTCGTTGCCCTATCGTTGCCACAGAGCATGAGCTTGGGCGAGACCATCTGAGCCCGGATAGTACGGGCTGATACGGCTCTAAGTCTAGCCACCTCAATAGGATAGGACTTTCTCAGTGAGACGTGATGAGACCTGATGAGACCTGATGAGACGGGGCGAGATGCGATGAGAATATGGACAAGGCCACGCGCGAAGGTGGCGGTGATACCGGCGATGGTGATTCTCCGTAGTGCAAGGCCAGTACGGCACCACAGCCTACGGTCAGAGCTGGCCTTCTGGCGGGTCTCGCGCTTGTGAAGCCGCGCTGACGTGGAGTAGGCTAGCTACCCGAGTAGCTAGCGAGGGGCTTCCTATGCGTACCGTTCAAATGACCCTGGAAGAAGATCTCCTGGCCGAGGTGGACAAGGCGACCGCCCGGCTTCGCACGAGCCGATCCGCATTCACTCGTCAGGCGCTGCAGCAGGCGCTGGCACGCCTAGAGGAAACCGAGCTCGAAGCCCGTCACCGGGCTGGGTACGAGCGTCATCCGGCCGAGCCGGGTGAGTTCAGCGACTGGCACGACGAGCAGGTCTGGCCCGACTGATGCGGCACGGCGAGATCCGTTGGTATCGGTTCGCCAGGCCAGACAAGCGCCGGCCCGTTCTGATCCTTACCCGCAACTCCGCGCTCGAGTTCTTGAGCGAGGTGACGATCGCGCCCATCACGAGCCGAGTCCGTGACATCCCGACCGAAGTCTTGCTGACGGCGCCCGACGGCATGCCGAGAGACTGCGCGATCAACCTGGACCACGTGCAAACGGTGGCCAAGGGGGAGATCGGCGCCTTGATCACCAGCTTGTCTCCGACCAAGATGGGGCAAGTGCGGGCGGCGCTCCTCTTCGCGCTGGGACTTCACGCTACGCAAGAGCCCGAGCGTCGGGACCCGCGCTGACGAGCGGCTGTGCTCCAGCGAGAGGCGGTGACCCGCAGGCCCAGGCACGCTACCTTGAGCGGGTTCCGCTTGCGAGCCAGGAGGACGAGAGTCGATCTGAGCCGGGAGGACTGCCAGAGGGATGACTCGGAGCAGCGAGGATGTCTCGAGAGAGCTGGCGCGCGAAGAGGCGCGCTTGGCGACCCTTGAGCGGGAACGGGCAGAGGCAGCTACGCGGGTCGCTGCCTTGCGAGCGCGCCTTGGCGCCGGGTCTTTTGAAACTGCAACCCTTCCGGCTCCGCCTGAGCAGAGCATCGAGACGCCGACCACCCCCGCCGAAAAAGTCCGGCTGTTCCGTTCGCTGTTCAGGGGCCGCGAGGACGTATTCGCGACCAGGTTCGTGAGCAAGAAGGCCGGCAAGCCTGGCTACGCGCCAGCCTGCACTAACAAGTTCGTGCCGGGCGTTTGCCAGCTTCCCAAGATCAAGTGCGGAGAATGCCCGAACCAGGCATTCGCGCTCCTCGACGATCGGGCGGTCCTTGACCATCTGCGCGGGCGGCATGCGCTCGGAGTCTATCCGTTACTCGAGGATGAGACCTGTTGGTTTCTGGCGGTCGACTTCGACAAGGCGTCCTGGATGGACGACACGGGTGCCTTCGCCGACGTGTCCAGGTCCATGGGCCTCCCGCCAGCGGTCGAACGATCCCGTTCCGGTAACGGCGCCCACGTCTGGTTCTTCTTCTCACGCCCAGTTTCCGCGCATCTGGCCCGCAAGATGGGTTGCTACCTCTTGACCGAGACGATGAGCCGGCGACACCAACTAAGCATGAGGTCCTATGATCGACTGTTCCCAAACCAGGATACGCTGCCTCGAGGCGGCTTCGGGAACCTGATCGCATTGCCTCTTCAGCAGGAGGCTCGCCTCCATGGCAACACCGTCTTCGTGGACAACGCTCTCCGCGCCTTCGAGGACCAGTGGCGCTACATGGCTTCTCTTCCGCGGATCTCTACCACGCCTGTGGTGGAACTCGCCAGCGAGGCCTCCCGCCGTGGGCTCGTGATGGGTTTTCGGGCAACACGTTTAACCGAGGAGGAAACGCTCGCTCCCTGGATGTGCTCGCCCTCACGGCGCCGGTCGCATGTGCCCATCGTGGCCCCCTTGCCGCGAGAAGTCCGAGCGGTCTTCGCGCAGCGGCTGTTCGTCGAGACACTCGGCCTCCCATCCGCTCTGCTTTCCGAGATCAAGCGGCTCGCGGCCTTTCAGAATCCGGACTTCTACCGCAAGCAGAGCCTGCGGCTCTCCACGGCGACGACACCCCGCGTGATCAGTTGTGCCGAGGAGCTCTCGCGGTACGTAGCGCTGCCGAGAGGCTGCCTCGGGGAGCTTCGCGAGCTGTTGCGGGAGCAGGGTGTAGAGCTCGTGATCGAGGATCAGCGCCGAGAGGGTGAGCCACTCGAGCTCCGTTTCCAGGGAGAGCTGACACCGCTTCAGCAGCGAGCGGCCCGAGCCCTTGTGGAGCACGACCAGGGCGTGCTCGTTGCGCCACCCGGCGTGGGCAAGACTGTGCTGGGCACGTACCTCGTAGCGCGGCGAGGAAAAAACACGTTGGTGTTGGTTCATCGCCAACCCCTGCTGGACCAGTGGGTCTTCGCGCTCGCGCTGTTCCTGGGCATCGAGCCGGCGGAGGTCGGACAGGTGGGTGGTGGCAGGCGCAAGCCAACCGGACGCCTGGATGTGGCGATGATCCAGAGTCTGGTTCGTAAGGAGGGCGTGGACGACTTGGTCGAGGCCTACGGCCAGGTGATCGTGGACGAGTGCCACCACGTACCTGCTGTGTCGTTCGAGAGGGTGCTCTCTGCCGTTAAGGCTCGATACGTTGTCGGCTTCACTGCCACCCCCTACCGTCGCGACGGACACCATCCCATCTTGGAGATGCAGCTCGGCCCCGTTCGTTTCAGCGTGGACGCCAGGAGCCACGCAGCCAGACGCCCCTTCGCACACCGGTTGATCGCTCGCGAAACCACATTCCGTCTGGAAGGCGACCTGGCTCAGGCCGGTATTCAGTCCATCTTTCGAGCGCTCGCCTCGAGCGAGGAGCGCAACCGCCTCATCCTGGAGGATGTGCGGTCGGAGCTGAAGGAGGGTCGTTTCCCGATGCTTCTCACCGAACGGCGAGATCAACTAGAGCACTTTGCCACCGAGCTCGCAGGGTCCGTGCCGCACTTGGTGGTGCTTCATGGCGGGATCAGCGCGAAGAAACGCCGTGAGCTGAGCGAGCAACTGGCGCGAGATCCGGGCGCCGGAGGGCGTCTGGTTCTCGCGAGCGGTCGTTACATCGGAGAAGGTTTCGACGACGCCCGACTTGATTCCCTGCTGCTGGCCATGCCTGTGTCCTGGAAGGGTACTCTCGTGCAGTACACGGGCAGACTGCACCGGCTCCACCCCGACAAGTCGGAGGTACGCATCTTCGACTACGTGGATCGGGGAGTGCCCGTCTTGCTGCGGATGTTCGAGAGGCGGCTGCGAGCGTATCGCGCCATTGGCTACTCTGAAGGGCTCCCGCAGTCGCCGGGCTCAGCGCCGCCCTCTGAGTCAGAAGCCGACAAGGACAAGGAAGCACCTTGACCCTGAGGAATCCGCTGGCTGCACCAAGCGCGAAGATCCGGCGGCCGAGGCTGTCGCCTGCCCGCCTCGCTCGCCTGGTCGAGGAAGCTACGATCGATTGCTATAACGAGTCCGAGGAAGTGACCGGCCTGTTCACGATGCTTGAGGACAACCTGGAACTGCCTTTCGACACCAGCGTCCTCGGTGTCGAGGTCACTGTGACTGGCATCGACCTCACCACCGAAGGAACGATCCTTGCGCTCTGCAAGCGAGAACGGAAGCGACAAGCCATTCCGATCCTCGAGCTTCCACTTCCCGAGCCGCCACCCCGGGGTTGGGAGTGGATCGATGCCTACCGACGTTGGGCACGACGAGAATAGGGCTTCATGAGCGAGTACTCCTACTACGAGTTCCAGGCAATCGACCGACCGTTGACCGAGGCTGAGAGGAGGGAGCTGCGCTCATTCTCCACGCGCGCCGCCATCACCTCCACGCGGTTCACCAACCACTATGAGTGGGGGAACTTCAGGGGTAACCCAGCCGAATGGATGGAACGGTACTTCGACGCCCACTTCTACATGTTCAACTGGCAGGCCCGCGAGCTCTCGTTCCGGTTGCCGAAGCGCCTCCTGGACCCCCAGCTCGCCCGCCGCTACTGCCGCGGTGAGCTGGCGTCGGTGCGGGTCAAGGGCGACTTCGTGATCCTGGACTTCCTCTGCGAGGACGGCGAGTGGGATGACTATGGCGACGATGGCTCGGGCTGGCTCTCCTCGCTGATCCCGCTCCGGGCGGACCTCATGGCTGGGGACTACCGAGCCCTGTACCTGGCCTGGCTGCTCTGCGTGCAGGTTGGAGGCGTGGAAGGTCATGCCAAGGAGCCACCCCTCCCGGCCGGGCTCGCTGAACTCTCCACGCCGCTCGAGGCCTTCGTGGAGCTCCTCGAGATCGATGGGGACTTGATCGCGGCGGCAGCGGCGGCGAGCCCTCACGCTCGGGTGGCGCCTTCGGCCCTGGAGATGAAGCGCTGGATCGCTCAGCTACCCGACGTCGAGAAAACCCGATGGCTCGTCCGGCTGGCGGACGGGAAGGAGGCGCACCTCCGAGCCGAGCTGGAACGCCAGTTCGAGGCCAGCCTAGAACCCAGCTCAGCTTCCCGCGCGAGGGCTCCACGGACGGCGGCCGTGATCCGCGCCGCCGCGAACCGGGTCGCCGAGGAGCGGCGCCGCAGAGAGACCGAGCAGGCCGCCGTCGAGCGTGCCAGGCGCGAGAGCGAGGCCGTGGAGGCCCGCAAGCGGCACCTCGCCAACCTGGAGAAGCGGGAGGCTGCGGCGTGGCGCCGCGTCGACAACCTGATCGCTACCAAGAAGCCGGAGAGGTACGACGAAGCAGCAGCGCTTCTACTCGATCTGCGAGAGATCGGACTACGGAAGGGGAGGACGAGCGAGATCGAAGCACAGCTCCGCCGCCTTTTTGAGGAGCATGCCAGAAAGCCGACCTTGCTGAAGCGGTTGAGGAAGATGGGTTTGGGGTAGGGCGGAAGCCGACTCCACCGTGGTGCATTGCGCCCGCCATCCCTCGGTCTGGCAGCTGGCGGTGATAGGTCGTCCCTGTTGGCCTACACGAGCCTCAGGGGGACCTTGATGAGGCACGCCTTGAGGCGAGTGGTGCCCGGTGGAGCACCCTGATCGGCTTGCCAGCGTGAAGCTGGGAGCCGATCGGCTGCATGAGCACTCCTGGCCCGATGTCCGTCTCTGCGTGGAGGGCTGGCCATCGGTAGGGTTCGGGACTGCCGGGTGGACTCGAGGCGGGGTCAAGGCGAGCGGGCAGATCCAGGCCCCCCAGGCCGGTCCCAGCCTTCGGGCAGGCCCTGGCAACGACTGGGATCTTCGTTGCTCTATCGTTGCCAGAAAACATGAGCTTCCCTGAGACTGGTTGAGACCCCCCGAGACGAGCTGAGACAAGCCCAAGCTCATACCCATCAACAAGATAGGCTGGCTTGGACCGTACAAGTCGAGACCGGTTGAGACGCACTGAGACCGGCTGGTATCGCATGAGAATGCGAAGGGGAACTTAACTACGGATCAGAAGGTTGGAGGTTCGAGTCCTCCAGGGTGCACCATCTAACCGCTTCACCCCCAACGACTTACAATCCATAGAGACCGAGCAATAAGGCCGGCGGCGGTCTGTCGTTGCTCTATCGTTGCCAGAAAACATGGGGTAGGGCCGACGGCCAGAGGCCGGCAGGCCCTAAGTCCTGGTCAGATGCTCTAAGGACAGAAGGCGGCTCCGACCTACTCCCCGTTCAGCGGTCGACCAGCTCTCGGATCAGGTCCCTGACGTACTGGCGGAAGGGGCGGCTCATGTGGAGGGTGCTCCGGGTCATCAGACGGTCGACGCTCTCTTCCAGTTGGGCACGTGTCGAGCGGCCGAGCCCGAAACTGCGGACGAGGAGGCCGACCGTGCCAACAGCCACGCCCCCGTTGCGCTCGATGCGCTCGCGCAGAGCCAGATCGTCGGTGAGCACAGGGACCTGGTAGCCGGCTTGTCGAGCCAGAGCGAGAACCTGGCGGTCGGCAAGCTGGAGGAGATCGACGCCAGCGAGGTCACCCAGGAGCTCGTCTGGAACCGGCCTCACGATCAGCTCTGGACCCCTGGGTGCGCTCAAGATGGAGCGAGGGTCGAAACCGAGGCGCTCAAGCTCCCAGGCAACCCGCTCAGGCAGCGCGATCCGGTCGAACACTTCGAGCGCATCGGGGCGCGCTATCTCGTGGAGGTGAAGGACGGGACCCGTGTCGCAGAGGGCCTCAGACACCTGCCAGGCCCCACTGGACATCCTTCCGCAAGGCCTCGCGACGCTGGTCTACCTCGGCCACCTCGGTGACACCGAGCTCGCGCACGAGCTCCTCACGAGGGAGCTGACCCTTGAGGTAGGCCCCGATCACGGCCTCACGGTAGAGGGTTTCCAGGCCGGCATCGACTGCCCTTGCCAAGAGAGTCGCCTCGTCCTCGCCGCGTTGCGAGGCCAGGTAGGAAAGCTTCTCGGTGAGGGTCACGGTGTCAGACCTCCGTCGCGGGGCCTCGAGAGACGTGGCAAGAGCCGGCAAGACCGCGCTTCGAGCCTAACATCGCTGCCGGCCGTCCTCTGCCGGTCACAGCAGTGAGTGAGGCCCCAGGGCCTCTACTCTACCGCCCATCGGCTACCGGGCTACGACCGGCCCCCAACCGTCAGTCCACTCTCGCCCGCCACCGCGGCTCGTTGACTCAAGTCGCCAACCCGCCTTACTCATGCTGGCCGCAGATGCGACCGGACCCGAGCTTGCCCCCTTCGATCCTGCGTCCAGGTCTACCCTTCGTGGGTTTCTTGGCCTGCCCTCTGCCGCTCGACAGCCTAACCACCGGGACGCCCCCCGACCTTCGCCTTGGCGATCCGAGGCATCCCAAGGAGCAAGAAATGGCCGACCACCGGCAGCCGAGCGCGCGAGACCCTTACGAGATGTGCCCGTTCCGAGAGACCTTCCTGCTGCATCTCACCGAGCCAGCGAGCTTCGCCATCCCGGTTTCGTTCGTCCGCCATCCTCCTGTCGTTGGTCGGGGGCTCAGGCAGAGAGAATCGCAGTGGAAGGAAGGCGGCTCACGTTCAAGCGCTTTTTCGATGACTTTCCGGCTACGCCCGTCAACAACATCTGGGACGACATCAGCGGAGGGATCAAGTCGCGGTCCGATCCCAAGGTCTACGTCGTGCAGACGTCCACATCAGTTCTGGAACGCTGCCTCCTCATGACCACCGACCCGGGCGACTTGGTCTTCGACCCGACCTGCGGCTCGGGCACCACCGTCTATGTGGCCGAGCAGTGGGGCCGTCGGTGGATCACCTGTGACACCTCTCGCGTGGCCATCGCGCTTGCCAAGCAACGCCTCATGACCGCGGTCTACGACTACTACGAGCTGGCCCACCCGCCCGAAGGTGTCAAGAGCGGCTTCCGCTACAGGACCGTCCCGCATGTCACCTTGAAGTCCATCGCCAACAATCCCGAGATCAAGGAAGGCATGACTCGGGCCGAGATCGACCGCGCCATCGCCAGGTACGCCGACGCCGGCCGGCAGGCTACGTGATGGCGACCCCCGGCCTCGACTCCTTCGACGACCCGGGCATCTTCGTCGAGCTGCCGCGGGTCAACCGCATCCGCGAGCGCGTGGCAGGCTGGCGGGCGGCGGGCTGCCCGGGAGTCACCGGCACCACCCAGCGGCTCCTCGAGCACTGGCGCTCGCCCGAGCGCGGCGAGAACCAGCGCTTCTTTTTCTGCCAGCTCGAGGCGATCGAGACGCTGATCTGGCTCACCGAGGCACCCTCCGCCGAGCGCCAGGGCGTCGAGCTGGAGGGCGACGGCGGCGCCTTCGCCCGGCTCTGTGTGAAGCTCGCCACGGGTACGGGCAAGACGGTAGTGATGGCGATGGCCATCGCCTGGCACGTGCTCAACAAGGAGGCCGCCCCGCAGGACCGACGCTTCGCCCGGCATGTGCTGGTCGTGGCGCCGGGCTTGACCGTCAAGAGCCGGCTCGAAGTGCTCGAGCCGGCCCATGCCGAGAACTATTACGACGCCTTCGACGTGGTGCCTTCGGCGCTGCGCGAACGGCTGCGCCAGGGCCGAGTGCTGGTGCGCAACTGGCACAAGCTCGGCTGGGAGAGCGAGGAGCGGATCAAGAAGAAGCGCTCGGTGGACAAGCGCGGCGCCAAGAGCGACGAGGCCTACGTGCGCGAGGTGCTGGGCGACCTGGCGGGCGCGCGTAGCCTCCTGGTGCTCAACGACGAGGCCCACCACGCCTGGCGGGTGCCGGCGGGCGAGAAGGTGGCAGGCGTCTCCAAGGCCGAAGTCGAGGAGGCCACCAAGTGGGTCGGAGGCCTCGACCGAATCCACCGCGCGCGAGGCATCCTCTCCGCCTACGATTTCTCGGCGACGCCCTTTGTGCCCACGGGCAAACGAAGCCAGGAGGAAGCGCTCTTCGGCTGGATCGTGAGCGACTTCGGCCTCTCGGATGCGATCGAGTCTGGTCTGGTGAAGACGCCGCGGGTGGTGATCCGCGACGACGGCGTGCCCGACGCCAAGAGCTACCGCTCAAAGCTCTTCCACATCTACCCGCACGTGGCGGACGACCTGAACCGCAAGGCGGAGCCGCAGGAGCCGCTGCCGCAGCTCGTGAGCAACGCGTTCTATCTCCTGGGCAAGGACTGGCTGGAGACCGCGAACCGGTGGCGAGAGGAGGGCGCGGCGACGCCTCCGGTGATGATCACCGTTTGCAACCGCACCGAGACGGCGGCGCGTATCCACTTCGCCTTCGAGAGGAAGCGCATCCTGATCCCCGAGCTCTGCGACCCGGAGCGGCTGCTCCATATCGACTCCAAGGTGCTCGAGCTGGCGGAGGCGAGAGAGGACTCGGTCGAGGTCGAACGGGCGGCCGATCCGGAAGGCGACGGCGAGGACGAAGGTGAAGGCGTTGCGGCCCGCAAGCTCACGAAGCAGGAACAGGCCGAGGCCCTGCGCCAGAAGGTGGACACCGTGGGCCGGCCAGGCAAGCCCGGCGAGCGGGTGCAGAACGTGATCTCGGTGGGCATGCTCTCGGAGGGCTGGGACGCCAAGACCGTGACTCACGTCATGGGTCTGCGCGCCTTCTCGAGCCAGCTCCTCTGCGAGCAGGTGGTGGGCCGGGGTCTGCGCCGCACGAGCTACGACCTGGGGCCGGACGGCCTCTTCCGGCCCGAGTACGTGAACATCTTCGGCGTGCCCTTCACCTTCCTGCCGCACGAGGCCACCGAGGGCACGCCGCCACCACCGCCCAAACCCCGCACCAGGGTCGAGCCGTTGCCCGACCGCCGGGCCCTCGAGATCACCTGGCCGAACGTGGTGCGGATCGACCAGGCCTACCGCTCCCGCCTCGCGCTCGACCTCGACGCCGTGGCGCCGCTCCACCTCGCGGCCCACGAGACGATTCAGCTCGCCGAAGTGGCGCCTACGGTGGACGGCAAGGCCGATCCCACCCGCATCGACCAGATTTCGCTCGAGGAGCTGGGGCGACGAAACCGCATACAGACCCTGGCCTTCAAGGCCGCCGCGGAAGTCTTCGACCAAGTGAAGCCGGGATGGCCTGGAAGCCGCGAGCTGCTGCTCGGACAGCTCGTGCGGATCGTTGAGAGCTTCCTCGCCTCAGACCGAGTCGCCATCCAGCCTCGCGTCTTCGCCGAGGATCCACTGCGCCGCCGCATCCTGCTGACGCTCAACATGAACCGGGTCGTGCAGCACCTCTTCGACGCCATCCGCGTCGAGAACACCGCCGAGCGCACGCTGGTGCTGGACCGCGAGCGGCCCTTGCGCTCGACCGGCGACATGTTGCCCTGGTACACCTCGAAGCCCTGCGCGCACACCGCGCGCTCGCACGTCAACGTGTGCGTCTACGACAGCGCCTGGGAGGCGAGCGAGGCGTTTGCCCTCGATCACGATCCCCAGGTCGAGTCCTGGGTCAAGAACGACCACCTGGGCTTCGAGGTCCACTACCTCTTCGAAGGCGGCGTGCACAAGTACCGGCCGGACTTCCTCGTTCGCCTCGCGAACGGAGTTCACCTGGTGCTCGAGACTAAGGGACAGGACACCGCGCGGGATCGCACCAAGCGCGAGTTCCTGGCGGAGTGGGTAGCTGCGGTCAATGAGCAGGGTGGCTTTGGGCCATGGGCCGCGGGCGTGTCCTTCTCGCCTTCGGACGTGGCGGATGTGCTGGCGCGGCATGGAGCGAAGCCTGTCCAGTAATCGACAAGTGCATGGGCCGAGAGGTTCCTGGAAGTTCGAGGAGCTGGCGGAACTGGAGCGGGCAGCAGACCCGACCCCGTTGTAGAGTGGGGTCTGGTTCAGCCCGGCGTGGGACTAGGAGAGAGTCGACCATGGCCCTACCGCAGCTCGATATTCAACGCCTCAGCCCGGAGGAGCGCATCCAGCTCGCCGAGGACCTATGGGACAGCCTCCTGGCGACGCCCGAGGGGGTTCCTCTCACCGAGGCCCAGACCGAGGAGCTGGATCGCAGGCTCGCCGCCTACCAGGAGGATCGGGACCCAGGCGAGCCGTGGAGGGACGCCCTCGATCGCATGGGCAAGTCTCGGGGATGATCCCGCCCCTCTCTCTGCGGCCCCTGGCACGGGCCGAGATCCAAGAAAGCTACGAGTGGTACGAGGAGCGCCGGCCGGGGCTCGGGGAGGAGTTTCTTGAGGCAGTCCGCGAGGTGCTGGAGGCGGTCGAGAACGCGCCGCTGCGCTATCCCGTGATCCGCAAGAGCGTGCGCCGTGCTCTCCTTCGGCGCTTCCCCTATTCGATCCTCTATGTGGCCGAGCCGGACGCAACTGTCGTCCTCGGTTGCTTCCACGCTCGACGCGACCCGCGGCAGTGGTATGACCGGCGCTGAGACCGGCTCCGCGTTCGGCTCTGGGCAGCGGTGCTCCCGATGAAGAGCCCAGCACCCGACCGTTGACTCTTCGCCTCGTTCCCCCGTACTAGACTGTGGCTTCTAGGTAGTAGCTGGCACGTCGATTGGACGCGCCACGTCTTCGGTCGGAGTCGATCTGCGCTGGCTCCTTAGCCCTGGCACGCGGCGATACCGCCACCACGAGTCTCCTCGCGCGGTTCGCCACGTGCAACCTCGCAGCACGGGGGAGCACCGTCTGGCCAATCTCGACTCGTCAGCGGCGCCTCGCGTAGCAGCCTGTGTGCTCGCTGGACCCGTGACTTCGCCGCGACAGCGACAACCCCTCCCGCCAGAGCGACTCGGCTTGCGGCAGATCTAGTTGCAAATGCCAACTGACGGTGCTAGGGTTGCCATCGTGAGCAAGGCGACACCCCTTCCGCTGGTCGACGAAGATCCCGCGCTGGCGCAGGACACCGAGGAGCTGTACGACGCGCTGGAGGGCCTGCTGCGTGTGTATCAGTTCCGCGATCGCGACCGCATCTGCTGCTTCGACATCTCGGTGTCTCAGTGCTACGCCCTGGAAGGGCTCGTGCGGCGGGGAGACATGACTCTCAACGACCTCGCGGCCTACCTCTACCTCGACAAGAGCACGGCGAGCCGAGTGGTGGACGCCCTGGAGCGTAAGGGCTATGTGACCCGCTCTCCTCATCCCGAGGACGGCCGAGCCTTGCTGCTCGAAGCGACCCGCGCTGGCCGCACGCTCGAAGGTCGAATCCGAGAGTCGATCCTGGCCGAGGAACGAGGCCTCGTCGCCGATTTCGCACCGGAAGTTCGCAAGGCCATGACACAGCTCATCCGCCGTCTCGCCCACGCTGCCCAGGCGCAGGTCGAAGCCGGCGGCGGAAGCTGCTGCAGGGTTTCGTAACGCCGCGCGCCGAGGCAAAAACCACGGCGCGTTTTTTGTCGACCATCAGTTGCAACTGACAACCGAGAAAGGACCTTGTCATGACCACTCGACCCCCGGTCTCAGATCAGCCACTAGCCCCGGCCGCCTTGCGCGAGGCCGTCCAGGCGAAATACGGCGAGGCAGCGCGCAGCGTGAAGCAGGGAGCCCCCGCTTCCTGCGGTTGCGGGAGCGGTGGCTGCGGCCCTGACCCGATCACCTCAAATCTCTACGACGGGCAGCAGACAGCGAGCCTTCCCGCCGAGGCGGTGCTTGCCTCCCTGGGCTGCGGCAACCCCACGGCCTTGGCCGAGCTCTCCCCAGGCGAGGTGGTGCTCGATCTGGGTTCCGGCGGTGGCATCGACGTGCTCCTCTCGGCGAAGCGCGTCGGTCCCGCCGGAAAGGCCTACGGGTTGGACATGACGGACGACATGCTCGAGCTGGCGCGCGAGAACCAGCGCCGAGCCGGGTTGGAGAACGCCGAGTTCCTGAAGGGCGAGATAGAGGCGATCCCACTGCCCGAGGACGCGGTAGACGTGGTGATCTCCAACTGCGTGATCAACCTCTCGGCCGACAAGCGGCGGGTGCTCGCCGAGACCTTCCGTGTGCTCCGGCCCGGCGGCCGCTTCGCCGTATCGGACATCGTGGTCCGCGGGGAGATGCCGGTGGCCCTGCGCCGCAACGTCGAGCTGTGGATCGGCTGCGTCGCCGGCGCACTCGAGGAGCCGGAGTACCGGCGCCTCCTCGCCGAAGTGGGCTTCGAGGAGATCGAAGTCGAGCCGACGCGGATCTATCGTGCCGCGGATGCCCGTGCCTTCCTGGAGGAGGCCGGGATCGAGGCAACCGGCGTCGACGAGGTCGACGGCAAGGTGATGAGCGCCTTTGTCCGGGCTCGAAAGCCGAGCGTGCCTCACACCGCTCCCATTGCAGAGGGCGCCGGCTAGCCGCAACGGGATCTCCTTGGCGGGATCACTTGTCCTGGGCCGACGTAGCAGGCGGCGGGTGGCTCCGCCGCCGTAACGGCCGGTGTCTCCGGGGTAGGAGTGCCCTACCTAAGCCGTCTTACGTCTACCCCGTCGTGCGCGGCCGGAGTGGTCGGAACATCCTCGGATGCTAACCCGAAGCCATCAGGCCGCACGCTGGCGGGCCGCCCGCCCGCGCCTGCGGCGGACGGGACGGCCGGAGTCTCGAACGCCGCGCACCGCCCTCAAGAACCGAGGGTGAAGGTCGCGGTGCCGCGCGAGGAGTTGTTGCCGAAGTCGCTGATCTCGAGGTAGCCGTCTCCATTGGGGGTGGAGGTCGTGGTGCCCCCGTTCTGGGTGTTGGTCTCCGAGATCGAGCTGCCCGCGATGAAGGTGCCGCTGTACTTCAGGCTGACCGTGACTTGCACCGTCAGGCCCACCCCGGCGCAGTAGAAGTGCAGCGTGGCGCTGTTGGCAGGGTTGGCGCCCTGCATCTGGTAGATGGCGGTGGGGTTGATATCCAGGAGCGAGGCGCTCTGCGGGAAGCTGAGGTTGCCGTAGGCAGGCACGGAGGTTGGCCAGGCGTCGTCGAGGTTCTGGCTGTTGACTGTGTCGAGGACCAGATCGTAGCTGGTGTTGTTGTTGATGACGAAGGTTTCATTGAAGGACATCGTTCGCTCCCCTTTCCGCAATCGGTTGGTGGGTACAGAGGCCGGTGAGCTTCCGGCCCACCGTCACCCGGATAGTGGGGCGAGCCGCGCGGAGATCGCACCCGGCGGCGCACGAGCGATGATTCGCGTGGCGGGGGTCAGCCGCGCAGGTGACGGTCGAGGAAGGCGATCGTCCGCTCCCACGCGAGCTTGGCGGCCTTCTCGTCGTAGCGCGGCGTGGTGTCGTTGTGGAAGCCGTGCTGAGTGCCCTGGTAGAGGTGGCGCTCGAAGGAGACCCCGGCGGCCCTCAACGCCGCCTCGAACGCCGGCCAGCTCTCGTTGATACGCGGATCGACCTCGGCCGACTGGATGAGGAGCGGCGCCTTGATCTTCTTGACCTCCGCCGGGTCGGGCGCGCTGCCGTAGAAGGGCACGCCCGCGCCGAGGTCGGCGCGCTGGGTGGCGAGCCAGTTGACCATCCCGCCTCCCCAGCAGAAGCCGACCGCCCCGACCCGGCCGCTCGACCGCTCGCTCGCCGCCAGCCACTCGAACGCGGCGACGAAGTCGGCGCGGGTCTTCGCCGTGTCGAGCTTCTGGAAGGTGGCGCGCGCCTCGTCCTCGTTGCCGGGATAGCCGCCGAGCGAGGTCAGTGCGTCGGGCGCGAGCGCCGCGAAGCCGGCGAGCGCGAAGCGGCGCGTGACGTCTTCGATGTGCGGGTTCAAGCCCCGATTCTCGTGGATGACGAGCAGGGCGGGGAGCTTCCCCTTCGCCTCGGCCGGCCGCACGTGGTACGCGCGAATCATGCCGTTGCCGGCAGGCGAGGCGATCTCGACGCGCGCAGCGAGGAGGCGTGGGTCGTCGGGAGCGAGCACCTGCGCGGCGGCGAAGTTGGGCGAGAGCTGGTCGAGCAGCATGGCCGCGGTCACGCCACCCACGGCGAACCTCGCCGCCCGCTCGAGGAACTTTCGCCGGTCGATGTCGCCATGCACGTAGGCGTCGAACAGAGCGAGCAGCTCCTGGTCGTAGTCGTGAGCGGTCTTTCGTGTCATGGCCAACCTCCTCGGAGCCAAGCTTACCGTGGAGCGCAGTCGCGCCCAGGGTCCGTCGTACCCTCGACCGGAGCCAGGTCCGGACAGATCTCGATGGGTACCACGCTACCTCCCCCAGCGTAGCAGCGGCCGCAGCCGAGGCTCTTGAGGAGTTCCGTCCCCTGGCTCAGCTTCGGAGGCCGGCTTGCTGGCAGGGGTGGCGGGTGGACTTGCCCTATCTCATGGCCAGCCCAAGTCCCGAGCCGGCAGCCGATAGAGGCCCGATCTCTTCCTCGTCAGCAGCAGCCGCGACAGGATCTCCTTGGCGGGATCACTTGTCCCAAGGCCGACGCAGCGGGCGGCGGATGGCTCCGCCGCCGTAGCGTCCGGTGTCTCCTGGGTGCGAGTGCCGGTCCTATGGTTACCGCCCTCGACCGAGGAGCCGGAGGAGCGCCGAGACTGCCCTAGGCCCGGCCGTGGCGAGGTCTACCCGAGCCTCGTCCGGAGGGTAAGGCAGTTCTCAGAGGGTGGCGGCTCAGGCCGCGACACCCAGCTTCTCAGCCAGCGCTGCCAGCCGCCGGTCAAGGGTCCACAGCGAGTCGCCACCAAGGACCGCGGCGGCGAGCAGATGGGCATCGATCCAACCGATCCCGCCGCCGGCGAGAGCGTGGTGTTCGACGAAGGCGAGCACCTCCTCGTGGTCGGCGACGCCGGCCGCGCGCAGGTCGGCCAGCAGCGTTAGAACCTCACGGCGGCGCCGAAGGTGGCCGAGAGCCAGCTCACCGAGCACGAAGGGATGCCCGAGCACCTGGTCCTCGGCAAGCAGCGCGGTCAGGCGCGGGTTCCCATTGCGCAGGTGATCGACCCACACCGAGGTGTCGACGAGGATCACCGCTTCGCCGCCGGTCGGTGCGGCGCGAGCCGTCGGCGGCGGATCGGGCGAAGAGCCTTCTCCGAGCCGCCAAGCGCAGCCAGCCGCCGGGCGCTCTCGCGGGCGATCAACGCCTCTAGCCCGGCGTGGACCGTTGCAGTCTTCCCCACAAGCCCGGCCAGCCGGCTCGCCTTGTCCAGCAACTCGTCGTCGAGGATCAGGGTGGTTCTCATATGCATGAGTATGGCTGATATGTGTGCACAGTCAAGCAGGGAGGGGACCAGGAACGCCCGTCAAGGCGCTGAAATCGACCGGCCTAGCTGGAGCCCGGAGCAGGGCTCTGCCCTGTCAAATTGGTTCATGCGTGGAAATCGATGCGGTCAGTCCCGCAGCCTGCGGTCCCTCCCAAGCTGCGCCGGGACGAGCCGGAGCCCGGGAAGCAGCTCGAGCTCGCCGTCGACCGGCACGTACCGCACGCCGGGCGTATCGACCCACTCGCGAATGGTGTAGTCGTCCTCGTTGCGCGCGTCGTCGAGCTCCCGACGCTGGACGTAGATCGGCCTGCCCCGGCGAAGGGGTGGTTGCCGCCGCAGCGGTCGAAGTGCAGGTGTGTGTTGACGACGATGTCGATGCCGGCGAGGTCGAAGTTCTGCGGGCTCAGTGGACGGAGGCGGGGATCGAGGTCGGCCACCGCCGGGTGCAGCTCCGTCATGCCGGTGTCGACCAGCACGCGCGCCTCGGGATGGTCGATGACGTGAACGTAGACCGGCATCCGCTCGCCCTCGGCGAGCAGGTAGGCAACATGGACTGGCGTGATGGTGATGGAGGCGGGGGCGTTCATTTTGTTCCCTCCGTCAACGTTCCTGCTTTGGCGCGCTAGGCCCGATTGCCCACCCGCTCGAGATCGACGACTTCATGACCGTCCCGCGTTCGCGCCCAGGGTGACGAGAAGCTCGTCCAGTTGCGCGAACGTCTCGACCATCGCATCCGCCGCCCCGATGCCGGCAGCGTCGAGAGCTTCCTTCGAGGGATAGAGCTCGCGCATGACCAGCAATGTCTTGCCGCCCTTTTCCTCGAAGGTCACCGTGGTGACGGAACCCTCGTCACTTTCCTCATTGGTCCAGACGAGGCGCGAGTGCGGTGTTACTTCCTTGTACGTGCCGAAGAACGCCGACTGTGAGTCCCCGTGTGCGAACTCCAAACGGTACTTGCCCCCGACACGAACATCCATTTCGCAGGAAAGCAGGGACATTCCCATCGACTTTGGCGCCCACCACTGCCTGAACAGCTCGGGCTTGCTCCACGCCTCGAACACAAGGCGCGCCGGGCCGTTGAATGTTCGCGTGACGACGAGCTCACGCTCGGACTTCCGCTCCACCGTCGTGCGGCTATCGCTTCTTTCGCCCATTGACTTTCTCCTTCCGTTTCAATTCCTCGACAACCTTGTCCAACGCGTCGAAGCGCGCCTCCCAGAGCTGGCGGCGCCGCTCGATCCAGGCCGCCTCTTCCTCCAATCCGCGCAGGCCGAGCTTGCACGTCCGCACGCGGCCGACCTTCTCCGTGGTGACGAGCCCCGCCTGTTCCAGAACGCCGATGTGCTTCTTCATGCCCGTGAGGGTCATGCGGAACTTCTCGGCAAGCTCCGTGATCGAAGCGTCTCTCCGTTCGAGCTGCTCCAGAACGCCGCGCCGGGTGGCGTCCGAGAGCGCGGCGAACGAGGCGTCGAGACGGGATCCAGAATACTGAACCATCTGGTTCAGTATAGTAATGCACTGATCGAGGGAATGCAAGGAGGGGCCGTGCGCCGCTGCGTTGCCGGCCGCCTTCACCCCGAATCGCCCGCATTTCGACGTAGATTCGATCGACTCGGCGATCCCCAAGCCCTTAGCGGGACAACGGAGTGACGAGAGCTCTCGACGCGAAGCCATGCAACAACGCCGTCATTTTGCACGGCATAATGACGACATGGTGGCAATGCGGGTCGCGAGTTTCTCGCGGTCGAAGTCAAGGCGCAGCCTCGATTCTCGACGCCGCAATTGGCGGGACTGCGGGCGATCGCCGAACTACCGCGGCTCGCGCGACGAATCCTCGTGTACCTCGGGGAGCGTCAGCTGAGAACGGAAGATGGGATCGATGTCTGGCCGCTCGATCGTTTCACGACGGCCGCAGCAGATGGTTCACTGTGGCCCTGAGTGACGACCGCCCATGCGGCCTCGCGGACAAGGCCCCGCATCACCGCCGTGGGCGGAACGGCCAGCAACGCAATTGCCCGCTGTACCAGCCAGGTCTCGCCGACGGTCGCTTAGACCTTCAGCGCGCCACGGAACGCCCGTGCGGCGTAGTAGGACTCCGCACCGTTGTGATACGTGAAGACATGGTCGTAACGGCGATCGCAAAAAATTGCGCCGCCGCGTTCTCGGATATCAGGAGGTGTCTTCAC
>JBIOYC010000354.1:0-4004 GCA_044869955.1 Thermoanaerobaculia bacterium | reverse complement strand
GGGGAAGTAGTCGTTCCAGGCGAAGCTCGACAGGCCGCCCACCCCCTTCTCGGCGACGATGGTGCCGAGCGAGCTGGCCATCAGCACGGCGGCCGCACAGGCGCGGAAGAGGGCGTAGCCGATCGGCAGCGCGCTCGCCACAACGGCCCAGGGCCGGGAGAGGGGCGTGGCGAGGTCCGGTTTGAAGGCCGCCCGGGCGAGCAGGCCGAGCCAGACCAGGGCCAGGAGCATGGGCACGAAGAGAGAGAGGCCCGGCGCCTCCCGGGTGAGAAAGAAAAGCACCAGGGCCCCGGCCAAGAAGGCGGCCCGGCTGCGAGACAGGGCGACGAAGGCGCCGAGCAGGTAGCAGCTGCCGGCGACCCCCCAGGCGGCGAGCGCCAGCAGGTAGTGGCGGCCG
The DNA here is from genome assembly GCA_044869955.1 of Thermoanaerobaculia bacterium. Taxonomy (GTDB): domain Bacteria; phylum Acidobacteriota; class Thermoanaerobaculia; order Multivoradales; family SZUA-115; genus CALMKX01. Next base: position 3,607 of record JBIOYC010000354.1, on the reverse strand, counting down.
TCCACCCACTGCGGCGTGGCGAGCTGGACGTACAGGGTCAGGAGCAGCAGGGGCAGCGCGACCACCCCGCCCAGCAGGGTCAGGCCGGCCCCGGTGAGGGCGGCGAAGATCCGGCCCGGTGCCAGCGGCCGGTGGATCAGGAAGGTCCACTGGCCGGGGCGCCGGGCCGAGCCCAGCTGGTACAGCCCGAGGGCCAGGCCGAGCGTGGCGTAGACCAAGAGGGCGAGGCCGGAGCGGGCGGCTTCCCCCGAGAACGGCGGGCCGGCGGCCAGGGCCAGTCGCAGGGCGAGCAGGTGGCCGAGGGCAGCAGAGAGAGCCAGAGTGCGGAAACGGATCAGCTCACTTGAGAACAGGGCTCGCATCAGTGGCTCCTCGTGGTCGCGTCGACGGCGCCCGGGGTGAGGTGGTTGCGGGTCAGGAAGGCGTTGACGGCGCGGTCGAAGCCGATCGGCAGGGGCGTCGCGCCGGGCACGCCGAGGCGCTCGAGGCAACGGCCGAAGTCGGGGCCCGGGTCGAGCACCACCAGCTGCTCGCGACCGTCCACCAGCCGCCGTTGCAGCAGGCCCGGAATGGCCTCCACCACCACCGACGGCGGCACCAGCCCGTCCACCACCCAGCAGGCGATGCGGCTCCAGAATTCTTCCGGGGTCGAGTGGCTGACCAACTCTCCCCGCTCGAGCACGATCAGCCCGTCGGCCAGGCGTTCGACCTCGTCCATCTGGTGCGAGCAGTAGAGCAGGGTGCGGTCCTCCCGGCGGCCGGCGAAGAGCAGGCATTCGAGCACCGCCTGCTTGGCCACCACGTCGAGGCCCAGGGTGGGCTCGTCGAGGATCAGCAGCTCCGGGCCCTGGGCGAGGGCGAGGGCAATGGTGAAGCCGGCCCTCTCGCCGCGCGAGAGCTGGGCGACCTTCTGCCCGGAGCCGAGGTGAAAGTGCCCGGCGACCTCGCGGAAGGTGGCCTCGCTCCAGCGCGGGTAGAGGCTGCGCTGCAAGGCCGCCAGGCGGGCCACGGTCATCCAGCCGGGCAGGGTGTGCTCCTCGGTCACCAGGCCGATACGCCCGCGGGTGGCCGGGTCGAGCCGGCCGCTGGCCACGCCGAGCACGCGGCACTCTCCCAGGCTGGGGGTGGCGACGCCCAGAGCCAAGCGGAAGAGGGTGGACTTGCCGGCGCCGTTGCTGCCCACCACGGCGTGGATGCCGCCGCGGGGCACGGCGAGGGTGAGTCGGTTCAGGGCCAGCTTGGGGCCGAAACGCTTGGTGAGGCCCTCGGTTTCGATCACTCGGTCGGGCGACACCGCCGGCAACACGGCCGGCGACGGAGCGGGTTGAGTTGCGATCAGGGTCATGGACTTTCCTTTGAAGGGGCACGGTAGGTGTGGAGCTCGTGGCGGAGCCGGTCGAGGATCTCTTCGGGTGCAAAGCCGAGGGAGGCCACCGCGCCTAGGAAGCGCTGCAGCGCCTCCTCGAGCCGGCGCTCCCGCTCATCGTCGCTCAGGCGCTGGCGGGGCTCGCAGACGAACACGCCCACGCCGTGGCGGGACTCGATCAGGCCCCCCGAGGTCAGCTCAGTGTAGGCCCGGGCCACGGTGTTGGGGTTGAGGGTCAGCTCCATCGCCAGGCCGCGCACGCTCGGCAGGCGGCTGCCCGAAGGCAGCTCCCCGGAGAGGATCTTGCGCGTCAGGCCGTCGACGATCTGACGGAAGAGGGGGCGCGAGTCGCCGGTGACGATCTGGATCATGAAGGGCGGGGCTCCGGTCGCTGTCCGTATCTAGTGTACTGACACAACTAGTACACATGATGCGGAGTCGGCTGTCAAGCCCCGCTTCGGGCTGCCACCTCGCGGGCGGCTTCAGCCGACGGCGATTGCCGAGGCCGCGAAGGCCTCCATGGCGGTGTAGCCGGTCGGCGGTGGCAGCGAATTGCCGCTCGCCGTTCCCCACTGGGTGACGCCCTGTGGCAGGAGCTGGCCGAGGTCGATGCGGCGGCCCTGCCACTCGAGCTCTCGGCTCTCGAGGAGAGCCGCCGAGAAGACGTTGCCCATCACCACCGGCGACCCGCCCGGGGTGGCCTGGACCGTGGTGCCGAGCACCACGTGGCGGCGCCGGAAGCGGGCGATCGCCTCGCCCCGGGCGAAGCTGGCGGGGTTCGCGAAATCGCCCGCCGGCCGGCGGTTCAGGAAGATGGAGAAGTCCCCCGTGGTGTCCAGGCCCAGCTGGAGGTCGCCGTTCTGGAGGCGGGAGACCTGGAAGGGCTCCGAGGAGAAGGTGAAGTGGGCCGTGGCCTCGCCCGGCGCGCCGGAGAAGAGGTCGTCCCCCACGCAGGGGAGGTGGAAGAAGTAGCCGACGTCGAAGATCGAGCCATCCGGGGCCGCGTAGAAGCGGCCGGTGACGTACCAGACGACCTCGCCGGGTAGGGGTGCCTTCATCGTGATCTCCTCGAGAGACAGGGATGGTCTAGCCGCCGGCCGCGCTCCACGGTGGCACGACGCCGACGGAGCGGGCATAGGCGATCGCCTGGCCGAGGTGCTCATGGCTGTGAGTCGCCAGGGCGATCAGGATCGAGCGGTAGGTCATCTCCCCCCAGGGCACTTTGACCTTGCCGGCCAGGGCGCTTTCGGGAGCAGTCTCGATCACCCGCCGGGCGTGGGCGAAACCCTCCTTGAGCGCCGCGATCACCTGGGCCTTGTCGGTGAGGGCCTCGATGTCCTTGGGCACGCCCTCGGGGCGGGCAGCGCCGAGCAGGCCGGAGAGGAAGTAGATGCCGCCGGCCACGTGGAGATAGACCTGGGCCGTGGTGCGCACTTCGGGAGAGGGGCGCCAGCCGTACTTGTCCTGGGGCGTGGCCTCGGCGAGGCCGACCAGCTTGTTCTCGGCGTCGGTCAGGTTGGCGATCAGGTCGGCCTTGAGCCCGGCCGCTTCCGACGGGGCGTCGGCAGCGGCGAGGGGTGCCGCCGGAACCAGGGCGAGGGCGATCAGCAGAGCGGTCATCGTTTTCATGAGAGGCCTCCTTGAGTAGGAAACGTTGGTCCAACGATAGCGCGCGCAAGTGGCTCGGACGTCGCGACCAGATCCTCGGGAGCTGCCGGCATCACGGCCGGCCCGTCCTGAGGGATCCTCCCTTGGTCCCCTTGGCCCAGCGGAAGGGCAGGATCACCTCGCCGCGGGCGCAGTGCTCGACGAGGGTCCGGAGGCGCTGTCGGCGGGTCTCCTCCCTCTTGGCACCGACCACCCAGTGGGTGGCTCCCTTGCGGTAGCTCGGCGGCCGGGCCTGCCAGTCCCGCCAGGCCGCCTCATTGGCGCGCAGGGCGGCCTCCTGCTCGGGGGAGAAGAGTTGGTCCCGCTGCTCGTAAGCGTAGATGCCCGTCTTCGCCTCCTTGCGGTTCGCGAACGCGGCCAGCCCCGCGGGCCGCATCCGGCCCTCCTCGGTCAGCACACGCACGCGCCCGACATTGACGGCGCTCCAGTTAGAGGTCGCCTTCCGCGGCGTGAAGCGGATGGAGTAGCTCTCCTCGTCGAGACTGCGGCGAACGCCGTCGATCCAGCCGAAGCAAAGGGCCTCGTCCACCGACTCCGGCCAGGTCAGGCTCGGCCGGCCGGTGCCCTTCTTCC
>JBIOYC010000353.1:0-46153 GCA_044869955.1 Thermoanaerobaculia bacterium | reverse complement strand
GCAGGCTGAGGGCGAGCAAGGTCGCCGGCAGGCCCGTGATCCAGGAGAAGTCCTTCTCCCCGAAATGCGCCGAACGGACGAGCGCGGCGAAACCCGAGTCGGCCCAGGTCTGCCGGGCCGCGGCGAGCAGCGCGATCAACACGCCGGCCAGACCCTCGCCGGCGATCAGCCCCGAGGCCGCGAGGATGCCCGGGTCGCTGTCGATCGCCCCCTCAGGGCGCCGGGCCTCCACCAGCCGGCGCACCAGGCCGCCGACGAAGATCGGCGTCATGCTGGAGAGGGGCAAGTAGATCCCCACCGCGAAGGCCAGCCCCGGCAAGCCGGCGAGCATGCCCGCCACCGACAGGCCCGCCCCCGTGCCCACCAGACCCCAGGGCAGGGAGCCCGTGAGCACGCCGTCGATCACCGTCTTCATCAGCATCGCCTGGGGTGCTCCCAGCTCGCCCGTGCCGAAGCCATAGGTCCTGCCCAGCAGCAGCACGGTGCCGGCCACCGCCCAGCAGGCGAAGGCCGCGCCGAGGAACTGCCCGAGCTGCTGGCGTGCCGGCGTGGCGCCCACCAGGTAGCCGGTCTTCAGGTCCTGGGAGATGTCCCCCGCTTTCGAGGCCGCCACGCAGACCACCATGCCGACGGTCAGGATCGCCGCCCGCGCGGAAGGGTCGTTCCAGCCCAGGGCCACGAAGATCAGCGAGATGGCGAGCAAGGTGACCAGGGTCATGCCCGAGGTGGGGTTCGAGGAGACGCCGATCAGGCCGACGATGCGCGCGGAGACGACCACGAAGAGCACGCCGAAGAGGCCCACGCCCAGCGCAGCGAGGGTGCGGGGGCCGAGGCTCATCTCCCCCGCCAGGAGGCCGGGCACGGCGATCAGGGTCAGCACCACCAGGGCCGGGCCGGCGATCACCACCCAGCCGGGAACGTCACGGTCGGTGCGCTCGCCGGCGGATTCGCCCGCCGGCCCCCCGCCACGCCGGGCGGAGAGGCCCGAGAGCACGGCCTTGAGCGAGCTCCACATGGTCGGCAACGAGCGGGCCACGGTGACGATGCCCGCCGCCGCCACCGCCCCGGCGCCGATGTAGCGCACGTAGCGGCTCCAGATGGCCCCGGCGCCGAGGTCGCGGATCGGCTTCTCGAGCTCGGGGAAGAGGGGCGTGGTGAGCGTGTCCCCGACGATGGCGATCAGGGGGATGAAGCAGAGCGCGGAGATCAGGCTGCCGGCGACCATGATCGCGGCCTGGCGGTAGCCCAGGATGTAGCCCACGGCGAGCAGGGCCGCGGCCACCTCGAGGGACAGTTCGGCCTTGGGGATGCCCGGCAGGGCGAGGTGCAGCTCCGGCCGGAAGAGGCCGAAGCCGCCGAGGCTGATCTTGGCTGCGGCGCCGACGGCGAGGCCGAGGGCGATCCACTTGCCTCCCGAGGCCGACTCCGTGGTGGTGACCTTGAGCACCTCGGCGCAGGCCGTGCCCTCCGGGTAGGGCAGCTCCTTCGCACCCTCGACGATCAGCAGCCGGCGCAGCGGCACCATGGCGCAGATGCCGAGGATGGCGCCGAGGAAGGCGAGGATCGCCACCTGCCAGAAGGGCGGCGCGCTGCCCCACAGAAAGAGGGCCGGGATGGTGAAGATGGTGCCGGTGGCGAGGGAGGAGGAGGCCGAGCCGATGGTCTGGGAGAGGTTGGCTTCGAGGATGGTGAAGCCGTTGGCCCGGATGGCCCGGAAGAAGGCCACGGTGAGCACGGCGATGGGGATCGAGGTGGTGACCGTGAGGCCGACGCGCAGGCCCAAGTAGGCGTTGGCCGCGCCGAACAGGATGCCGAAGACGATGCCGGCGGCCGCCGCCCGGACGGTGAACTCGAGGACGGACTCGTCCCTGGCCTTCGAGCCTGCCACCATGCTCCCTCCTCCGTCGAGAAAACTGGCGGGAGGCTAGCACAGGGATCTTCCCGTTGCCCCTGGCGAGCACGCTTGGCTCGAGATCTCGATCAGAGCTAGAATGTGACCACATTCCGGATCGAGAGACCACAAAGCAATGAGCAAGACCACCGTGGGAATCCGAGAGCTGAAAACCAACCTCAGCCAGTACGTGCGCGACGTCAAGGCCGGAGCCTCGTTCGTCATCACCGAGCATGGCCAACCCGTTGGGCAGCTGCTGCCGCTCGGGCGCACGGTGACCGAGAGAGTCCGCGACCTGGCCGGTAGCGGCTTCCTCGAGTGGAACGGTCAGAAGCTCGGGGACATCGAGGCGCCGGTCGTGAACCGCAAGCAAAAGACCGTGGCAGAGCTACTGCTCGAGGATCGCGATTGATCTGCTACCTCGACGCCAGTGCGCTGGTGAAGCGCTACGTCATCGAAGCCGGCAGCGAGGACGTCCGGCAGCTGTTCCGCCACGCGGAGTTGCTGGGTACTGTGTCTGTCTGTCGCACCGAGCTGGTGGCGGCTCTCGCCAAGGCGGTTCGGCTCGGCCACTTTCCTCGCGAGGGTGCCCTGGCGGCCCGGCAGCTCGCCAGCCTGGAATGGAGCTCCCTGGTAAGGATCCAGGTCAGCGAGAGCCTCCTCGATCAGGCAGGAAGGCTCTGCTGGGAGCATGGCCTGCGCGGCTACGACGCGGTGCACCTCGGCGCCGCCGTCTCCTGGCAGCAGATCCTCGGTGTGGAGACCTTCTTTGCGACCTTCGACCGGAAACTGTGGGAGGCCGCACAGGCGGAAGGGCTTTCGCCCTTCCCCGCTCAGCTTCCTAACCGCTGAGTCGGGTCAGCTCGCGCCCAGCCGAGCCGCGGTCGGGGCGTGGGTGACTTTTCCCTCGTGGGTCAGGAGAGTGCCGGCGAGGACCTCGTCGCTGACGTCGACCGCCAGCTCACCCTTCTGCCACATCAGGGCGAGCAGGTTGACCAGGTTCTTGGCGTAGAGGGCGCTCGAGTCGACCGACTGGGCGGAGGCGAGGTTCGAGGGCGCGAGGATCAGCACACCGTGGTGCAGAACCTCCTCGTCCGCCTTCGACAGCTCGCAGTTGCCACCCTCGGAAGAAGCCAGGTCGACCACGATGCTGCCCTGCTTCATGCCTTCGACCATCTCGCGGCTGACCAGCCGAGGCGCCGGCCGGCCCGGCACCAGGGCGGTGGTGATCACCACGTCGGCAGCGGCCACGTGGCGGGCCACGATCTCCCGCTGGCGGCGCAGGAAGTCCTCGGACATCTCCTTGGCGTAGCCGCCCTGGCCGTCCCCGCTCTCGGCCGCCGGCAGCTCGATGAAGCGGCCGCCCAGGGACTCGACCTCCTCCTTCACCGCGGCGCGGATGTCCGACACCTCGACCACCGCGCCCAGGCGCCGCGCGGTGGCGACCGCCTGCAGGCCGGCGACGCCGGCGCCCATCACCACCACCCGGGCGGGCGGCACGGTGCCGGCGGCGGTCATCAGCAGGGGGAAGTACTTGGAGAGGCGTGCAGCGGCGATCAGCACCGCCTTGTAGCCGGCGATCGACGCCTGCGAGGAGAGCGCGTCGACCGCTTGGGCACGGGTGATACGGGGCACCAGCTCCATGGCGAAGGTGGTGACGCCGGTCGCGGCGAGCTGCTCGACACGAGAGAGATTCTTGTGCGGCGCCATGAGGGCGACCAGGATCGCGCCTCGCTTGAGCCAGCCGACCTCCTCGGCCGAAGGCTCCCGGACCTTGAACACCACGTCCGCTGCCTGCCAGCCGGCCTTGCGGTCGCTGGCGATCTCGGCGCCGGCCTGGCGGTACTCCTCGTCGGCGTGATGGGCACCCTCACCCGCCCCGCTCTCCACGGCGACGGTGAGGCCGTCCTTGACCAGTCGTTTCACGGTCTCGGGCGTGGCGGCCACGCGGCGCTCGCCCGGGTGCTGCTCCTTGGGGACCCAGATCTTGGTCATCATCGCCTTCCTGGGGCTGCTTTGTCTGAACTCGCGGGGATGGTAGCCGGGCGAGGACCGCGATGCAACGACCCACTGGGGTAGGAGGCGGCGCTAGCCGACCTTGCCCCGGAAGCGCTCGGTCAGATCGGCAACCCGCTCGGGAGAGATCTTCTCGAACAGGGGGGGTCCCGGCACCAGGGCCTGCCCCGAGGGCGGATGCTCGAAGGCCAGGGCCGCCGCCAGCGACACCCGACCCGGATCGCCGCTCTCGCCGAGCAGGGCGAAGATCTCTCGGCTCTTGGCCGGGATGATCGAGGCGCTGGCCACGGCGTAGAGGTAGGCGAGCTGGAGCGTTCGGCGCAGCACCTCACCGCCCCGTGCACGGTCGGTCTTGACCAGTGACCAGGGCTGGGTCTGGGTGACGTACTCGTTGCCTGCTGCCCACAGGGCGCGCAGGGCGCGCATCGCCTTCCGGAAGTTGGTGGCCCGCAGCTCGGTGTCGAGCTCCTGGGCGAGCTCGCGACAGCGAGCCAGCAGCTGGTGGTCGAGCTCCTGCTCGGGGCCCGGCTCGGGCACCCGTCCGTCGAAGTTGCGCACCACCAGGGTCTGCACCCGGTTGACGAAGTTGCCGAGCACGTCCGCCAAGTCCTTGTTGACCAGGGCGGCGAAGCCCTCGATGCTGAAATCCGAGTCGGTGCCCTCGGGCACCGTGGCGAGCAGGGCGTAGCGCCACAGATCGGCCGGGAAGAGCTCGAGGGCGGTGTCGGTGAAGATGCCACGGCCCCGGCTGGTGGAGAACTTGCCCCCCTCGTAGGTCAGCCAGCTGAAGCCCTTGACGTGGTTCGCGAAGACCCACGGCTGTGCCGTGCCGAGCATGGTCGCCGGCCACATCACGGTGTGGAAGGGCACGTTGTCCTTGCCCATGAACTGCACGTACTCGACCTCGCCGGGGGCCAGCCACCAGCGTTTCCAGGCTTCGGGGTCGTCGGCCAGCCGGGCCCAATCGATGGTCATGCTGATGTAGCCGATCGGGGCGTCGAACCAGACGTAGAAGACCTTGCCTTCGAAGCCGGGCCGCGGCACGGCGATGCCCCAGGAGAGGTCGCGGGTGATGCTCCGGTCCTGGAGCCCCTCGTCCAGCCACTTGTAGGCGATGCCGCGGGTGGTCGGCGGCCACGCGGGATGCTGATCCACCCAGGCCCGGACCCGGTCCTGGAGCTTCGACAGGCACAGGAACAGATGCCTCGATCGCCGGATCTCGAGGTTTCGGCTCCCTGAGACCGCCGAGCGGGGCTCACCGAGCTGGGTGGGATCCATCAGCGAGCCGCAGTTGTCGCACTGGTCCCCGCGGGCCTCGGTGAAGCCGCAATGCGGGCAGGTGCCGATGACGTATCGGTCGGGCAGGAAGCGGGCGTCGTCGATCGAGTAGATCTGCTCGACCTCCCGCTCCTCGATGAAGCCGTTCTCGTCGAGGCGGCGGTAGATGTCCTGGGTCAGCTCGTGGTGGACGGGCGAGGAGGTGCGGCCGAAGTAGTCGAAGGAGAGCTCGAAGTCGCGATAGATGCGGTCCTGGATGGCGAATTGCTCGTCGCAGTACTCCCGCGGGCTCTTGCCCTCGGCGAGGGCGGCCAGCTCGGCGGGCGTGCCGTGCTCGTCCGTGCCGCAGATGGCGAGCACCTCCTCCCCCTGCTGGCGCAAGTGGCGGGCATAGACGTCCGCCGGCAGCAAGGAGCCGATCAGGTTGCCGAGGTGCTTGACGCCGTTAATGTAAGGCAGGGCGCTGGTGATGAGAGTTCGGGCCATGGACGGTCCCCCGACAGACAGAACGCCAGATGGTACCCCAGCCCGCTAGAATCCGGCCCCTGGAGGCCAAGACATGCAGCCCAGCCAACCCGAGCGCCCGATCCACCGCGTCATCGACCTGATCGCCCCCGAGACCCAGCAGATCCTCAACATGAGCGTCGAGGAGGCTCGGTTGCGGGTGCTTTCGGGCGATCCGCAGGCTGTCTCGCTGATCCACGGCTCTTTCGCTCTGGTGGTGCGGGAGGGCGAGCAAGTCTGCCTGGCCCGTTCCCTGGACCGGCCCCTGCGCTACTTCCTGGCCAAGGAGAAAGACGGCCCGATGCTGGCCGTGGCCGACCGCATCGACACCCTGCGCGCCTGCCTCGAGGCCGAGGGCCACGGCGGCCAGTTCCATCCCAGCTACACCCGCATGGTGCCGGCCCATCACGTCACCCAGCTCCGCTTGATCGGCTGCCCGGACCCCAACCCGGTGTACCGGCGCTTCTTCGACCCTCCCCGGGCCGTGCTGCCGCCCGACCTCGACCTGCTCGGCCGCACCTACGTCGAGGTCTTGACGTCCGAGCTGCGGGCCTGGGTCGCGGCGATCCCCCGCGAGGCGCCGATCGGCGTGCTCTTTTCCGGCGGGGTGGACAGTGGCTCGGTGCTGCTCGGCCTCTACCGGGCGTTGCTCGAGGCCGGCCTCAGCCCGGCGCGGCTAAAGGCCTTCACCCTGGCGGTCGATGGCGGCGGCTCGGATCTCGCCCAGGCGCGGCGGTTCCTTGGCGACCTCGGCCTCGACTTCCTGCTCGAGCCGATTGAAGTGCCGGCCGAGGCCATCGACCCGCTGGCCGCCATCGAGGTGATCGAGGACTACAAGCAGCGAGACGTCGAGTGCGCGGCGGTGACCCTCGCCCTGGCCGCCGCCCTGCGCGACCGGTACCCGGAATGGAAGTTCCTGGTGGACGGCGACGGCGGCGACGAGAACCTCAAGGACTACCCGATCGAGGAGAACGCCGAGCTGACCATCCGGAGCGTGGTCAACAACCGGATGCTCTACCACGAGGGTTGGGGGGTGGAGGCGATCAAGCACTCCCTGACCTACAGCGGCGGCCTCTCCCGCGGCGTGGTGCGGGGCTACGCGCCCCTGTCTCGGCACGGCTTCGTGGGTTTCTCCCCCCTGATGCGGCCGGCGGTCATCGCCACCTCGGAGGCCATCCCCTTCGCCGAGCTTTCCCAGGGCTCGCACGAGCGGCTCTACGCGCTCAAAGGCGAGATCGTCCGCCGAGGCGTGGCCCAGGTGCTGGGCTTTGCGATGCCGGTCTTCCCCAAGCGGCGCTTCCAGGAGGGAGCGGTGAACGGCGAGCTGTTCGCCAGCCGCTTCGGCCACCCTCCGGAGCGCTACCGGCAACACTTCCTGGGGCTTCACGCGCCGCGTTGAGAGCCGAACGGGGCGCCAGAGAGCCGGTCGATCCCTGGCGGCCCCTCGGCTGGCTTGCCGAAGAGGAGCGCACGCCGGACCGCGGTGTGACGCCCACCCGGACGGTCTTCCTGGCCGGTGCCGAGTGCCCCTTCTCTTGCGTGTTCTGCGACCTCTGGCGCTTTACGCTCACCGGGGCCACGCCCCCGGGGGCCCTCACCCGCCAGCTCGAGCTGGCCTTGGCCGAGATGGGGCCCGTCGAGCCCGGCACCACCTCGATCAAGCTCTACAACGCCAGCAACTTCTTCGAGCCCCGGGCGGTGCCCGAGGGGGAGGAAGAGCGCCTGCTGCCCCTGCTCTCCCCCTTCTTCCGCGTGGTGGTGGAGAACCACCCCCGGCTGACCAACGAGCGCTGCCTGGCCTTCGCCGAGGCCCTGGAGGGCCGGCTGGAGGTGGCGATGGGGCTCGAGACGGTGCACCCCGAGGCCCTGCCCCGGCTCGGCAAGGCGATGCGCCTGGCGGACTTCGACGCCGCCTGCCGGAGGCTCCGGGGCGCAGGCGTCTCGCTGCGGGCCTTCGTGCTGGTGGGGGCGCCCTTCGTGCCGGCCGCCGAGGCGGTGGACTGGGCCGTGCGCTCGGCCGAGCACGCCTTCGCCCAGAGTGTGGGCACGGTGACGCTGATCCCCGTGCGCGGAGGCGGCTCCGAGCTGGCCCGGCTGGCCGCCGAGGGCCGCTTCACGCCGCCCCGCCTGGCCCGGCTCGAAGAGGCCCTGGAGCGCTGCCTGGAGCTCGACGGTGGCGTCGTCCAGGCCGACCTCTGGGACCTCGAGCGCTTTGCCGACTGCCCCACCTGCGCCCCCGCCCGGCGCGACCGCCTGCACCGCTCGAACCTCTCCGGCGCCACCGAGCCGGCGGTGGCCTGCGAGGCTTGCGCCGGATGAGCCGAAAGCCGGACGTGGTAGTGGTCGGCTCGGGCTTCGCCGGGGCCCTCGCGGGGCGGGTGCTGGCACGCCTCGGTCGCAGGGTCTGGCTGGTGGAGCGGGGCCGTCACCCCCGCTTCGCCCTGGGTGAATCCTCGACGCCCCTGGCCGCCCTCACCCTCACCCGCCTCGCCGAGCGCTACGACCTGCCCGACCTGGCGCCCTTGGCGGCCTGGGGAAAGTGGCTGCGCGCCCTGCCCCAGCTGCGGCGGGGCCTCAAGCGGGGATTCACCTTCTTCGGCTCGGCGCCCGGGGAGAGGCTGCTGGTGGCCGCCAGCCCCAACGACGAGATCTCCGACACCCACTGGCTGCGCGCGGACCTCGACGCCTGGTTCGTCGAGCGGGCCGTGGCCGAGGGGGTGGCGTACTTCGACCAGACGACGATCCGGAGCATCGAGCGCTCGGGCTCGGCGATCCGGCTGCGCGGGGAACGTCTGGGGGAAGCCTGGGAGGCCGAGGCCGGCTTCGTGGTGGATGCCTCCGGCCCGGCTGCGGTGGTGGCCAAGGCCCTCGGCGCCTCGGCCCTGGCTTGCCCGAGCCGGGTGGCGAGCGGCCTGGTCTTCGGGCACTTCGAGAACGTCGTGGCGACCGAGGAGGTGGCCCGGCGCGCGGGCCGGACCTTGCCCCCCGGCCCCTACCCGGACGACCGCGCCGCCGTCCACCACCTGCTGGACGCCGGCTGGGTGTACCAGCTGCCCTTCGACCACGGGGTGGTCTCGGCCGGTGTGGTCCTCGACCACTCCCGCCCGGCCGCCTGGCCATTGCTCGGACGGGCCGCCCAGGACCCGGCCGGAGCCTGGGCCGGGCTGCTCACCCGCCACCCTTCGCTCGCGGCTCGCTTCGGCGACGCCCGGCCGGTGGTGGGCCCCGTCTTCGTGCCCCGGCTCCAGCACCGGCTCTCGGCCGCGGCCGGTCCGGGCTGGCTCGCCCTGCCCAGCACCTACGCCTTCACCGACCCCCTATTTTCGACCGGCATCGCCTGGAGCCTCGCCGGGGTCGAGAGGCTGGGCCGGATCTTCGAGGCCGAGGACGTGCCGGGTGACGAGGCGCTGGCGCGCTACGCTGCGCTGCTCGAGGACGAGGCAGACCACGTCGACCGCCTGGTGGCCGGGGCCTACGCCGGCTTCGAGGACTTCCGGCTCTTCGTCCCCTTCGCCATGCTGTACTTCGCCGCCGCCAGCTATGGCGAAGCCTCCCGGCGCTTGCTCCCCGAGGCGAAGGACTGGGTGTGGGACGGGTTTCTCGGCTGCCGCGACGAGGTGATCCGCAGAGCGCTCGACGAGGCCCTGGCACACCTGGCCGCGCTCAAGGGGCAGGGACGCTGCGCGACGGAAGAGGAAGCAGCTGAATTCGAGCGCTGGATGAGAGAGGCCATCGCGCCGCGCAACTTGGCCGGCCTCGCCGACCCGGCCCGGGGCAACCTCTATCCGATGGACCTGGAGGCTCTGGTGGCCAACGCCGGTCTGCTCGGTCTGACGGCCAACGAGGTGCGGGCCGCGCTGCCGCGGCTGCTGCGCTGAGGGCCCTGACCCCCGTGCTAACCTCCGCCCCCGTGCCCGGCACCTTCATCACCTTCGAGGGCCTCGACGGCAGCGGCAAGTCCACGCACTTGCGGCGGGCTCGGGCCTGGCTGGAGGAGCATGGGCTCGCGGTGGTGGAGACTCGCGAGCCCGGGGGCACCGCACTGGGGAGCGAGATCCGCCGCCTCTTCCTCGACCATCGCTCGGAAGTGGCGGACGGCATCGTCGAGCTGCTGCTGGTCTTCGCCAGCCGGCGCCAGCACTTAGTCGAGGTGATCGACCCGGCTCTCGCCGCGGGCCGGATCGTCCTCTGCGACCGCTTCACGGACTCCACCCTCGCCTACCAAGGCTATGGCCGGGGCGTCTCCCCAGACGAGATCGCCCAGGTCGACCGCGTCGCCACCGGCGGCCGGAGGCCGGACCGCACCCTGCTCTTCGACCTGCCGGCTGAGGTCGCTCGCGAGCGGGGCCACTCCCCCCGCCGTCGCCAGGCCGGCGAGATCGACCGCCTCGACGCCGAGGAGCTGGACTTCTACCAGCGGGTGCGCGACGGCTATCTCGCGCTGGCCGCCGGAGAGCCCGGACGCTTCCGGGTGATCGACTCGTCCGGCCCGACCGAGGCCACGGCGGCCCAGGTGCTCGCGGCCCTGGGCGATCTCGTCCCCGCGCCATGAACCGCACGGCCGCCCTCGAGCTGGCTCGCGAAGGCCGCCTCTATCCGTCGGTGATCCTCTACGGAGCGAGCGAGGCCGGCCGCCGAGACGCCGCCCTCGCCCTGGCGCGCACCCTCCTCTGCGGGGAAGAGCCGGCGGCCCGGCCCTGCGGCGTCTGCCGCGGCTGCCGGCGCATCGTCTGGCCCGAGGGCGAGGAGGGCTCCGCCTTTCATCCCGATTTCCACCTGCTCCTGCGGGACCTGAAGACCGCCACCTCGGCGGAGGCGACGCGCGCCTTTCTGAGGGCCGCGCACGTCTCACCGTTCGAGGCTCGGGGGCAGGTCTTCGCCGTCGCCAACGCCGAGACCCTCTCCGCCGAGGCTGCCGACAGCCTGCTCAAGACCCTCGAAGAGCCCCACGTCAGCTCGCCGCGCCACTTCCTGCTGCTCGCTCCCTCACGCCTGGACCTCTCCGCGACGCTGCGAAGCCGTTCCCTCTCCCTCTACCTCGGGCCGGCGGAGGACGTCGACCCGGCCGAGATCGGCGACCTCGCTGCCGCCTTCGGGCGCCTGCTGGAAAGCCTGGGCTCGAGCCCGGGGCTCGCCGCGCTGGCCTGCGCCGGGGAGGCCAAGAAGGTCCTCGGCGGCTGGGAGGACCCGCGGCTGGGCCGGCCCTGGAGCACCACCGCCGCGGCCCTGGTCGAGATCGCCACCCGCGCCTCGGCCGGCGGCGGTCTGCCCCGGCGCTGTCTCGCCCTGGCCGATGCCCTGCTGCGCGCCCCCTCGCTGCGCCTGCGCGGGATCCCGGCCGAACGCATCCTGGACGGCCTGTTCACGCGCCATTTGACTGCTCGCTAAATCGAACCCAAGCGGCATGGCTCTTGCTGGGTTGGCAGCGAGTCCTTACAATGCCTCAAAACTAGCCACGAAGGAGCCCATCCGATTATGAATCGCCTGTCCTCGCCGAAGTTCGTGTCTCGTGGCCTCGCCGCGGGTGCCATTCTGGCCCTCTTCGGGCTCGGCACCCTGCCCGCCTGCTCCGCCCCGGATACCAGCGCCCAGCCCGCCAAGGCCCCTGAGGCCGTCGCCCAGATCGACGGCAAGCCCGTCACCATGGCCGACCTGGAGCAGAAGGCCTCCCGCGAGCTCAAGCAGCTCGAGGCCCAGCGCCGCCAAATCCTCGAGGGCGCCCTCAACGCATTGATCGAGGACAAGCTCGTGGAGGCCGAGGCCGCCAAGCGGGGCCTGACCGCCCAGGACCTCGTCAAGGCCGAGGTCGACGCCAAGGTCGCCCCGGTCTCCGATGCCGACGTCGACACCTGGTACGAGCAGAACAAGGCACGGGTCAACGTGCCCAAGGAGCAGGTGGTCGATCGCATCAAAGCCTTCCTCGGCCAGCAGCGCTCCCAGGAAGCGCGCACCGCCTTCCTCACCGGCCTGCGCAAGAGCCACGACGTCAAGATCCTGCTCGAGCCCCCCCGCGAGAAGATCGAGATCGCGGGCGCTCCCACCAAAGGCCCGGCCAACGCTCCGGTGACCATCGTCGAGTTCTCCGACTTCGAGTGCCCCTTCTGCAGCCGCGTGGTGCCGACCATCAAGAAGATCGAGGAGACCTACGGCGACAAGGTGCGCATCGCCTTCCGTCAGTTCCCCCTCGCCATGCACCCCAACGCCAAGAAGGCCGCCGAGGCCGCTCTCTGCGCCAACGACCAGGGCAAGTTCTGGGAGATGCACGACGCCCTCTTCGCCAACCAGAAGGAGCTCCAGGTCGGCCAGCTCAAGACCCGCGCCGGCCAGCTGGGCCTCGACCAGGGCAAGTTCGATCAGTGCCTGGATACCGCCAAGTTCGCCACCAAGGTCGACGAGGACCTGGCCGCCGGCACCGCGGTGGGCGTGACTGGCACCCCGGCGATGTTCGTCAACGGCCGCCTGGTCTCCGGCGCCGTGCCCTTCGAGGAGCTCGCCAAGGTGATCGACGACGAGCTGTCCCGCAAGGGCGGCAAGTAAGGGAGCTGTCTCCGCATCGTAGGGGCGCAGCATGCTGCGCCCCTACCGCGAGCGGGGCCTCGCGATATCCTCAGCCCCAGATGTCCCGCGACCTCCCCATCGAAGAGATCCGCTCGGCCCTCCTCGAGGCGGCGGAGCACGTCACCGACTACCTGACGAACGTCGAGCGCTATGCCGTGCTGCCGGCGGTCTCCCCCGGTGAGATCGCCGCCGCCCTCCCCGCTGCGCCGCCACGCCACGCCGAGGGCCTGCCCGAGATCCTCGCCGACTACCGCCGCCTGATCGAGCCCAACGTCACTCACTGGAACCACCCCGGCTTCATGGCTTACCTGGCCAACACCTCCTCCGGGCCGGGAATCGTCGGCGAGCTGCTCACCGCCAGCCTGAACGCCAACGCCATGCTCTGGCGCACGGCGCCGGCCGCGACCGAGCTCGAGGAGCGGACCTGTGACTGGCTGCGCCAGATGCTCGACCTGCCGCCCGCCTTCCAGGGCCACATCAACGACACCGCCTCGACCTCGACCTTCCTAGCCCTCGCCGCTGCCCGCGACCGCGCGGCGCCCGAGACCCGGCGCCAGGGGCTGACCGCGCTGATCCGCCCCCTGGTGGTCTACGGCTCCGACCAGGCCCATTCCTCGGTCGACAAGGGCTGGATCGCCCTCGGCCTTGGTCTGGAGCAGGTGCGCCGGGTGGCGAGCGACGAGGGCTTCCGCCTCCGGCCGGACGCCCTCGAGGCGGCCATCGAGCAGGACCTCGCCGCCGGCCGCCGGCCCGCGGCCGTGGTGGCCACGGCCGGCACCACCTCGACCGGCAGCCTCGACCCGATCGCCGAGGTGGCCGAAATCGCCCGGCGGCATGGGATGTGGCTCCACGTCGACGCCGCCTACGGGGGCGGCGCCGCCGTCTGCCCGGAGATCCGCGCCCAGATGGCCGGCATCGAGGAGGCCGACTCGATCGTCATCAACCCCCACAAATGGCTGTTCGTGCCGGTGGACTGCTCGGTGCTCTACTGCCGCGATCCCGGCGAGCTGAAGCGGGCCTTCTCCCTGGTACCCGAGTACCTGCGGACCTCGGACGAGGGAGTCACCAATCTGATGGACCTGGGGCTCCAGCTGGGCCGCCGCTTCCGGGCCTTGAAGCTCTGGATGGTGATCCGCGCCTTCGGGGTCGACGGCATCATCGAGCGCATCCGCCACCACCTGGCTCTCGCCCGCCGCCTCGCCGCGTGGGTGGAGGCCGAGCCGGGCTTCGAGCTGGCCGCGCCCGTTCCCCTGTCGGTGGTCGCCTTCCGTGCCGTCGGCCTGGCCAACCCCGAGGCCGAAGACCGCTGGAACGAGGAGATCCTCACCGCGGTCAACCGCCGGGGTCCGGTCTTCCTCTCCCACAGCAAGCTCGGCGGGCGCCTGGTGCTGCGGGTGGCGATCGGCAACCTGCGCACCGAGGAAGAGCACGTCGCCACCGCCTGGCGGCTCGTGCGTGAGGAGGCCGCGGCCTTGCGGCCCCACTTCGAAACGGAGGCCCTGTGAGCACCGTCGACATCCAGCCTCGCATGCGGCCCCTGACCTTCGAGCGGCGCCCGGAGGCGGAGATGCTCGACCGGGCACGCTCCTTCTACGCCCTGATGGACCGCCGACGCAGCGTGCGGGACTTCTCTCCCGAGCCCGTGCCCCGGCAGCTGATCGAGCTCGCCATCGCCACCGCCTCCACTGCCCCCTCCGGCGCCCACCGCCAGCCCTGGAGATTCGTCGCGATCTCGGATCCGGAGACCAAACGACGGCTGCGCCTCGCCGCCGAGGCCGAGGAGAAGGAGAGCTACCTCGGCGGCCGCATGCCGGCCGACTGGCTCGAGGCGCTCGCCCCCCTGGGCACGACCTGGGAGAAGCCCTTCCTCGAGGTCGTGCCCTGGATCGTGGTGCTTTTCGAGGAGCGCTGGAGCTTCCACCCGGACGGCAGCCGGCGCAAGAACTACTACCCCAACGAGAGCACCGGCATCGCCTGCGGCATGTTCCTGACCGCCCTGCACCAGATGGGCCTCGCCACCCTGACCCACACCCCGAGCCCCATGGCCTTCCTCAACGAGATCCTGGCGCGGCCCGCCAACGAGCGCCCCTTCGTGCTCGTGCCGATCGGCTACCCGGCACCGGGCGCAGAGGTCCCGGACATCAACCGGAAGACCTTGGACGAGGTGGCGGTGTGGAACCCGAGACCGACCACGCCATGAGCCAACGAACGAAGACCGCCCTTTCCCTCCTGATCACCATGACGAGCGCACTCGGCTCCTCCCCCCTCCTCGCCCAGGGCGGCAAATGGACACCGCCCCAGCTCGCCGAGCTGGACCCCTCCTGGCTGGCCGAGCTGGGCCTCACCTTGCCGGTCTCCGAGCTGTGGCGACCGGACGGCGGCGGCCTGCTCGAGGCGGCGGTGCAGATCTCCGGCTGTTCGGCGGGCTTCGTCTCCTCCGACGGCCTGCTGCTGACCAACCACCACTGCCTGTTCTCGATCCTCCAGCAGCATTCGACCCCGGAGCGCGACCTGATCCGCGACGGCTTCCTCGCGACCAGCCGCGAGGAGGAGCTGCCGGGGGCGACCCTCCGCGTCACCATCCCCCATCGGCGCACCGACGTCACCGCGGCGGTCGAGGCCGCGGCGACCGGTGCCCGCGACGACTACGAGCGCCACCTCGCCATCGAGCGCAAACGCAAGGAGTTGGTGGCCGCCTGTGAGGCCCAGCCCTTCCGTCGCTGCCAGGTGGCGGTCTACGACGACGGCGTCCGCTACGAGCTGATCGAGGCCCTGGAGTTCCAGGACGTGCGGCTGGTGTGGGCGCCGCCGCGGGCGATCGGCGAGTTCGGGGGCGAGGTCGACAACTGGTCGTGGCCTCGCCACACCGGGGATTTTGCCCTCGCCCGGGTGTGGGCCGCGAGCGGCGCCAACCCCGCCCCGTTCGCGGCTGCCAACGTTCCTTACCGCCCCGGACGCTTCTTCGCCCTTCAGCCGCGAGGGATCGAGGAGGGTGACTTCGTGATGGTGATCGGCTACCCGGGCGCGACCTTCCGCTCCTTGATCGCGAGCGAGGTGGCCGAGAAGGCGGAGCGGGCCTTTCCCGGGCGAGCCCGGCTGTACCGGGCCTGGCTGGACCTGATGGACGTGGCCTCGGCGGCCGATCCGGCCGCGGCCATCGCCCTGGCCGACCGCGCCAAGACTCTCGCCAACCGCGAGAAGAACGCCCGCGGCCAAGTCGCGGGAATCGCCCGCGGGAACCTGCTCGCGGCCCGTAAACAGGCGGACGAGGCGGTCCTCGCCTGGATCGCCGCTCACCCGGAGCACGCGGCGGCCGCCGCGGCCTACCGCGAGCTCGAGGCCCGGTTCGGCCGCCAGCTCGAGACCTGGGAGCGCGACTTCCTCCTCGGCCAGCTGCGCGGCGGCTCGCGGCCTCTCGCCCTCGCCCTCCAGCTCGCCCGCTGGGCGATCGAGCGAGAGAAGCCGGACCTCGAGCGCGAGCCCGAGTACCAGGAGCGCAACCGCGATCGCCTGCTCGACGAGCTTCGCCGCGACCAGAAGCGCCTGCACGAACCGACCGAGAAGAAGCTCCTCGTCGACCAGCTCGGCCGCCTCGCCGGCCTGCCGCCGGGCCAGCGCTCCGCGGTGGTGGACACGCTGCTCGGCCTTGCGCCGACGGCGGAGACGACCGCCGCCCGGGTCGAGGTCCTCTTCGCAGCCAGCCGCGTGGGGGTCCTGGCGGAGCGAGAAGCCATGTTCGGCGAGAGCGTCGCTCAGCTCTCCGCGCGGCAGGACCCTCTTCTCGACCTCGCCCTGGCCCTCACCCGCGAGATCCTCGAGGTCGAGCAGAGCGAGAAGGCCTGGAAGGGCGCCGTCTCCCGGCTGCGGCCGGTGTGGCGCCGCGCCGTGGCGGCCTCCCTCGGCCGCCCCCTCGATCCGGACGCCAACAGCACGCAACGGGTGAGCTTCGCCAAAGTCGCCGGTTACACCCCCCGTGACGCCGTCTGGATGCGTCCGGCGACCATGCTCTCGGGCGTGCTCGAGAAGCACACCGGCGCGGAGCCGTTCGACGTGCCGGACGCCGTGCTGGCCGCCGCTCCCCGCGCTGCGACCAGCCGCTTCCGCTCGGCAGCCTTTGGGGACCTGCCGGTCTGCTTCCTGGCCACCGCCGACACCACCGGCGGCAACTCGGGGAGCCCGGTGGTCAACGGCCGCGGTGAGATGGTGGGGGTCAACTTCGACCGGGTGTGGGAGAACGTCGCCAACGACTTCGGCTACAACCCCGAGGTGGCCCGCAACGTCAGTGCCGACGTGCGCTACCTGCTGTGGATGCTCGAGGAGGTCGAGGGCCCGAGAGCGGCCGGCCTGCTCGCCGAGCTGGGCATCCCACCGGCACCGCCCGCCCCGGTCCCCTCACCGCGGGACTGAGGGGCCCCGCTTCACTCTCCGAAGACCCGCTTCCAATGCGCTAGCTCCTCGGCCGAGGGGGCTGGCTTCTCTCGCTCCTCCCGCTGGCGCTGCTTCTTCACCTCGGCGGCGCGCAGGTGGATCTCGGTGGCCGGGCGGGTCCTCGCCCCGAGGTCGCGGCTGGCACGGGAGAGGGCGGCGTCGTTGGTGACCACCGTCCAGTGGCGGGGCCGGGCCGCCACCAGCTCGAGGATCACCTCGTCCGCCGTGCGAGCACCCGCGAAGCGCACCTCGACTGACCCGTAGCGCTCGGCTACCTCCGGCCGGGGCGGCCCGTCGAAGACCACCATGACTCGGGCCCGGGTGCGCGCCCAGGGCAGCAGGCGCTGCAGCACGCCTGCGGCATCCCGCGAGCCCGCCCGCGAGGCGACCACCCCGCCGAGGTTCGAGCCGTCGATCAGGAAGCTCAAAGAGCCTCCTACACCTCGTTGCCGCGATAGAGCGCGGCCACCTGCTCGGCGTAGCCGTTGTGGGGCAGGGTCGGCCGGCGCTCGCTGGTGCCGATGTCCCGCTCGGTGGCCTGGCTCCAGCGCGGGTGCGGCCGTTCCGGGTTCACGTTCGAGTAGAAGCCGTACTCCCGGGGCTGCAGCTGGTTCCAGAAGGTCTTCGGCTGCCGGGCCACGAATTCGATCTCGACGATCGACTTCGGGCTCTTGTAGCCGTACTTCCAGGGCAGGGCCAGACGCAGGGGGGCACCGTGCTGCATCGGCAGGGCGTGGCCGTAACTGCCGAGCACCACCAAGGCCAGCTCGTGGCGCGCTTCGTCGAGTCGCAGCCCCTCGAAGTAGGGCCATGGGTACCAGCCCTGCTCGCCCTGGCCGGGCAGGCCCTTCTTGTCGAGCACGCTGACGAAGCGCACGTGGGTGGCCGAGGAGAGGGGCTCGGCGAAGTCGACCAGCGCCCGCAGGGGGAAGCCGGTCCAGGGCACCTGCATGGCCCAAGCCTCGACGCAACGGAAGCGATAGAGGCGCTCCTCCAGGGGGAAGCGGGTGTAGAGGGCGTCGAGGTCGAGGGTCAGGGGCTTCTTGACCAGCCCGGTGATCGAGACCTTCCAGGGGTCGACCGTGTAGCCCTTGGCGAGCTGCCAGACCTGGTCCTTGGTGGTGGTGAACTCGTAGAAGTTGTTGAAACGAGCGGCAACGTCCTCGGCCGTGAGCTTGCGGTCCCCAAGTCGGTACAACTCGTTGCGGCGGGCGGGGAACTTCTCGGCGAAGCGGCGGCCCAGGGCCGAATCGAGCAGGCCCGGCGGAGCCGTCGTCGCCGCCGAGATCAGGCCCGCGGGCAGGGCCAGGGAGAGAGCGCCGAAGCCCATCGCCGCCAGGACCTCGCGGCGGCTGACGAAGACGGTTTCAGGGGTGGCGAGGCGCTCGGGAAGTCGCCACTTGGGAGGCAGGACGAGGGCAGGCATGTCGCGTTCTCCTCTCAGCTACGGACCATACTACTCGCGCCCATGGGAAGCAGGCGCTGCCCGTTAGCGCTCGCCAAGGGCCTGGCACGGGCATTGCTCATTTGACGAAATCACTGACCATTGACCCATGAGCCGAGCTCTGCGGGCTCCGACGACTCCGACGAGGCACTTCGATGCGATTCTCTCCTGCGACCTCTCTCGTCCTTTCGCTCCTCATCAGCCCACTCCGTCTGGCCGGCCAGGCCGAGGCCCCGTCCGCGAGCTTCGGCGAGACTCTGAGAATCGAGGTGGTCAACGTCGAGGTGGTCGCCACGGACAAGGACGGCGAGCCCGTCACCGACCTCACCCGCGCGGAGTTCCAGCTCTTCGACAACGGGGTCGAGGTGCCGATCACCAACTTCTACGCCGTCCAGGAGGGACGGCGAGTGACCGAGGAGAGGCTGACCCTCGCCTCCTCGGGCGCCGAGGAAAAAGTCGAGACCAGCACTCCGAACGCCGACGAGCCCCCCCTCCACCTCATCGTTCTGATTGACCAGACGCACCTGACTCCCTTCTCCCGCAACCGCCTGCTCGGCCCCCTCCTCGAGCTGCTCGAGCAGCGGATGCGCCAAGGCGACCGCGTGATGCTGGTGACCTTCGACAAGCGCCTGGCGATCCGCCAGTCCTTCACCACCTCGGTCAAGGAGGTCGAGCACGCTGTTCGTGCGCTGGCCGAGACGACGACGGTCGGCATGGACCAGGACGCCCGCTACCGGCGCATCGTCGAGGAGATGATGGTGATCCAGGACGCCGCCGTGGAGGCCCGCTTTTCCGAACCCTGCCCACCGGACCTGGGCCGCGCCGCCGACAGCTACGCCAAGGCCGTCTACGACGACGTCAAGTCGAGTGTCGACGGCCTCTCCGCCCTGATCGACTCCCTTTCCGGGCTGCCGGGTCGCAAGGCCCTGCTCCACGTCAGCGACGGCATCCCTCTGCAGCCCGGCCAGGAGGTCTTCGCCCTCCTGGACCAGCTTTGCGGCGGCAAAGGGTGGGTGGCCGGCATCACTCGGGGCGGCGTGGACGGCAACGAGACCGCCGTCTTCGACTCAGATGCTCTGGGTCAGGGCGCCGGCAGCTGGGTGAAGTCTCTCGCTCTCGATTTCGCCAAGTACGACACCAGCGACCTGTTCCGGGGCGTCGCCGAGAAGGCCAGCTCGCAGCGCCTGGTGATCTTCTCCCTCGAGGCGATCGGGCCCCGGGGCGCCTCCGGGCGCAGCATCGACACCAACGACCGCCGGGTGGCCTTCGACAGCGTGGACTTCATCCGCGTGGCCGGCCTGCAGGACTCGTTGCACCTGCTCGCAGACGAGACCGGCGGCAAGGCCCTGCTCAACACCATTGATTGGAAGCCCGCCCTGGCCACGGTCGCGGACGGCTTCGACCACTACTACTCGCTGGGCTACCGGCCGCGCCAGGATTCCGGCGGCAAGATGCGCCGGATCGAGGTGAAGGTGCGCCGGCCCGGGATCGAGGTCCGCTTCCAGCGACGCCACCAGGCGCGCACCCCGGAGGAGCAGATCGCCGATCGCACCCTCGGCACCCTCCTTCTCGGCGAGGAGGACAACCCCCTCGCCGTCGAGCTCGAGATCGGCGAGCTGACCTCCCTCGACGGCTCCCTCCACTCGGTGCCGATCCGCCTGCGCATCCCCCTGGCCAAGGTCACCCTGGTGCTCCAGGACGGCGCCCACGTCGGCAGCCTGCGCCTCCACCTAGCGGCCCGCGACCGCGCAGGCAGGGTCGCCCCCCTGCGCACCGCGGACATCCCGCTCAAGATCCCGGCCGAGCAGCTCGCGGCCGCCCGCACGAAGAGCTTCCTCTACGAGGTCAAGATGCTGATGCGCGAAGGCGACCACCAAGTCGCCGTGGGCCTGACCGACACCCTCGGCGCGACGACCTCCTACGTCCTCGCGGCGGTGCCGGTGGTGGCCCGCTCGGCGAGGCGCTGAGCGCAACGAAAAAGGGGCAGGCCCGAAGGACCTGCCCCTCTCAGCGTCACAGCCGAGCGGAAGGATTAGCTGCGGCGGCGCAGGGCCACCAGGGCCGCACCCGCCAGAGCCGTCACCAGCAGCACCAGGCCGATCTCGTCGAGGGCCGGGATGTCGAGCGTGCCGCCCACGCCAAAGGAGGCCGTCGAGCTGTTGTCCGCCGGCACCAGCTCGGTCTGGTCGCCCGAGACCGACGCGGTGTTGTCCACCTGGCCGGCGAACGGGTTCACCGTGACCGAGACGTTGCAAACCGCCGAGGCGGCCAGCGCCAGGTTGCCGATGGTCCAGGTGAAGACCTGCCCCACCGGAGCCGGAGCGCCGCAGTCGTTGCTGACGTAGGTGACCGCGGTCGGCAGGGTGTCAGTCACCGTCACGCCCGTGGCCGGGTTGGCCGGGCCGTTGTTGGTCACGGTCAGGGTGTAGACCACGGTGTCGCCGGGGTTGACCGTACCGGCGGCGTCGCTGGTCTTGACCAAGGTCAGATCCGCCTCGGGCGGGATGCAGGAGCAGGTCTGGACCGTCACACCCCAGGTGAAGGAGCCGGTGTCGCCGCCGAGGTCGTCGCTGATCGAGAGGGTCCAGGTGCCATTTGGATTACTACCGTTGAAGAGGCCCAGGGCCTCTTCCGGCACCAGCGGGCTGGCGAGGGTCAGGTTGACATAGGCGTGGTCGGTGGCCAGACCGTTGTTGGTGACGTACGGCAAAGCACCGCCGGGGTTGGCGTCGTCGTTCCACACCGTGCCGTTGAACACGTCGTCGTTGCCGGCGCCGTTGTCGGTCGAAAAGGTGGTCACCAGGCCTCCCGGGGAGGTCAGGGTGATGTCCATGTCGGCCGCGAAGGTGTGGGTGATGTTGGTGGTGACGTCGACGTCGCAGAGCGCTGTGCCGGCTCCCGACACGGCGACGGTCGATGAGCTGAGCGCGACGTCGGCGATGGCCGTGGGTGTGCCGTTGTTGAAGATGGCCGGCGCGTCGAGGATCGGCGCCGCCGGGAAGGTGGTGATCGACAGGGACCAGGAGGCCACGTTGCCGACGTCGCCGCCCAGGTCGTCGCTCACGCTCAAGGTCCAGGTGCCGTTGGGATTCTCACCGATGAAGGCCGCCATGGCCTCCTCGGGCACCAGTGGCGTCGCCACCGTGAGGTTGGCGTAGGTCTGGTCGGTGGTCACGCCGTTGTTGGCGGTGTAGGGCACGGGGCCGCCCGGGTTGGCCGAGTCGTCCCAGGTGGTGCCGTTGAACACGTCGTCGTTGCCAGCACCGTTGTCCGTGGACAGGGTCACCACCGTGCCCGAGGGCGAGGTGATGGTGATGTCCATGTCAGCCGCGAAGGTGTGGGCGATGTTGGCGGTGAGGTCGACGTCCCAGACCCACGGGCCGGCGCCGACGACCGAGGCGGTGCCGCTCGAGACGGCGACGTCGGCGATTGCGAAGGCGTTGCCGTTGAAGACCTGCGTGGTCGCCGTGCAGTTCGGCGGCGAGGCAGCCGCACCGCGCCAAGCGAGGCGGCTGCGGCTGGCCGAGCGACCGATGCCGGAGAAGACGTTGCCCGGATCGTCGCCGCCCATCGAGTCGGAGATCTCACGGTAGCGGGTCTCGGCGGCCGCGTATTGCGCCGCCGCGTTGGGATCCGAGCCGCGCAGCGGCTTCAGGTTCGCCATCTGCTGCGCCAGGGAAATCATCTCCTGGTGCAGCTGTTCTTTGGTGGCGGCCTGAGCCGGAGCCGCGTCCAGAGCCGCGAAGCCCAGGACCAGCAACATCAGGCTCACGAGGCTCCACGCCGTTGAACGAGTCGCGATCCTCATCGTCCTTCCCCTTTCCGATCGATATCGGGTTCGAGATCCAGAGCGGGCCGGCTCGGTGGAGAGCTTCCAAGCCTGCTCATTTGTTCCGTTAATCGCCTGAACCTACCAAGGACCGGGCCTCGGGGTCAAGACCTGCCGCCGATGGGTCGGCCCTGCGGAAGATCCACACCTCTTGCCCCTCCTCGCCGCGGAGGGACTCCGCCAGCCGGTAGCGATCGGCGAACCAGGGCAGCGTCCGCACCGAACCGATCAAGCCCTCGAGACCACTGGTGAGCACGAAGAGCTCGGTCGAGTCCCGGCGCAGGGCCTCGATGACGTTGCGCTCCCGCACGTGCTCAAGGGAGCCTGGTGTGACCAGTCCGAGCAGGTCGACCACAGGCCGGTCGGCGAAGTAGGCGAGGGTGCCGACTTCGAGGGCGGAGATCCGCTCGCCGGGTTCCGAGTGGTCATGGATCCACTTCCCGGCGTCTCGATAGGCTGTGAACTGGCCCGGCTCGACGGGATGGCTGAGGGCGAAGGACAGGCTTCGAGCCAGCGGCACCGTGGGCAGGACCAGCACCACAAGCGGCAAGGCCAGCGCCAGCCGCCGTCGCCCTGCCGGCCAGGTCGGGAGGCGCCTCGCCCACCAGCGCAGCGCCGCCCCCACGGCGAAGGCGTAACCGAAGAGGGCCGCCACCACGCAGGGAATTACGTACCAGGCGAAGAGAGGGACGCCCAGGAGCGGGTAGGTGAGGGCGAGCAGGACACCGAGCGCGGCCAGGCAGGAGAGGGCCGAGCCCGCTCGCGCCAGCATCAGGGGCAAGCCGGCCAGGGAGAGACCGAGGAAGGCCCACCAAGGCTCTCCCCAGTGCCGTTCGAGCAGCGGCAGGAAGCCGGGCCAGAAGTGGCGACCGCTGGCCCGGCTCGCCGGATCCCAGGCGGCGAAGAGCTGTTTGGCGCCCAGAGTGATCGGCGTCACCCGCTCGAAATAGGCCCAACAGGCCAGAGCGCCGAGCGCCACGACGGCCGCCGACGCCAGGCCAAAACGCCAAGGGACCCGCTGCTCCCGGCTCCAGGCCAGCGCCCCGATCACGGCGATGCCGAGGCCCAGCTCCGGCCGGAGCCACACGGCACAACCGGCCGCGAGCCCCGCCAATCCCGGGTGCCGCTCGCGGGCCACCGCGGCCGCGGCGAGCAGGGCCAGACCGGGAATCACTCCGGCCCCTCGACAGCCCCAGAAGAGGGTGAGGACGACCACCAGGGTGCCCCCGAGGAGGGCCTCCGGCTCTCGTCCGCGCTTACTCTCCTCGGCAGCGACCACCCAGGCGAGGCCGATCAGCCCCGCCGCGGTCACCAACGTCCCCAGGAGGGGAATCGGGATCTCGGTCAGCCCGTGGAGCGCCGCCAGGACCAGGACCTGCGCCGGCTCGGTCACGCCGAAGACCCGCTCGCCTGGATTGAAGGCAAAGCCGTCGCCGCGCGCCAGGTTCTGGGCGTAGCGGTAGGTGATGAAGAAGTCGTCGACCGCGAAGTGGCCGTAGAGGGCGGTCACCGCCGCCGCCACCGCCAGCCAGACGGCGAGGACGAGCCTGCGGGGCCAGCTCGGGCTCAGTTGGCGCATGCTGGGTCAGGGCTCACCCGAGCAATATAGCCGACCGGTGCGAGCGCCATCCCGCCGGCGACGGAAGGGCTTCACCCCTCGACCGGCAGTCGGGCGAGGGCCTCGGCGACGGCCTGGGCGGACGGCAAGCGCTCTCCGGCCGCCTTGGCGAGCAGTCGCACCACCAACTCACTCCAGGGCGGCGGCAGGCCGGCCCGCAGCTCCCCCGGATCGGGAGCCAGGTTCTGCAGGTGGTCGAGGACGATCGCTCCTGCCCCCGGCCCCGGGAAGGGCTCGCGCCCGACCAGCAGGGTGAAGACCAGCACCCCCAGGGAATACAGGTCGGAGCGGCCGTCCAGGGCCTCGCCGCGGATTTGCTCGGGCGACATGTACAGGGGGGTGCCGACAGCGAAGCCGGTGCGGGTCAGATGCGGGTCCGACTCGGCCATCCGCGCGATGCCGAAGTCGAGGATCTTCAGGTGCCGGGCGGTCAGGAAGAGGTTGCTCGGTTTCAGATCGCGGTGGACGATGCCGAGGTTGTGCGCCTCCCCCAGGCCGGCCAGCACCTCGCTGACGATCGAGCGCACTCGCGACAGGGAGAGCTGCTTGCCGCGACCGATCAGGCTGTCGAGACCGACACCTTCGAGCAGCTCCATGCTGATGAAGATGCCGCCCTCGAAGCGACCGAGGTCGTAGACGCGCACCACGTTCGGGTGGGTGATCCGCCGGCAGATCTGGACCTCACGCACCAGCCGCTCCATCTCGCGACCATCGCCGTCGGACCCGGTGAGCACGGTCTTGATCGCCACCTTGTCCTTAAGCTCGCGGTCGAAGGCCGAGTAGACGCAGCCCATGCCGCCGCGGCCCAGCTCCTCGTGGATCTCGTAGCGGCCGGCGACGAGAGCCCCGGGGCCGAGGGTGACCGGCCTCGGAGCGGCGGGAGCGAGCAGGGCAGCGCCCTCGCGGAGGGTGGGCTCCAGCCCCGGGCCGAAGGTGCCCGGCCCGGCCGGCCGCAGGACCGAGAGACGCACCGAGAGCTGGGTTAGCCGATCGGTAGCGTCGCGGAAGTCCCGGCGCAGGGCGATCAGCTTCTGGTAGGCGTCGGCGGCCTCACCATCCTGGCCGAGGGACTCTTGCACACGGCCCTCCCAGTAGAGGCGGTCGAGCTGGTCGGAGCCGGGCACGGTCTCGGGCGCCAGCATGCGCAGGCGCTGCAGGGCGACGCCGGGAAGACCTTCCTCGAGCAGGAGCGGCACTAGCAGAAGCGTGGCCGGACGGAACTCCGGGCCGTTCGTCGGCACCATCTGGAGGGCACGCGCGGCCTTGGTCTTGTCCCCCACGGCCAGGAAGCTCTCGGCGGCCTCGAAGAAACGCCCGGCTTTCTGAAAAGCCGAGGCGGCCTTGGCACGGTCTCCGTCCCGCAAGTACGACTCGGCGGCCCTCGGCCAGTCTCCGGCCAGCTCGAAGAAGCGCCCAGCCTCTCCGAACTGCCCGGCCCGGAAGAAGGCCGTGGCGGCGCGCGGAAAGTCGCGCATCCTGTGCCACTCACGGGCCGCAGACGCCCAATCTCCCGCCTCCTCATAGGCCTGGGCGGCTTCCTGCACCTCCCCCAGTCCGGCGAGCAGCCGCGCCGCCTTGGCCGACTGGCCGGTGCCCTGGGCGATCCTCACCAGCAGCCGGGGATCGAGGTTGTGCGTCTGAGTCACTAGCCGCTGGGCGCTGTCCACGTCGCCGGCGTCGAGGTAGGCCTCGATCGCCGGCTCGATCTGGCCGGCCTCCTGGAGCAGCCGAGCCGCGCGGGCCTTATGACCCAGGGCACGCAGCAGCGTCACCGCCTCCTGGGTACGCCCGAGCTGTGCGAGCATCTCGGCGCGGCGGGCGTCGAGCTCCTTGCGAGCGGGGTCGATGCCCTGAGCGTTCTTGGCGTGGGCCTGCTGGATGGCCTGGCGGATCTGGGTCTCGATGACCCGCAAGGCGTCCTCGAAGCGGCCCAGCCGCTCGTAGTAGAGGGCTGCCTGGTCGAGGTCGCGGCCCTTCTCGAAGAGGCCCGCGGCGCGCGCGAGGTCCCGCACCTTCAGGGCCGCGTTGGCCGCCTTGCGATAGGCGCCGACCGACTCGAAGAGCAGGATCGCCTCCTCGCGGTGGCCGGCGCTGACCAGGAGCTCCGCCGCCTGCTCGGCGCTCGCCTCGTGGTAGGCGTCGGCCCCGTTCCCGAGGGCGCCGACCAGGAAGTGCTCGACGGCGGCGCGCGGCTGCTTCAGCTCAAGGGCGAGCCGGCCGGCCTGGCGCCACTCGCCGGCCTTGGCATAGGCCTCGAGCGCCTTCTGCTTGTTGCCTTCGCGGCGATAGATCTCGGCGAGCTGCCGATGGTCGCCCGTCAGCAGCGCCGTCCAGCGAGATTTTTCAGCCATTGCTCCAGTGGTGGAGAGTATAACCCCGGAGCGCCGCCTTTCACTTGACCGCAGTGGCCGCTGAAACGGGCCGGGCCTTCAGGCCGCGCCCGCGGACCTTCACCTGGAGGTCGGCCGCCGAAGGGGCGTCGAGGCCCGGGCTGGGATAGTAGGTGAGCAGGTAGGCGCTGCGCAGCTGGTCCTGGATCCGAGTGTAGACGGCCGAGAGGTCGCCGCGGGTCGAGCTGAAGTAGAGCTGCCCGCCACCGGCCCCGGCGACCCGCTCGAGGCGGGAGATGAAACGCCGGGTCTGGAAGTCGCGACCCTCGGAGCGAGCGGCCTCGTTGTTCATCACCACGACGTAGATCGGCGCCTTGACCCGCCGGGCATGCTCGACGCATTGGGCGTAGGCGCGGTTGCCGTCCTCGTCGGCGCCGTCCGAGAACACCACCAGGGCCCGCTGGCCTGCCACTCTCTCGAGCTCCTCCAGACCCCGCTCGATGCCGGCCCAGAGAGGCGTCCGTCCGGCGGTCTCGAGGTCCTGGAGGCTGGATCGCAAGCTGCCGAGGTCGAGGGTGTGAGGTTCGACCAGTGCGGGCTCGCCTCCGAAAGAAACCAGGAATCCCCGGTCACGCCCCGAGACCAGCTGATCGAGGAGGGCGCGGGCAGCGCCGGTCACGGCGGGGAGCTTGGCGAACATGGAGGCCGAGGTGTCGATCGCGAGACCGAGGGCGATCGGCAGGTCGCGGGCGTCGACCGCTCGCTCGAGGCGTTGGGCGATACCCCCCTGCTCGAGGGAGAAGTCCTCGAGCCCGAGGCCCGCAGCAGGCCGGCCGGAGGAATCCGTCACCGCGACGTAGACTTCGGCGAGCCGGACCTCGACCGTTTCCGTGAACCCTTTGGCCGGGGGCTCCTGGCTCTGCTCTTGCACCGCAGCCGTTGCCACCAGAGCCAGCGTAAGACCCAGAACCGCGCCGAGGACCTTCGAACCAGGACTTCTCATCAGGAAACTCATCTTTTCATGTCCGCCCACCAAGCCATCTCCGCCGGCTGTCTCGTCCTCTCCCTCTCGACGCCCCTGCTCGCCCAGTCGCTCTCGAGCCTCGACCGTACGGCCCTGACCCGGGCCGACCGCGTCCTCACCGAAGAGGACGGGGGTGACCTCTTCGTCGAGGCCGGCTACCTGCCGAAACGGCTCAGCGAGGACCGTCAGCAGGGCACTCTCCACCTGCTCATCGATCTGGCGGACCTGCCACCAGCGACATCCGTGCCAGGGGCAGGGCCCTCCCAGCGCCGCTTCCGCATCACCCTGGTGCTCGAGGACAAGGACGGTGCCACTCGTCTCCACCACGAGGAGATTCAGCCTACCCTCCCCTCGAACACCGGTTTCCTCTCCTTCGAAAGCGAGGTCGAGCTACCCGCCGAGGTGCGCGACGTGGTGGCCCTGGTCGAGGAGCTGGCCAGCCATCGCTGGGGCGGCGCGGTGGTCGAAGAAGTGGACGAGGAGTCCGAAGTTCCCGACGACGCCGTGGCCTCGATCCGACCGGGCGTTTGGGCCCTGGCCGGGGGTGATGGCGGCGCGCCGCCCGCTCCTACTACCGCGACCGCCCAGGCCCCGAGCCCCGGCTCGGCGCCAGGCCCGACACCCCAACCCGCTCCCGCAGCGGCTCCGGCGACTACTCCTCCTGCCGCTCCCACACTGGGTCCGAGCTCGGTGCTGAGGCTGCTGCCTCCCCGCTCCCGAAACCTGGCCGGCCCCATCGAGTTCGAGGTGTTGGCGGCCGACTATGCGGTCACCCAGGTGCAGTTCCTGCTCGACGGCACAGCGGTACTGACCGACAGCAAGGAGCCCTTCCAGACGCGGATCCGCCTCACCGGCCCGGGACATCCGCAGACGGTGACCGCCGTGGCCCTGACGGCGGACGGTCGCCGCCTCGGCCAGGACACCCTGACCGTCAACGAGATCAGCCGCAACTTCCGCGTCCGCCTGGTCGAGGCCGGCCCCCGGGCGGCCGACGGCTCCCTCGAGGTCGAAGCCCGGGCCGAGCTGCCCGCGGGCGCCCAGCTCGCCCGGATGGAGCTCTACGCCAGCGACTCGCGGCTCGCCGGAGGAGCCGGCCCGGCGGTCCGCACCCGGGTGACCGCCGAGGTGCTGGCCGCCAGCGCCTTCCTGCGCGCCACCGCGACCCTCACCGACGGTTCGGCGGTGGAGGACGTGCGACTGCTCACTGAGGGAGTGCTCGCCGAGTCGGTCGAGGTCAACCTGGTCGAGGTCTACACCGTGGTGACCGATCGCGACGGCCGGCCGGCCCGGGACCTCTCGGCCACGGACTTCCGGGTGAAGCTCGGAGGCAAGCCGCAGAGCCTGGAGCGCGCCTCCGTGGCCAACGACGTCCCCCTTCTGCTCGGACTGCTGGTCGACACCTCGGGCTCGATGGAGTTCCTCCTGCCCGAGGCCAAGCAGGCCGCCGGGCAGTTCCTGTCCCAGAGCCTGGGCAGGATCGACCGCGCCTTCGTGGTCGACTTCTCGGACCGCCCCCGGCTGCGCCACCGTCCCTCCGGCAACGTCGGCGAGCTGCTGGCCAGCTTCCGCACCTTCCAGGCCGCCGGCTCCACCGCTCTTTACGACTCGCTGTTGTTCTCGCTGCTCGAGTTCAGCTCTCAGCCGGGCCGGCATGCCCTGGTGGCCCTGACCGACGGCTCGGACACCCAGAGCCGTTCCGGCCCGAACAAGGTGATCCAGTACGCACGGCGGCTGGGCGTGCCGGTCTATCTGATCGTCCTGGGCGGCAAGCGGGCGGTGACCGGCACGGCCTCGCTCGAGATCGCCGCCCTCGCCAAGGAGACCGGCGGCCGGTTGGCCTTCCCCGAGTCGGTCGAGGAGCTCTCCGGCGTCTACCAGCAGATCGAGGAGGAGCTGCGCAGCCAGTACCTCCTGACTTTCTACACCGAGCGCGAGCTCTCCCCCGACACCCTGCGCTCGATCAAGGTCGACGTCAACGGCAAGGGCCGCGACGCGCGAGTCGTGGTGGGGATGAAGTAGGGGGTCAGGAGAACGGGTTCAGGACGCCGATTCCGCAGCCCTCGAAGTGACGGGTGTTGCGGGTCACAACCGTGAGCTGGTGCACCTGAGCTGTCGCCGCGATCAGGATGTCTGCCTGAGCTCGCGTGGAGCCCTTGGCCTGTAGAGCGCCCCGCAAGCGCCCGGCCCGGCCTGCGATTTCCTCGGTGACGGGCAAGACTGCCACCAGAGATGTCAGCACGTCGTCCAGCCAGGACTCGATGCGGGGATTTGGCCGCCAAGAAAGCCCGAAGAGGGCCTCTTCCAAGGAGATCACAGAGATGGCGATTCTCTTGGACTCGGAAGCCCAGGTCAGGACACCCGGGTTGGGCGCCCGTTTCACGAGCTCGGAAAGCACGTTGGTGTCACACAGCTGGGTCATCGAGAGCCTCGAGGAAAGAATTGGGGCGGTCTTCTCGGGCTGACTCGACGAACGTGATCCCCTCCTCGTCCAGGATCTGCCGGAGGTCGCGGAAGGCATCAGCCAGGGTGCGGGCTTGGCGCCGTGCCTTCCACTCCGCGAACTCGGCGAACTCCTCTGAGCTGACCACCACCGCCACCGTGCGGCCCCGGTTGGCGATCTCCTGTGGCTGCTCTTCAGCGGCTCGGAGCAATTCGGAGATGCGCTGCTTGGCTTCGGCGATTCCCCAGACCATGGTGATGCCCTCCGTGGATGGTCATCATGGACACGATACGTGCCCATGTCAACTCGAGCCCAGGCCGCTTCGCCCCTCGTCGGCTCGCTTCCGGGGCAAACCCCGCCCGGTCGTGAGGTAGACGGCGAAGCTGCCCAGCCAGTGGCCGCCTTCGTAGTGCTCGCCGGTGACGGCGGCGAGACCGGCTTCGCGGTGGCGCCGGGCCGCGGCGGTGAGCGCCGGGATGCGAGGGTCGGCCGCGGGCAGGCCGGCGGCGATGCCTTCGAGCATCCAGGCGCGGCTGAGGTTGAGACCGTCGAGGTGAGCGAGCTTGGGATCGGTCGGGTCGGTGACCACCGCGGGCTCGAGCCAGTCCGCCGAAGCTCCCGCAGGCACCTGGGGCAGGAATCCAGAGAGCCAGGCCGCGAAGTCGCCCGGCGCGAGCAGTCGACGCATCAAGTCCGCCTCGCCGAGGCAGGGGGAGAGGAAGTCCTGGCCACCGGGCTCGTAGGCCAGGGGGCAGCTCCGATCACCCTGGTAGAAGGCGAGGCTGCGCTGCCGCAGCAGCTCCGCCATCTCGGCCTCGCCGGCCGTGCGGGCCCAGTCGAGGGCCAGACCGAAGGCGAAGGCCGTCTGGTCATGCTCGCCCACGCGGATGGGGCGCGAGAGCTTGGGCAGCCAGTCCTTGAGACGCCGAGCCGCGGCCTGCTCGAGAGGCGCCAGGGTCGCCGCCCAGCTCGCGGCCTCGGGGCCCGGCCACTCGCGTAGCTCGGCCGCCAGCTGCAGCAGCCAGCCGAGCCCGTAGGGCCTCTCGAAGGAGACCCGGCCAGGCCCCGCCAGGTAGGCCGCCTCGACGGTGATCTTCTCCGGCGTCAGGCTCCTGGCGAGGGCCGCTCGAGCCGGCGCGGCGAAGGACGCCTCGGGGAAAGTCCGCGCCAGCCGCGCCAGGAGCCAGTGGCCGTGCACGGCAGAGTGCCAGTCGTAGCAGCCGTAGAAGGCCGGGGTCAGCTCGCGAGGCGGCTTGACGTCGGCGTCGCTCGCCAGCACGTGGGCGATCTTGTTGGGATACTCCTTGTGGACACAGTCGAGGGCCAGCCGGGCGAAGCGCTCCGCCGCGCGGGCGTCGAAGTCAGGGGGCGGGGCGGCGGTTGTGGGCATGGACAGGAAGGCGATGGCGAGCAGGGGAAGCCGTTTCATGGGGCGGATCCTACTGCCCGTAGCCGGTGGTGGACCGCCAGGGTGTCGGCGAGGTCCTGGACCAGAGCCGCGACCGCAGGCGCCCGTGGGTCCGCCACGGAGGTTGAGGGCTCCCGCAACAAGGGGTTGCCGAGCTGGAGGAGTGGACGGACGGCCACGCGGCTCAGGTCCCTCCTCGGGCCGGACCGAGGTCGCTCGGCGGCGGCACGTGGGTCTCGTAGTGCGCCGAGCGCTCGTCGAAGTGGGAGAGCAGCGCCCTCGCCTTCGGCGGCACGACGGCGACCTCGTAGTCCTCCCCGGCGAAGATGCGCACGGCGTCGAGCGAGTCGAACCACATCAGGGTGACGAACTCGACCTCGTCGCCCCGCCGTCGCTCGCCCAGGGAGATGCCTCGAAAGCCGGCGATCTCCCGCCGGGCGATACCCTCGAAGATCTCCTCGAGCAGCAAAGCACGGTAGGCCGCCGCGTTCTCGGGGGTCGTCCAACCTCGCCAGACTCGAGTGATCATCCGCTCTCCACCTCAAGCGGCCCGCAGAGGGGCGAGATCCCCTTCAGCGAGACCCGGAATGCCCAGTTCGACGAGGAGGCGGTTCAGAGCTTCGACGGTCACCTTCCCCGGTGCCGTGATCTCAATGCCGATCGCCCGTCCGTCCTGGCCAAAATCGACCACCAATCCTGGGTCGACCTGCCGGGTGTGATCGCTCTTGGCGCCGGAGGACCGAGGCAAGTAGAGGTAAGCGGCCAAGGGTCGGCCAGGGCGGAATGTGACTTCGAGGTAGGGCTGTTTCATGCGCTCAGGATCTCCACAGCTCGTAGGCCGTTACAACCACCAGCAGCTCGGCATCTCCATCCGGCTCGACGATCACTTCCCACTTTCGACCGGCACGGCGAGTTTCGATGGTCCATCGATTCTCGACGATGTCGGCTCGATAGGCCGAGGCTCTTTCGAGCATCGCCCTCGGGTCAACCTCCGAAAAGGACCGGTCAACCATGCGCTTAAGCAAGTGGGGACTGAGCTCGAGCTCCCACTGCCACCAGGAAGGCCACTCTACCTGGCTCAACGGCTCGCTCCCGACGAAATGACCGTGCTATCGATCTCTTCTGCGTTAAGAGGCACCGTTTCGCCCCTCAGACTCCTGCGTTCCTGGCGCGCTCGCGGGCCTTCTTCTCTTCGAGCTCCTCGAGGCTGCGCGGCCAGTCCTTCCGGAGCAGGGCGGAGAGGGCCCGGTCCGCCAGCAGGCGGCCGCCGGTCTGGCAGCATGGGCAGTAGTTCGCCTCGTTCTCCGCGTAGACGATCCGCTGGACGGGAGTGCCGCAGTCCGGGCAGGGCTGGCCGAACCGGCCATGCACGGCCATCTCGGGGCGAAAGGCGGTGACCTTTTCGGGGAAATCACCGTCCGCCTCCGCCCGCAGGCGCCCGGTCCACTCGGTCAGCACGGCACGGCTGGCCTGGAAAAGCCGCTCGGACTCCTCCACCGACAGGCTGCCGGTCAGGCGGAACGGCGAGAGGCGGGCCCGGTGCAGGATCTCGTCGGAATAGGCGTTGCCGATGCCCGAGAAGAGGTGCGGATCCGTCAACGCTCGCTTCAGCGTGTGGCTCTCCCTTCCGAGGGCGCTACGGAAGGCGCAGAGATCGGTCTCAAGCACCTCGAGCCCGCCGGGATCGAGGGCCTCGAGAGCCGCCTGGCCCTCAACCAGACGCAGCCAGGCTCGCTTCTTCGAGCCCGCCTCGCTCCACACCAGGCTACCGCCGGGGAAGTCGAAGACCGCGAGCGCCGTCTTGCCCTTGCCGCTCGTCCCCCGCGGCTTCCAGTGCAGGCGACCGGCGATCATCAGGTGGAGGACCAGGAAGAGCCCCCCTTCGAGGGCGAGCACCAGACGCTTGCCCAGGCGTCGCACGGAGTCGACCCGCCGGCCGACCACTGCCGATACGGGAGGGGTAACGCTTCGCAGGAGGAAGGGGCTGGCGAGTCGCAAGGCCTCCAGGGGCTGGCCCACCACGCGGGAGGCCAGGGCCTCACGATAGACCTCCAGGTCCGGAAGCTCGGGCACGGACGCGAGCTTGCTCTCGCCGGGTCGGACGCGTCAAGGCCGCCGGCGGCTCATTCTCTCGACGGCGCCTCGGCCTGGGAAAAAAAGGCCGGCGGGGTCGCCAGGTATCGGGCCAGGTGCGCCACCTCTCCCTCGAGACAGGCGACGGCGTCGAGATGCCCGCCGCAGCGGCTGCCCGGCACGCCCTGCCAGCTCGGGCAGAGCAGAGCGACCTGGCCGAGCACGCTCTTGCCCAGGCCGGGTGAGGCGATCTCGGCAAGCAGGGCGTCAAGCGCGATCCTCCCCACCTCGACGGCGCAGGGGTCCTTCGAGAGGTCGATGCCGAGCGCGCCCGGCATGGCCATCTCGAAGTGGCAGAAGTGCTCGTAGAAACCCCGCGCCGAGGTCAGCACCAGCAGCTCGGTGGTGTGGCGCCCCAGCTGCCAGGCGACGTCGGCTCGCGAGAAGGGCAGCGCGAGAGCTTCGTCCGCCAGCTTGCCGTCGACCGGTCCACCACCCTCGACCGACGGGTAGAGGATCGCCTGCCCCCAGGTGCGCAGAGCGTCCGTGAGCAGACCGCGGTCCTCGAGGGCGAAGGCCGAGCCCTCCGACGCGGGCACGCAGATCCCGTCGCAGATGTTGCCGCCCCAGGGGCCGGGGTGGTCGACGTCACAGCCGGTACCGGGGTTGCCCATGGGCTTGTTGTCCCGGAAAGCGCAGTTGTCTTCCTGGGTGAGGATGCCCCACTGGCAGAAGTTGCCGCTGAAGCAGTCGCTCGAGAAGTAGCAGTCGCAGGCTGCGAGCAGCGGCGGCACCGTCTGGGTCCAGGGCAGGGTGTCGCCGGACTCGAAGCCGTCGATGAAGAGCACCACCGGCTGGCCGGCAGCGGGGACCGCCGGGAGCATGAGGGCGACGGCGAGAGAGGAGAGGACCAAGCGGACGAGGGTCGGAGCCGG
The DNA here is from genome assembly GCA_044869955.1 of Thermoanaerobaculia bacterium. Classification (GTDB taxonomy): domain Bacteria; phylum Acidobacteriota; class Thermoanaerobaculia; order Multivoradales; family SZUA-115; genus CALMKX01. Next base: position 12,377 of record JBIOYC010000353.1, on the reverse strand, counting down.
GCTCATCGGGGACCTCCTGCTCAGATCTTCGGAATGTCCCCGTCAGCCTAGCACCGCTGGGGCTTCAACCTCGTTCCTCGGCCTGGAGCCGGGAGAGCTCCGCCCAGAGGATGGCGGCGAGGATCAGGGCAGCGCCGAGAAGGCGGCGGGCCGTGAACCCCTCCCCGGCCAGGAAGTAGGCGGCGAGACCGGCGAAGACCGGCTCGGCGGCGAGGATCAGCGCCGTGCGCGCCGGGGTGGTGTAGCGCTGGGCCGTGGTCTGGATGAAGAAGCCGAGGGCGCTCGCCACCACCGCGGTGACGCCGATCGCCCACCAGACCTCGGAGGTGGGCGGCAGCCGCCACTGGCCGAGGGCCAGCGAGCCGCCCAGGCAGGCGAAGCCGCACACGCCGAGCTGCACCACCAGCAGGGCGCCGGGGTGGTGGCGCCGGACCACCCTGCCGGTGACCAGGATGTGGGCCGAGAAGCTCACCGCGCAGGCGAGCACCAGAAGGTCACCAGGGTTCCACTGGCCCTCCGCCCCGGAGAGCAGGTACATCCCGAGCGCCGCCAGGCCGGCGAGGACCCAGGCCCGGGCGGTGATCCGCTCGCGCAGGAAGAGGGCGCCCAGAAAAGGCGTGAAGACCACCACCATGCCGGTGATGAAGCCGGTGTTGGCCGCCGAGGTGAGGGTGAGCCCCAAGGTCTGGAAGACATAGCCGGCGGTCAGGGCGGCGCCCATGGCGAGGCCCGCCTTGAGCCCGGCGAGCCCCATGGCCAGGACCGGCCGCCAGAAGACCAACGCCACCAGGGCGGCGGCGATGAGGAAGCGGGTGGCCAGAAAGGGCAGGGGCGGCAGCAGGGCCACCGCCTCCTGGACCACCACGAAGGTCCAGCCCCAGACCGCCGTGACACCAAGCAGCCCGGCCTCGGAGAGCAGCCGACGGCGATCGACGCTCATCGCAAGCGGGGCCGCGTCTTCAGCCCGCGAGGTGGTCGATCAGCTCCCGCTCGAAGAGGCCCGCCAGCTCCAGGTATTCCCCCGGCTTCGCTTCGAGTCGGGTCGCCTCGGCGATGATCACGTGGGGCAGCTGGTCCGAGTCGCCGTAGGTCTCGTGGCGCTCCAGCCCCTGGAAGACCGGCATCTCGCTCTCGCCGTAACGGCACCAGCGCGGCTCCGAGAAGCCGCAGGCGGCGAGGGCCAGGGCGAGAGTCTCGCGGTTCCACAGGAACTGGTGCCCCCAGCCGTGAAAGGCCCGGTTGAGACGCACGGTCATCAGCAGTTTGTCGCGTGCGGGAGCGTCGGCGCGGTAGTGGGTCTCGAGCACCCAGTCGAGGTTGGGCGTCGAGAGGCGGAGCACGCCGCCGGGCATGAGCACCCGGTGGGCCTCGCGCAGGAAGCGCAGGGCGTGGTCCACCCGCAGGTGCTCGAGGAAATGCTCGGCGAAGATCGCTTCGACGTGGTCGAAGTCCAGCCCCTGGGTGACGTCGGCCACCACGTCCACTCCGGCCAGGGGCTTGAGGTCGACGTTGACCCAGCCGTCGAGGCGCTTGTCCCCCGAGCCGATGTGGAGTCGTACCGGCTTCTTCTTGAACAGCGTCATCGCGGCGAACGATCTTCGCCCCGGCCGGCTTTGTCAAGGGGCGGGGGCTGATAAACTCCCCTTCATGTTCACGATCGAAGAGATCCACGCCCGGGAGGTCCTCGACTCCCGGGGCAACCCGACCCTGGAGGTCGAGTGCCTGCTGGAGGGAGGAGGCTTCGGCACGGCCGCGGTGCCTTCCGGCGCCTCGACCGGCTCTCGCGAGGCGCTCGAGCTGCGCGACGGCGGCAGCCGCTACCTGGGCAAGGGCGTGTCGAAGGCGGTCGGAAACGTCAACGGCGAGATCGCCGCCGAGCTCGAAGGGGTGGATGCCCGCGACCAGGCGATGATCGACCGCGCCCTGATCGCCCTCGACGGCACCGACAACAAGGGCCGTCTGGGGGCCAACGCGATCCTCGGCGCCTCTCTCGCGGTGGCCAAAGCCGCGGCGGACGGCAGCGGCCTCGAGCTCTACGCCTACCTCGGCGGCCCCGCCGCCACGGTGCTGCCGGTGCCCCAGCTCAACGTGCTCAACGGCGGCGCTCACGCCGACAACTCGATCGACATCCAGGAGTTCATGCTGGTGCCCCACGGCTTCGAGCTCTTCTCGGAGGCCCTCCAGGCCGGGGTCGAGATCTACCACTCGCTCAAGTCGGTGCTCAAGAAGAAGGGCCTCGGGACCGGAGTCGGCGACGAAGGCGGCTTCGCCCCCAACCTGGGCAGCAACCGCGAGGCCCTGGACCTGCTGATGCAGGCGATCGATCAGGCCGGCTACGAGCCCGGCCGGCAGGTCGCCCTGGCCCTCGACGTGGCGGCGAGCGAATTCGCCGAGGAGCGCCACGGAGATCGCGTCACCTACGCCCTCGCCGGGGAAAGCAAGAGGGGCCTCTCGAGCGAGGACCTGGTGGCCCTCTACCAGGACTGGACCTCGGCCTACCCTCTGATCTCGATCGAGGACGGCCTCGCCGAGGACGACTGGCGCGGCTGGCGCCTGCTCACGGAGGCCCTCGGCGGCCGAGCCCAGCTGGTGGGCGACGACCTCTTCGTGACCAACCCGGAGATCCTCGCCCGCGGCATCCGTGAGAACATCGCCAACGCCCTGCTGGTCAAGCTCAACCAGATCGGCACCTTGACCGAGACCCTCGAGGCCGTGGACCTCGCCAAGCGCAACGCCTACGCCAACATCATCAGCCACCGCTCCGGCGAGACCTCCGACACCACCATCGCCGACCTGGCCGTGGCCACCCGCGCCGGCCAGATCAAGACCGGCGCTCCCTGCCGCAGCGACCGCGTGGCCAAGTACAACCGCCTGATCGCCATCGAGGAAGACCTGGGCGACGCCGCCACCTACGCCGGCGTGGCCGCCTTCCCGCGCCGGCGCGCCGGCTGAGGGCTGATAGGAGAAAGAGCGAACGTGGGCGAGAGTCGTTCCTACCGCTCCTTGCTGGCCGCCGCGACCGTCGCCTTGCTGCTCCTGCTCGGTGTCGCCGGAGCCAAGAGCTACCGGGACTTCAAGGCCGCCCGGGCGCAAGAAGAGAGCCTGAAGGCGAACATCGCCGCCACCGAAGCGGAGATCACTGAGCTCGAGCGTAAGCTCGAGCTGCTCGAGAAAGACCCTTCCACCATCGAGAAGATCGCCCGCGAGGAGCTCTGGATGGCCCGCCCCTCCGAGGTGGTCATCGTTCTCCCGCCAGGGTAACGCATGGCCCGAGTCAGCCAGAACCTACCCAAGCCCATCCGTTTTCTGCTCGAGAACTCGGCCTTCCTGATCCTGGGGGCCGTCTCGGGTCTCGCCTGGGCCAACTCCGATCACGAGGGCTACGAACGGCTTCTGCACTTCGCGGTCTTCGAGAGCCCCTGGTTCGGGGTGCCCCAGGGCGCGACGAAGGTGGTGGATTTCCACTTCCTGGTCAACGAGATCCTGATGGCCCTGTTCTTCGCCATCGCGGGCATCGAGGTCCGCAAGGCCTTCCTGCCTGGAGGACCCCTCAGCCGTCCCAAGGAAGCCGCCACCACCCTGATCGCCACCCTGGGGGGAGTCGCGGTGCCGGCGCTGGTCTTCGTGGCCGGCGCTGCCCTGCTCGGAGACCTCGATGCGCTGGGCCGCGGTTGGGCCATCCCCTGCGCCACGGACATCGCCTTCAGCTACATGGTGGCCCGCTTCGTCTTCGGCGGCGGGCACCCGGCCATTCCCTTCCTCTTGCTGCTGGCGATCGCCGACGACGCCGCGGGACTGATCATCCTCGCCCTCTTCTATCCCCAGAAGGCCGTCGAGCCCGCGTGGCTGCTGCTCGCCCTGGCAGCCATGGGCATCGCCTGGCTCTGCCATCGCCTGCGCTTCCACAGCTTCTGGCCCTACCTGCTGATCGCCGGAGGGATGTCCTGGTTCGGCTTCGCTCAGGCCGGGCTCCACCCCGCCCTGGGCCTCCTGCCAATCATCCCGTTCATGCCCCACGCCCACTCGGACAAGGGGGTCTATGACTGGAGCCGGCTGGGTAGGCAGGACACGCTGACCGCCCTCGAGGTGTGGTGGAAGAATCCAGTCGAGCTGATCCTCGGGCTGTTCGGGCTGCTCAACGCCGGTGTGGTCCTCGAGTCGGCGGGAGAGGTGACCTGGCTGGTGCTCGCCGGCCTGTTCATCGGCAAGCCCCTCGGCATCTGGAGCTTCGGCCTCTTCAGCGCGCGCAAGCTCGGCTTCGGGTTGCCGGGAGGCATGAACGGCAGGGACCTCTTCGTGATCGGCTGGGCGGCCGCGATCGGCTTCACCGTGGCCCTTTTCGTCGCCACCGTTGCCTTTCCGGCCGGCATGCTCCAGGATGCCGCCAAGATGGGAGCCCTGCTCTCCTTCCTCGCCGCCCCGGTGACGTTCCTGGTGGCACGACTGCTGCGAATCGAAAAAAGGCGGCCGGATTCTGCTTGACAGGATCGATCGGATTCTATATAAATATGCGCAAATCCGGACCACACATCCGGGAGTCACTTACGAGACCGGAGACACAACTTTGGCTCATTGGGACATTCCCTCGGTTTCACCCCCCTTCCCCCGCTCTTCCCGCGCGCAGCTCTCCAACTGCGCATGCCGGTGGCGTCGGGAGGGAGCGCAAGCTTCCTCCATCTGAGCCGCTGGTCCTCTCGGCGCTGTAGCGGGCACCGTCCCACTCGCTACAGCGCCCCCCCGCCTCTCTCCCCGCGTACCAGCTAAGATCTCTCTCGCGATGGCGCTCTCGGACCGCCTTTCACGACCCCTCTCCGACCTACGGATCTCGGTCCTCGACCGCTGCAACTTCCGTTGCCCCTACTGCATGCCGAAGGAGATCTTCGGGCCGGACTACCCCTTCCTCGCCCGCGGCGAGATCCTGACCTTCGAGGAGATCCACCGCCTGGCTCGAGTCTTCATCGGACTGGGGGTGAGCAAGCTCCGGGTCACCGGCGGCGAGCCTCTGCTGCGCCGGGACCTGCCGCGGCTGATCGAGATGCTGGCCGGTATCGAGGGGCTCCTGGACCTCACCCTCACCACCAACGGCGTGCTCCTGCCGCGCCTGGCGCCGGCCTTGAGAGACGCCGGCCTCGACCGCCTCACGGTCAGTCTCGATTCCCTCGACGATGAGGTCTTCCGCCGGATGAACGACGTGGGGGTCCCGGTTTCCCAGGTCCTCGCCGGCATCGAGGCGGCCGAGAGCGCCGGTTTCGGGCCGCTCAAGATCAACGCCGTGGTCATCCGCGGCGTCAACGACCACACCCTGGTCGACCTCGCCCGCCACTTCCACGGCACCGGCCACATCGTGCGCTTCATCGAGTACATGGACGTCGGCAACAGCAACGGCTGGCGCTCCGAGCAGGTGGTCAGCGGCCGAGAGATCGTCGAGCGGATCGACGCCCAGATGCCCCTCGAGGCGCTCGAGCCGAACTACCGCGGAGAGGTGGCCCGCCGCTGGCGCTACCGGGACGGCGGGGGGGAGATCGGCGTCATCACCTCGGTGACCGAGCCCTTCTGTGGCGATTGCACCCGCGCCCGGCTCTCCTCGGAAGGGGGTCTCTACACCTGCCTCTTCGCCACCCGCGGCTTCGACCTGCGCGCCATGGTGCGGGGCGGCGCGACCGACGACGAGATCGCGACGGCGATCGCCGGGGTGTGGCGTGGCCGGGCAGACCGCTACTCCGAGCAGCGCTTCGTGGTGCTGCGCGAGGACGCCAAGGTCGAGATGTCCCACATTGGGGGCTAGAGAGAGTGCGCCGCACTCTCGCACTGAGCCTTCTCGCCGGGATGGCCCTCGGCACGAGCGCCCTCGCCGCGCCCGGCTCCCTGCCACGAGCGCAGGTGCCGCCCGGAGCTGTGGTGCGTTGGCCAGGGGACGATCTCGAGCGTTGCGGCCGCTCCGGAGTAGAAGCCTGGGCACCCCTGGCCGAGGCCTGCTGGTTCCCGGTCGACCTGCTCCAGGCCAAGGGAGAGATCCGCGTCTTCCGCATCCGTGGCGGCGTCCGCGAAGAGGCCTTGCTGGTGGTGGGGGCCTACCCCTACGAGACCGAGCACATCACATTGAAGGACGACCGGCAGGTCGAGCTGTCGGCGGCGGACCTGGCACGCACCCGCCGGGAGCAGGCGGAGGTGGCCAAGCTGTGGGCCTCGCGGACCCCCACCCGCTACACCCTGCCTCTCTCTCCTCCCCTCGCCGAGCTGCCCGCGGGTGGCCGTTTCGGCTCTCGACGCTTCTTCAACGGTCAGCCGCGGAGCCCGCACTCGGGCGCCGACTACCGCGCCGCCGCCGGCACTCCGGTGCTCTCCGTGGCCGACGGTCGGGTGGTGCTCGCCGCCGACCACTTCTTCTCCGGCAAGAGCGTCTTCCTGGACCACGGCGACGGGCTGGTGAGCATGTCGTTCCACCTCTCGCGCATCGACGTGGCCGCAGGCGCCGAGGTCAAACGCGGCCAGCGGATCGGCGCCGTCGGCGCCACGGGCCGGGCCACCGGCCCCCACCTCCACTTCGCCCTACGCTGGCGCGGCGCCCGCATCGATCCCGGCCTGCTGCTCGGACCGGTCGAGAAGGTGGTCAGACCGCGAGATTGAGGAGCGCGGACCCTCGTCGAAGCGCCTCCGGGGGCGAGGGCTATAATCCCCGCGGCTTCCCGGAAAGGACTCCGCCATGAAAGTGCTGCTGCTCTCCCCAGGGTATCCCGGCGAGATGCCGAGCTTCGCCCGCGGCCTTGCGGAGGTCGGCGCCGAGGTGCTCGGGGTCGGCGACCAGCCGCCCGGAGCGATCCCGGAGCCGGCGAAAAGCAGCCTCTCGGCCTATCTCCAGGTGCGCAACCTGTGGGACGAGCAGGCCGTGGTCGAACAGGTCCGCGCGTGGCTGGGAAGCCAGGTGCCGGACCGGGTGGAGAGCTTGTGGGAGCCGGGGGTGCTGCTCGCCGCGAGCCTCCGCGAGTCGCTGGGTCTGCCGGGCCTCACCCGCGAGCAAGCGCTCGCCTTTCGTAACAAGGAGCGGATGAAGCAAGTGCTGGACGCCGCCGGGATCCGCACCCCACGCCACATTTCGGCCACCACCGCCGCCGCTTGCTGGGAAGCCGCCGAGACGATCGGCTTCCCCCTGATCCTGAAGCCGATCGCCGGCGCCGGCTCGGCCGACACCTATCGGGTCCACGACGCCAGCGAGCTGAAAGAGTCCCTTCCTCGGTTGCGCCACGTGCCGGAGGTCTCCGTCGAGGAGTTCGTGGACGGCGAGGAGTTCACCTTCGACACCATCTCGATCGCCGGCGTGCCGGCCTACTACAACATTGCCTGGTACCGCCCGAGGCCCCTGGTCGCCCGCTCGACCGAGTGGATCAGCCCTCAGGTCGTGGCCCTGCGAAACGTCGACCAGCCTGACCTCGCGGAAGGCGTGGCCATGGGCCACGCGGTGCTCCAGGCCCTGTCCTTCGAATCCGGTTTCACGCACATGGAGTGGTACCGCAAGGCCGACGGCGAGGTGGTCTTCGGCGAGATCGGGGCGCGACCCCCGGGCGCTCACCAGGTCGACCAGATGAACTTCGCCTGCGACATCGACGTCTTCCGAGGCTGGGCCGAGGCGATCTGCTTCCGGCGCTTCAGCGAGGACGTCCGGCGTCTCTACAACGTGGCGAATGTCTACAAGCGGGCCGAGGGCACGGGTGTCATCCGCCAGGTCCACGGCTACGAGCACATCCGCCGTCTGTGCGGCCCCTGGCTGGTGTGGGACAACCTGCTGCCGATCGGCGCCCGCCGGCGCGACTGGCGCAACACCCTGGTCTCGGACGGCTTCCTGGTGGTGCGCCACCCCGAGCTCGCCGCCACGTTGCGCATGGCCGACGAGATCGGCTCCCGGCTGCGGATCTACGCGGAGTAGCGAGCTACGCTGTCAGCTTGAGGACCCGCTCGGTCTCCTCGAACCAGCCGTCACCCAGCGGCAGGAAGATCGAACAGCGGGACATCTCGCCACCATAGACGTGGATGGTGATCGAGGACTGATCCGGCGAGGCGTTGGCGATGGTGTGGTAGTCGAAGGGAGGGATCAGCCGGCCGGCGCTGCCGACCCCGGCAACCTCACAGCCCTGGGCCACGAAGCGGCAATGTGGGCCCTGGCGTTCGACCAGGTCGTACTGGCTGACGGCGATCTGCCCCGTGAGCACGCCCTCGACGCACCACAGCCCGGCGTGATCGTGGAGGGGAGTGCCCTGTCCGGGCCCCCAGACCATGGCGAGAGCCACGTAGCCGAGCCGCTCGCTGGTGTGGATCAGGCGGCGAGCATAGCCGTCCGGGCTCGGCCGGGTGAGCTCTGACGGCAGCTCGATCGAGCCGTTGTGGATGAGCTCGGTCAGGACGTCGCGGACCGCCCGCGTCCTCGCCTCGGGCCCCACCGTCGAGCCGAGAGCCTGATCCAGACGTTCGATCAGAACACGACAGCCGGCTGGAGTGGCGGGGGATTGCGACATCCTTGATCTCCTTTGTCAGGTTTCTTTAGATCCAACTAAAGGAAGTGTAGCATCCGGAGCAAAGGCTGTCAGCGTCTCGGTGGCGCAGCGACTGCGTCGGCTGCGCAGCACCCTGCGAAGCGTAAGCTGCACGGTAACGAAGGTCCGCTACCTTCCTGGCCACTCAGCCCGCGATTCCGCAGACCCGGTGATGAAGAGCCGCCCGCCCACCATTGCCATCGTCCACGACGACGGGGAGCTGGCACGCCTGCTCGCGCACTCTCTGCGCGAGCGCGGCGTACGAGCTCTCACCGCCTTGTCGATCCGCGATGCCATGGCAATCTTCCATCTTTCCCGTCCGGACCTGCTCCTCGTCGGCATCGCCGAATGCGAGGCGGCCCCTGACGAGCTCGGACAGCTGCGCTCGAGCTCGGCCGGGAAGCCTCAGGTGCCGATCCTGGTGCTGGTGCGACCAGGCTCCGAGGACCGTCGTCGCGCTCTTCGCATGGGCCTGACCCAGCACTTGCCGGTACCCAGTGAGGACGATGAGCTGTTCCTCACCGTGGGCAGCTTCCTGCCTCTGGGCAACAAGCCCACCGCGGCCCCAGCGCAGCCGACGCGCCCATCGACCGCCCTCGACACCCGCCCGCTGGCGCCGGCAGCGGGAAGCGGCTCCTCGCCCCAGGAGGACGGCCTCGACGAGCTTTTCGGCCCCGCGATCGAGATCGATCCCCTCACTGACACTCTGGGCGTTTTCGACCGGTTGGCCGACGAGACCACCTCCTTCCTCGCGGAGGGCGAGCTCGCCGAGTTGCTCGAGCAGGTGCGAGCGGACCTCTTCGAGACCCTGCCGATGATCTCTTTGTTCGAGATTGGCTCGGACGGGGGCCTGAGCGTGCCCCCGGGCGCGGATCGGGTGCTCGCCAGTCTGCCGGCGGACTCGCTGAGAGCCAGCCTCGGCACCTGGGGCCGCTCGGTGCTGGAAGAGCTCGAGCGGCGGCATCCTGGCCGGCTGGCGCCGGAAACGCTCCACTCCCTGGCCTCTGCGGTCACGACCGACTCCCTCGCCGCTCGCGGCCCGCGTCCCTGAGGCAGCGTCTCAGGCCGCGCTCCTGATCCGGCTCGCGGCTCATGCCTCGGATCCTGACCATCGCCAACCCTCGCCCCGGATCGGGCAAGACGACCACCACCGTCCGCCTGGGCCAAGCCCTGGTCGAGCGCGGCCACACCGCGCTTCTCGTCGATCTGGTGCCTTCGGCGGACCTGACCTGCACGCTGGGCGTTGATCCGGCTACGCTCGAGCACAGCGTCCACACCGTGCTACGGGCGGGGCTCGCCGAGCTTCCCGCGATGACGCGGCGGCTCCGGCCGAAGCTCTTCCTGCTTCCCGCCAGCCCACTGCTGCGGGACGGCGCGCCGCCCGAGGCCGGCACCGTCCTGCCCCCAGATCGTCTTCGCCTGGCCCTGCGGGCCTACCCGGTTCCCTTCGACTTCCTGCTCATCGACACTCCGTCTTCCCTGGGAACGTTGACCCTCAACGCTCTGGCCGCCTCATCCGAAGTGCTGGTCCCGGCGCCCTGCTCGGCTCCCGTGCTGTCGGGGATCGTCGAGCTGGTCGACGCGGTGGTCCAGGTCAAGGAGCAGGTCGGCGCCGAGCTGTCGATTCTGGGCTTTCTCGCCTCGAGGCTCGACACCGGCTCCCCTGCTTCCCTCGACGCCCTCGCCGAGCTGCGCGAGATCCTCTCGAACCGCCTCCTGCCCTGGGTCCTGGACGAGGGCCTGGGGCCGGGCACCGCCGAGAGCTTCCAGCAGATCGCCGCCGGCCTCGACGAGTTGCGCTTCTAGGGAGCTCGAACCCCGTTAATCCGGTTCGTAAGAAAGAACCGTTAGCTTGCCGGCAAGCCGATCACCAGACAGCTCCGAATGTCCGACTTCGCTGCCAACGCCCCCGTTCCCGCGGACCCGTCTCCCGGCGCTTTACCGCGTGTAGGTCAGGCCATCGCCGATCCGACCCTGCGGGAGCTGATCGGCAAACTCGCCCGCAGCCACGGCTGCGCCGACCTCGCGGCAGAGCGGGAAGTGCTCGCCTGCTTGCTCGAGCTCTCCACCTCCTGGGACCAGGAGACGGCGGCTCATCTTCACCGCTTGTCGATCTACGTCGAGATGCTGGCTCTGGCCGCCGGCATGGCGCCGCGCCGCGCACGCCTGGTGGCCGAAGCCACGCGCTTCCACGACATCGGCAAGCTCACCATCGACCGGCAGATCCTGCGGAAGCCGGGCCCCCTGACCGTCGAGGAGACGCGGATCGTCGAGCTCCATCCCCTGGTTGGCGCTCGGCTCCTCGAAGGCTTCGGGTCTCCGCTCGCGCGAATCGCGCGCACCATCGCCCTCTGCCACCACGAGAACTGGGACGGCAGCGGCTATCCCTGGGGGCTCGCCGGCGAGGAGATCCCCATCGAGGCGAGGATCGTCCGGCTGGTCGACAGCTACGATGCCCTCCGCAGCCGCCGCTCTTACAAGGCATCTCTCAGCCACGAGGCGACCTGGCGGATCCTGGTCTCCGGGGACCACCGCTCCCAACCCTCGCACTTCGATCCCCGGCTGCTCTCTCTGCTGCTCGCTCACGAAGCCGAGCTGCGCGAGATCTCCGAGCAGATCCGGGACCTCTGACCCGCCAGCAGCCGTCACACGATACCGGTCGAGTCGGGCTCTCGACCCATTGTTGACATTGGTGACTCTATTGGTAACAATTTGGTTCCCTGGCCGAAGCGAGAGGAGCCACCGTGAGCCTGGAACCTGCACCGGAGCTGAGCTGGGAGCTGATCCGCAAGAAGAACTACGTCGAGCGCATCAAGCACGAGAAGGCGCCCTTCGATCTGCTGCCCGAGCTGCCGGCCCTGGTGGCTCGAGGCTACGAGGAGGTTTCCGAGGAGGACGTCGTTCGCCTCCAATGGTACGGCCTGTACCACGACAAGCCGAAGGTCGGCTTCTTCATGATGAGGGTGAAGGTCCCCGGCGGAGTGATCACCCCGGTCAAGCTCCGCGCCCTTTCCGGTCTTTCTCGTGAGTTCGGAGGTGGCTACGGCGAGATTACCACCCGACAGTGCCTGCAGCTCCACAACCTCGCCTTCGGCAGCCTGCCCGAGATCCTCGGCCGTCTCGCCGCCGCCGGCATGACCACCGCGAGCGCCTGTGGCGACACCGTGCGCAACCTGACCGGCTGCCCGGTCTCGGGCCTGCTCGCCGAGGAGCTCTTCGACGTGCGCCCCGTGCTCGAGGAGGTCTCGGCCTTCTTCACCGGCCAGAAGGCCTGGGGTGACCTGCCGCGCAAGCACAAGATCACCCTCGCCGCCTGCCCTCACCAATGCAACGCCCCGGAGATCCACTGCATCGCCCTGGTGGGCACCGTTTCCGCGGAGCGGCCCGGCTTCGCCGTGCGGGTGGGCGGCGGTCTCGCCACCTGGCCCCGCCTGGCGGACGACCTCGGGGTCTTCGTCCCCGTGGAGCAGGTCCTGCCGGTCCTGGCCGCCCTGGTCGAGGTCTGGAAGGAGGACCTCGAGAGCCGGCGCTCCCGCGCCCGGGCTCGCTTCAAGTTCCTGGTCGACCGCATCGGCGTGCCGACGCTGCGCCAAGAAGTCGAAAAGCGGCTCGGCCGGCGGCTCGAGGACGGCTCGGTACCCCAGGGGCCAGTCACCGAGCAGGATCACGTGGGCGTCGCCGCCCAGAAGGAACCGGGGCGTTTCGTGGTCGGCTTCCCGGTCTTCCTGGGTCTGATCGATGCCGGCCAGATGGCGGCCCTGGCGGACCTCGCCGAGCCCTTGGGATTGGGCATCCGCTTCACCCGGCGGCAGAACTTCCTGCTCACCGACGTTCCCGCCGAGCGGCTCGACG
>JBIOYC010000352.1:0-18095 GCA_044869955.1 Thermoanaerobaculia bacterium | reverse complement strand
CATGCGTGCTGGTCGCCGGACGCGGGTCGGCCGCCGGACCGTCAGACGGCGGGCTCGGCCAGGCCGGGAAGGGTCTCCTCGAGCCTCGCCTCGGCCTCCGACCTCCGGGTGCGCGCCACCAGCACGTAGATCGAGGGCACCACGAAGAGGGTGAAGCCGGTGCCGATGATCATCCCGGTGACCAGCGTGATGCCGATCGAATTGCGGGCTCCCGCGCCGGGTCCGCTGGCGAAGACCAGCGGGAAGTGGCCGACGACCGTCGCCGCCGTGGTCATCAGGATCGGCCGCAAACGCGTGGTCGCGGCCTCGATCACCGCCTGGAGCTTGTTCCTCCCCTCCGCCTGCAAGTGGTTCGCGAACTCGACGATCAGAATGCCGTTCTTGGCCACCAGCCCCACCAGCGTGATCAGACCCACCTGGCTGTAGATGTTGAGTGTCGTGAAGCCGAGGAACGAGAAGAGCAGCGCCCCGGAGAGCGCCAGCGGCACCGAGCCGGCGAGGACGATGAACGGGTCACGGAAGCTCTCGAACTGAGCCGCGAGCACCAGGTAGATGAGGATCGCCGAGAGCAGGAAGGTGCCGAGGAACTTCTTCCCTTCGGTTCGCAGCTGCCGCGACTCGCCGGCGTAGTCGAGGGTGAAGCCCGGCGGCAGCACCTTGGCCGCCTCCGTCTCGAGCAGGCGCAGCGCCTGATCGAGCGCGACGCCGGGAGGGATCACGCCCTGGATGCGAACCGCCGTCAGCTGCTGGAAACGCTTGAGCTCACGGGGCTCGGTGCTGGACTTGAGCGTGGCGAAGGTCGAGAGCGGCACCAGACCGCCGTCCCCACCGGTGACGTAGATCTCGCTCAGCTGATCCGGAGTGAGCCGCTCGCTGCGCTTGATCTGCGGGATGACTTTGTAGCTGCGTCCCTGGATGCTGAAGCGGTTGACGTAGTTGCCGCCGAGGAGGATCGAGAGATCTCGCCCGGTCTGGCTCAGGTCCACGCCCAGCGAGCGCACCTTGTCGCGGTCGAAGACCACCTCCGCCTGCGGTTGATCGAACTTCAGGTCGGCGTCGGCGAACATGAAGAGGCCGCTCTGGAAGGCCTTGCCGACCAGCTGGTTGGCGAGCTCGTAGAGCTGCTCCGGCTCGGCGGTCGAGGCGATCACCAGGTCGACCGGGAAGTCGCCGCCGCCGGGCAGCGGTGCCGGGGTGATCGGGATGATGCGCACGCCCGGGATCTTCGCCAGCTTCTGCGAAGCCTCTAGCTGCAGGTCCGCCGAGCTCTTGTCGCGCTCCTTCCACGGCTTGGTCACCATGCCGCCGAAGCCGGCGGTCGGAAACGTGAGCTGGAACGTCGCGTGGGCTTCGGGAAAGGTCTCGAAGGTGTCGACCATCTGATTGGCGAAGAGCTTCGTCTGATCGATCGTCGAGTTGGCCGAGCCCTGGATGATGCCGAAGACCACCCCCTGGTCCTCCGCCGGCGCCAGCTCGCGCTGCGAGAAGAGATAGAACGGGACGATCAGCAGGACCACGAGGATCCAGAGCACGAAGACCACGGGCCGGTACTGGAGAGTGCCGGCGAGGAGCTTCGCGTAGCGCTGGCGGAGGCTCTCGAAACGTCGGTTGACGACCCCGGCGAAGCCGCGGTCGGCCGCGCCGGCGCGCAGGAGCTTCGAGCCCATCATCGGCGAGAGGGTCAGGGCCACGACGCCCGAGACGATCACCGCGCCCGCCAGGGTGAAGGCGAACTCGCGGAAGAGCGAGCCGGTGAGCCCGCCCTGGAGGGCGAGCGGCGTGTAGACGGCGGCGAGCGTGATGGTCATGGCGATGATCGGGCCGACCAGCTCGCGGGCCGCGTGCAGGGCCGCCTGGAAGGGGCTCTTGCCGAGCTGGAGGTGGCGTTCGACGTTCTCGACCATGACGATCGCGTCGTCGACCACCAACCCCACCGAGAGCACGATGGCGAGCAAGGTGAGCAGGTTGATGGTGAAGCCGCCGGCCAACATGAGGAAGACCGCGCCGACCAGCGAGATAGGGATCGCCACCACCGGGATGATCACCGAGCGCAATGACCCCAGGAACAGGAAGATCACCACGATCACGATCAGCAAGGTGTCCGTGAGGGTGCTCAAGACCTCCTCGATCGCGCTGCGGATGTAATCCGTCGAGTCGTAAGGGATGCCGGCCGTCATGCCGGCCGGCAGCTGGGCCTGGATGAAGGGCATGGTCTCTCGCACCTTGCCGATCACCTCGAGACTGTTGGCCGTGGGCAGGACCCACACCCCCATGAAGGTCGCGCTCTCGCCGTTGAAACGAACCTCCTGATCGTAGTTCTCGGCGCCGAGGGCGACGTCGGCGATCTCACCGAGGCGCACGACGCCGCCCCCCCCGCTCTCCTTGACCACCAGCTGCCGGAACTCCTCGGGGGTTTCGAGATTGGTGTTGGCGATGAGGTTGACCGACACCATCGACCCCTTGGTGCGGCCGAGGGCGGAGAGGTAGTTGTTCGCCGCCAGCGCCTGCTCGACGTCCGACGGGGAGATGCCCCGCGCCGCCATGCGGTCGGGCTTGAGCCAGATCCGCATGGCGAAGGTGCGGCCGCCCAGGATGTCGGCGCGCTGCACTCCGGAGATCGCCGAGAGGCGAGGCTGCACGACCCGGGTGAGGTAGTCGGTGATCTGGTTCGGGTCGAGGTCCTTCGACGAGAACCCGAGGTACATCGCCGCGAACTGGTTGTCGGCGGTCTCGAGCTCGATGATCGGGGCCTCGGCCTCGGGGGGCAGGTCGTTGCGCACCTGCGCCACCTTGGCCTGGATCTGAGTCAGCGCCGCGCTGGTGTCGTGGTTGAGCTTCAGGTGCACGGTGATCGTGCTCACGCCCTGGGCGCTCGACGACTCCATGTAGTCGATGCCGTCCATCGCGGCGATGACCCGCTCGAGGGGTGTCGTGATGTAGCCCCGCACCAGATCGGCGTTGGCGCCGACGTAGGCGGTGGTGACCCGGATCACCGCGATGTCGCTGCGCGGGAACTGGCGCACCGAGAGCGATCCGATCGCCGTCAGGCCAGCGATCAGGATGACCAGATTGACGACGATCGCCAGCACCGGCCGGCGGACGAAGAGATCGGTGAGCTTCATCAGCTGTCCTCCGGATCAGGGGTCGCGCTGTTGCTCGGCAGGACTTCGTTGTTGACCAGGACGGCGGCACCCGGGCGGAGCTTGAAGACGCCCGAGGTCACGATCTCCTCTCCCGGCTCGAGGCCGGAGAGCACCGCCACCTGGTCGCCGCGCGATGGTCCCAGCTTCACCACCTGTTGGCGCACCCCGCGATAGCTCTGACCGTTCGGCGCGACCATCTCCTCGACGACGTAGACCGAGTCGCCGTAGGGCGCGTAGTTGATCGCCGAGGTGGGCAGCGTGACGCTGCGTTGGACGGCGCCGAGCGCCACCTGGGCTTCGACGAACATCCCGGGACGGAGCCTGCGCTGCGAGTTCGAGAACCGGGCCCGCACCCGCACGTTGCGGGTGGCTTCGTCGACCACCGAGTCGAGGGCGTCGATGCGGCCCGACGCGGTCGTCGCCTCGAGCCCCTCGGCGCTGAGGCTCACCTCGTGGTCGATGGCGAGCCTCCCGACATCCTGCTGAGGCACCGCGAAGTCGACGAAGATGGGGTCGAGAGCCTGCAGCGACACCACGGGATCGCCACCATTGAGGTACTGCCCGAGGTTGACCTGGCGGATGCCGAGCACGCCGTCGAACGGTGCGCGGATGCGCTTGCGCTCGATGGTGGCGCGGATCTCGCCGGTGCGGGCCTCGGCCTGCTCAGCCTGCGCCTGCATCTGGTCGAGCTCGGCTTGCGAGCTGACGCCCTTCTGCCGCAGCCCGCTCATGCGCGCGAGGTTGACCTGCGCGAGCTTCCAGGCCGACTCGGCGGCGGCGAGCTGCGCCTTCTCCTGGCTGGTGTCGAGCTGGAGGAGCAGGTCCCCTCGGCGCACCGAGCTGCCGGACTCGAAGGAGATTCGCTCGACGATCCCCGGCAGGTCGGCGCTCACCGTCACTCCCTGCACGGCGACCACCGAGCCGATCGCCCGCAGCGTGCTCGGCCACTCCTCGGCGCTGGCGACGACGGTGGTCACCGCCTCAGGCGGCGGTTGGAAGGCGGCGAACTCTGCCATCGCCGCCCGGATCTGGAAGTACTTCGACGAGCCGAGGGCGACGATCAGCAGCACCATCGCCCCAACCACGATCAGCATTCTCTTTCTCATTCCACTCTCTCCTTAGCGGGTTCGAGTCTGCTGCCTGCGATCCGGTTGCGGATCGACGCTCAGCTGGGTTTTCACTTCGATGTTGCGCGCCGCGAGCAGGGTCCCGCTGACCCGAGCCAGCTCGGTTTCCGCGCGGCGGTAGTCGGTTTGCGCCGCGATCTCGTCGAGGCGGGCGCGGGAGAGGTCGTTCTGCCGGGTCAGGACCAGGAAGTTGGTCGAGAGGCCGGCGCCGTAGCGATCACGCTCGGAGACCAGCTGCACCTCGGCCGCCTCGCGGGCCGCCCGCGCCGCCTCGATCCGCTGTCCGGCGGTGTCGAGGGCCGCGGCGGCGTCGAGCACCTCGGCGCGGATGGCCTTGCGCAGACGCGAGAGGTCGGCCTCGGCCTGGCGCTCGGCGCTCTTCGCGACCGTCGCCCCGGCGCGCGCCTCGCGATTGCCCAGCGGCAGCGAGAAGACGAGGGTCAGACGGGTGTCGTCGAAGTCGCCGTCGCGCAGCAGCTCGAGCGACTGGTCGAGGCTCCCTTCGAGCTCCCGCGGCACCTCGCTCGGCACCCCGGGAGTGGTGGCGACGGCGTCGTTGCGGTCGCCGGCGAGACCGAAGCGGTCGTAGGAGAGCACCGCGTCGAGGGAGGGGCGGATGGCATCGCGCGCCAGCAGGCTCTCGACCTGCCGCCGGGCGACGACGGCCTCGAAGAGCGCGAGCTCCGGTCGCGAGGCGAGCGCCCTCTCCATGGCCGCGGCGACGTCGACCGGGGTGACCAGGGGCGCGGATCCCTGGTCCGGCACCAGGTGGTCACTCCAGGGTGCCGGGTCGTCGTCGCTCAGGATCAGCCGCTTCAGGGTGTTCTCGGCGCGGGTCGCGGCCTCTCGTCCGGCGAGCAGCTCACCGCGGCGGCGCTCGAGCTCGGCCCTCGGTTGGGCAATCTCGAGCTCCGGAGCGGCGCCCGTCTCGATGCGCACCTGGGTCTCCGAGAGCTGCTCCTCGGCGAGCCTCATCGCCTCCTCGCGGACGCCGACCTCGCGCCCCGCCGCGACCAGCGTCCAATAAGCCTGCTCGACGGCCGCCACGGTGTCGGAGAGCTCGCGTTCGAGCTGAGCCGAGGCTCCGGCACGGTCCGTCGCGGCCACCCGGATGCGGAAGCGCGCCGGGTCGATCGCCCGGTTGCGCAGCAGCGGCTGGCGCAGCTCGACGCCCGCCTGCGTGCCATAGGCGGGCGAGAGCAGGCCGAAGAGACCGTCGGTCTCCACGCGATTCGCCGTGGCGCGCACCAGAACCGTGGCGCCCGTCGGCAGGAGCTGCTCGAGCGCCACTCCCGTCTCGGTGGTCTCGGTGGTGGGGGAGAGCTCCCCCGCCGGCGCGCCCGAGAACGACGAGTTGACCGGTGGGCTCTGCTGCCGCCACCCGGCGTCGACGGTCAGCAGCGGATCGTAGGCGCCCTCGGCGCCGGTCAGCCCGGCGTCTGCGGCCACCAACGCCTCCCGCTGGATGAGGATTCCTTCGTTGTGCTCGAGAGCGAGGCGCAACGCCTCCTCGAGGCCGAGCGCCCGATCGGCGCCGTAGGACGTGCTGGCGAAGCTCAGAAACAAGAGTGCCGGGAGGGCGCCCTTCGTCATGCGTGGTCTGCTCACTGCTCTCCTCCGTGTAAGTCGCTCTTCTGGATGCGGGGATCGATCGCGGCGACGAACTCCTCGACGGACTTCCGCGTCATCGAGCGCAGGGCGTGCCGTTCACAGGGGTTGAGCTCGCAGCCGGCCTCGGCCAGCTCGGCGAGGGTCGCCGTCGAGTCTTCCCAGAAGCGGCGCCGAAACCCCTCGTCGGTGACGAGGCGCCCCACCACCCGCTCGACGTTGCGCTGGCTCATCTCTCGAACCCCTTTCTCATTCCTTCGTCGATCCACGCGGCGCGATTTCGACATCCGCTCCGCGTGGCAGCGAGACCATCCCAAGGACCGTGCCAGGCTGTGCCGGCTCGAGAGCCGATGCGGAAGTCCTTGGTTTCAGGAGGCTTGCAGTCGAGAAAGGGGACGGGGAGGCGTGCGGGAAGGGCGCCCGGGTGCGGAGAAATCGACAGGTTGTCGATCCATCGACAACCGCACACCCCGGAGGGCGAGCGGGTCAGGAGGTCAGGCCGTGCTTCTCGAGGCGGGAGTAGAGCTGGGCGCGGCTGAGCTTGAGGAGGCGGGCGGCCTTCGACTTGTTGCCCCGGGCCTCGGCGAGCGCCCGCTCGACGTAACCGCGCTCGACCTCGTCGAGGTCCACGCCCCCCGTGGGCAGGGGCGCTGCGACGCTGGCCTCGCCGTCGCGGGCCGGTGCCGGCGGGGCGAGTGGCGTGGGCAGGTGGTCGCGGGTGATCAGGCCGCCGTCGCAGAGCAGGATGGCCCGCTCGATGGCGTTGCGCAGCTCGCGCACGTTACCCGGCCAGGGGTAGGCGAGGAGCCAGTCGCGAGCGTCGCGAGAGATCCCCGCCGCCGGGCGCCCCATGGTTTGTCCGAGCTCTTCGAGAAAGCTCTCGGCGAGCGGCAGGACGTCGGCGGAGCGGGAGCGCAGGGGCGGGATGCGGATCTCGAAGACGTTCAGCCGGTAGTAGAGATCCTCGCGGAAGAGGCCACGCGCGATCGCCGCCGGCAGGTCGCGGTTGGTCGCCGCGATGACCCGCACGTCGGCGCGCAGGGTACGGGTGCCACCGACCCGCTGGAGCTCGCGTTCCTCGAGCACGCGCAGGAGCTTCGCTTGCACGGCCGGGCTCATCTCGCCGATCTCGTCGAGGAAGAGAGTGCCGCCCGCCGCTTGCTCGATGCGGCCGATCCGCTGAGAGATGGCGCCGGTGAAGGCTCCCTTCTCGTGGCCGAAGAGCTCGGACTCGAGCAGCTGCTCGGGGAGCGCCGCGCAGTTGACCGCGACGAAGGGCCGGGCGGCCCGCGGCGACCCCTGCCGCACGAGCCGCGCGACGATCTCCTTGCCCGTCCCCGATTCGCCAGTGACGAGCACCGTCGTCTCGGACCGCGCCACGCGGCTGACGTGGGTCAGCACCTCCTTCCACGACGAGGAGACGCCGACGACCCGCCCCCGCCCGCGCAGCTCGAGCTCGCGGGTCAGGGTCTCGACGGTCGCCTCGAGCCGTGCGGCCCGCTCGCGAGCCTCGCCGGCGATCCTCGCCTCTTCGGCCAGTCTCTGGTGGGAGAGCATCAGGCCGACGCGGTCGGCCAGGCGGACCGCCACCTCGACGTCCTCGTCGCGGTAGCGAGAGACCTCGCGCGAGAAGAAGCCCAGGCCCCCCGCCACCTCGTCGCCGGTCCACACCGGTACCTTCAGCCAGGAGCGCATCCCGGTCGCCACCAGCCGCCGCTCGCGCTCGGTCGGGCCGGCCATCTCGGCCCGCAGGTCGTGCACGATGGCCGTGTGCCGGGGCATGGTGGCCAGCTCTTGCTCGGAGAGGGGCATGGGGTCCGTCGGCAGTGGGACGTCCGCCTCGCCGCAGGAGGCGACGATGCGCAGGGTGCGGTGTTTGGCGTCGATCTCGATGAGCACCATCAGGTCGTTGGGCAGGATCGGGCGGATGCTCTCGGAGACGCGCGTGAAGACGTCGCGGACGTCGAGAGACTCGGCGAACGAACCCAGCCGCTCCTCGAGCTGCTCGAGCCGCTCCCGGCGCCGGCGCTCGGCGTCCCAGATCCGCCAATGCTCGACCGCGGAGCCGAGCAGCGCGGCGATCGGCCGCAGCAGCTCCTGGTGCTCGGCGGTGAAGGCGTGGGGCTGGTAGCCGCTCACCCAGACGCCGCCGTGGAATTTGTCCCCCAGACGGAAGGGCTCCCACATCGAGGAGCGGACCCCCTTCTCGATGATCAGGGCGTCGAGCGGGAACTGCGGGTTGAGCTCGAGGGTGGCGTCGTTGACGCGCGCAATCGGTCCCGGCCGGGGGCGCAGGCGGGGTGACCAGGAGGTCAGCGGCTCGGGCTCGGAGCAGTCGGCGTCGCCGTCGCCGCGGCCGCACGGCACGGTGGTCGCGTGCAGCACCGCCCACTGGCCCTCGAGGATGCGCACCACACCCATGTTGTCGAGCGGGATGATCTGGCGGATCGCCGTCGCTACGCGATCGAAGACCTCCTGGAGCTCCAGGGTTTCAGCCGCGATATCGGCCAGCTCGGACAGGACGGCGGCGAGCGAGGCAGGCTCGACGGCGGGGACGGTCTGCATCGGATAGGGAATGACGACCCTCATGGCTGGCACAGCCTAGCACCGCGGCTGCCGTAACCGGTTTCTCGACGACGGCAACTGAGCGCCGGCGCACGACGCGCGCTGCGCCACTGCGCGATGAGCTAAGCCACGCCGAGGCGCGGGAACAGGACGTTGTTCTCGAGGTGGATGTGCTCGTGCAAGTCGGTCTCGAGCGCGGCGAGCCCGTGCCAGAGCGCGTTCCAGGTGTTGCAGGCGTTTTCTGGCACGCGGAAGTCGTCCGTCAGCTCGCGGATGCGGCCGAGCTCGCGACCGACGCGCTGGTGATCGTCGACGAAGGGCGCGACCGGTGGGGCCGCTCCCTGCCCGCCGGCCAGAATCGGCGGGAAGAGCGCCTCCTCCTCCTCGCGCAGGTGCCCGTCGATCTCCGCCTTGAGACGGAGGAAGCTCTCGAGCAGGGCGCCGAGCCGCCGAGGGTCCTTGTCACCGTGGACGCGGAAGACCTTGCGCGCCATCGACTCGAGGCGAGGCAGCTCCTCACGCAGCGGCGCGTGGTAGCGGTCGAGGATGTGGCGAACCAGCTCGGCGACCGGCGCCTCGTCCCAGCGCGGACCGACGTCCGAGCCCGGTCCGGCGATCGTCCGTTCGATCTCGCCGAGGACGGCCTCGGCGTCGAGCCCGCGCTGGGCGCAGACCTCGGCGAGCGGCACGCCGCCGCCGCAACAGAAGTCGATGCCGTGGCGGGCGAAGACGCGAGTGGCCAGGGGGTGATGGGCGGCGATCTCGCCGACCCGGCTTTCGGCAGTGACGTTCATGAGGTGGCTCTCCTTCGGCGGGTCACGGGGGTGGATCGCGGGCGCGGCGGCTTCGCCGGCTCGAGGCCGTAGGTGCAGGACGGCGCGCCGTCCGGGATGAAGCTCTCTCGCCGGAGCGCGCTACCCAGCAGCTCACCGACCAGGGCCATCTCGGCGCGACAGGGCAGACGCGAAACCTCGACCAGCTCGCGCAGCGGGCAGTGGCACAGGCGCAGGTGGGGGCCGGCGTCGCCGGCGTCGGTCACGACCTCGGCGAGGAATCCTTCCTCGGACAGCAGACGCGCGACGGCCTCGAGCCTTTCGTGGGCGGGGACGGCGGCCAGCCGGGCTTCCGCCTCGGCTCGCTTGCGCCGGAGCCGCTCGGCGAAGAAGTCCTCGAGCAGCGCGTTGTGTCCGGTTTCGACGAGGAAGGTAGCGATCTCGCGCAGCAGCTCGCGGTCGCGCTGCGGGAAGAGGGCGTCCCCCGCTGCCGAAAGGCGGTAGCGAATGCGCGGTCGGCCGGGCCCCGAACGCAGCTCTCCTGAGCGCTCGACCAGCCGCTGGGAGGTCAGCGCCAGCAGGTGGCTGCGCACTGTCTCGGCGGCGAGGTCGACCGAGCTCTCGAGCTCGGCGAGCGTCGACTCACCTCGGCGCTTGAGCGCTTCGAGCAGCGCGCGCTGGCTCGCGCCGATGCCCGGCGAGGCGATCGTCTCAGCGGTAGTCATCGCAACCAGTCTGGCGTTGACGGGAGCCGTTGTCAAGATTAAAGTCATGACAATCATGAAAACAGCTCCCACACCCTACTGACGTTGAGCGCGTCCGTGCTACCGGAGGACCTGACGATGTATGGTGCGATCCTGTTGCTGCACGTCCTGGCTGCCACGATCTGGACCGGCGGCCACCTGGTCCTGGCCCTGACCATCCTGCCGCGTGTGCTGCGCGAGCGGTCGCCGGCGAAGCTGCTCGAGTTCGAGTCGGCTTACGAGCGGATCGGGATCCCGGCGCTCGTCGTGCAGGTCGCCACCGGGCTCTGGCTGGCGCACCATTTGGTCCCGGAGCTCGGTCGCTGGCTCGCGTTCGACGATCCGCTCGCAACCCTGGTCGGCGTCAAGCTGCTGCTGCTCGCGACCACCGTCGGCCTCGCGCTCGATGCGCGGCTGCGCCTGATCCCACGCCTCTCAGAGAAGAACCTCACCTCGCTCGCCTGGCACGTCTTCCTGGTGACTCTGGTCTCGGTCCTCTTCGTCTTCGTCGGAGTCTCCTTCCGCACCGGCTGGTTCTATTGACGTCAGCCCGAGCCGTCCGGACGCCTGGCCAGAGCTCGAGATCGTGGCCGAGGCGCGCGAGGGGCGCGACGAGGTGCTGCCCGTGCGCCGTAACTACCTGCACCTCCTCCGTCGACCGTAGCCGCCGTTCGTCCGCGCGAATCCGCCCTTCGTCGCAAGCGGGCTGTTCGCCAGCGCCTGCCGCCGCTAGCTTGGCGCCCATGTCCTCGAAACCCAGCGTGACCTTGGCCATCGCGTCTCTGTTCTCGATGCTCCTGACGTCGTTTCACATCACCGACGACATCGTTTACAAGATCGCTCCGGGAGGGCTCACGAACCTGACCGTGGTGGGCTTCCTCCTCCTGTGGCTGTACGCGGTGCTGGTGCTCGCCGAGCGGCGATCGGGGTACGTCATCGTCCTCCTCCTGTCGCTCCTCGCGGCAGGCGTCCCCATCCTTCACATGAGCGGAAAGTCAGGCATCACCGCCGGGATCTCCGATCGAAGCGGAGCCTTCTTCTTCGCCTGGACCCTCCTCGCGCTCGAAGTCACCGCGATCCTCACCGCGATCCTCTCGGTGCACGGGCTGTGGAGCCTGCGCCGTGGCCAGGCGGACTAGTCCATGCTCCTACCCATCCACGTCGTCGCCGGCGGGCTGGCCATGGTGCTCGGCGCCGTGGCGTTGCTCGTGAAGAAGGGTGGGAACCTCCACCGCCGCAGCGGGCTGCTGTTCGTCTGCGCCGTGCTCGTCATGGGCATCACCGCCGGGATGCTGGGCAATGCGTTCGGCGGCCTGATCACGATCTACTTCGTGGTCACCGCGCTGACCACCGTGCACTCGGTGTCGCCGTGGACCCGCGGCACTGACGTCGTGGCGATGGTGTTCGCGGTCGCCTTCACGCTCTTCACCTTCCTGGCGGGTGTCGAGGCCTTCCACAGCCCCGGGGGCTTGCGCAACGGCGTCCCGTTCCCGATGTTCTTCTTCCTGGGCACCGTCACGCTCCTGGCCGTGATCGGCGACCTGCGCGTTCTGCGAGCTGGCCTGCCCCGCGGCGGCCGGCGCCTGGCGCGCCACCTGTGGCGGATGTGCTTCGCGCTGTTCATCGCCGCCGCGTCGTTCTTCTCGATCCGCGAGCGCGTGGCGAAGCTCCTCCCCGAGCCCTTCACGACGGTACCGATGCGCGCGCTGCCGATCCTGCTGCTGTTCGGCGCGATGTTCTACTGGCTGTGGAGGGTGCGCGGTCGCCACACGTCGCCAGCGCTCGCCCGGTCCGATTCGAAGCTAGGTTGAAGAGGAGCTCATCCGCCGCCGCAGCCGGACGGCCATGCCGGCCAGCGCCGTCGAGAGCAGCACCAGGCCGAGCGGAGAGAGGGTCGGGACGGCGGGGATCTGGCCCCCTTCGCCGGCGAGCTCCTCGAACGCGCCGATGTCCACGGCAGCGCCCTGGATGCGCGGGGCGTCGTCGAGGTCGAGGGTCAAGTCCGCGGGCACGGCGTCGTTCGCCCCCGCATCGATGGCGGGAGACCCCGGGAGCAGGTGGAAGCTCGGCCCGCCCACGAACTGCGGGTCCGCGAAGACCGTGCCCGGGCCCGGGGGGAAGTTGTCGACGCCGTTGCCGAAGACCAGGTTGTGGCGGTTGCTGACGCCGGCGGCGCTGATGCCCAGCCCCTCGGTGGAATGGAAGGCGACGATGTTGTTGGCCGCCTCGCCGCTCATCGGATCGCCGGCGTTGGCGAGCAGCAGCACGCCGGTGTCGTGGTCGACGATGGTGTTGTTGGCGAGCTGGACCGCCAGCGTCCCGCCCGCCGAGTCGATGGCGCTGACCCCGACCCCGAAGAGCTCTCCCCGCACCAGGTTGCCGACCACCCGTGCGGTGAGGATCGAGGTCGGTCCCGGGGCGAAGTTCTGGAGCGCGATGCCGGTGCCGGTATTGGGCACCACCAGCGTGTTGCGCACTACGTCCACGGTGACCGCACGGCCGGGGCTGGCGCCGGCGAGGATCCCCGCGCCCTGAGGGCAGCCGTCGACGAAGAGCGAGTTGTGGACGATCGTTGCCGAGACCTGCTCCGAGGTGGTCGGCACCAGCAGCACGCCGCCGCAGGCATCGGCGGGGGTCGGCCCGGTCACCCGGATGTCGTTGTCGCGGACCTCCGCGCTGAGGTCGCCGGTGTCCGGCAAGCTGAGGTCTGAGGTCAGCTCGACGGCGAAGCGGTTGCTGAAGTTACTCGTGATGGTGTTGCCGAGCAGGCGGAGGTCGAGGTCGCCGGTCCGTACCACCGTCCGGATGGGCGCCTCGATGGCGAGCCCGCTGACGGTGATCGCGACGGGGGAGGCATCGCTCGCGAGGAGCATCTGGCCCGCGATCGTCGGCGCGAACCCCACCTCGTGGGTGAGCGTCAGGCTCTTTCCGATGGACAGGTCCTCGCCGACCGGAGTGTCGGTGGCGACGAGCACCGTCTCTCCGGCGCTCACGCCGTCGATGCAGGCTTGGAGCGTGGTGGCGCAGGGAGCGGCGCCGGGCCAGACGGCCGCTCGCGCCGGCAGGGCTGCGAGAATCACGGTCGACAGAGCGAGAGTGCGGATGGATTTCATGGTCATGGCCACTACGCGCGAGCCGGCCGCCGCCGGGCTCATCGGGGGCGGCTGTTGCGTGACCTCTGGAGTAGACTCGCCGGCCAGGATGCTCCGTGAAGGAGTCGGGACTTACCCATGACCTCGGCGGAGTCGGCGGGGAGCGACGTCACCCAGCTGCTACGGTCGTGGCGGCGCGGCGACGAGGGCGCCGGCGAGCGCTTGCTCGACAGCGTCTACGGCGAGCTCAAGCGCATCGCCGCGGCGCAGTTCCGCAGCGAGCGCGGTGAGCACACCCTCCAGCCGACGGCGCTGGTGCACGAGGCCTACCTCCGGCTGCTCGGCCAGAGCCAGGTCGATTGGCGCAACCGGGCGCACTTCTTCGGCCTCGCCGCGACCATGATCCGGCGCGTGCTGCTCGACTACGCGCGAGCGCACGGCGCCGCCAAGCGACAGGCGGAGCCGAGCTCCCTCACCACGCTCACGGCCCGCGGCGGTCCCGACCTCGAGCTGCTGGATCTCGATCGCGCGCTCACGGCGCTCGCCGCGCGCTACCCACGCCAAGCCCGAGTGGTGGAGCTGCGCTACTTCGCCGACCTCGACGTCGAGGACATCGCGGCGTGCCTGGACGTTTCGCCCGCCACGGTCAAGAGGGACTGGCAGTTCGCCCGCGCCTGGCTGCGCGCGGAGATCGAAGCCCGCCCGTGAGCGACGACGGCCTGCCCACGCTCCCTGACCTCTACGCACACGCCCTCGAGATGGCGCCGGGGGAACGTGAACACTTCCTCGTCGAGCTCGAGGCCGCCCACCCGACCGTCGCCGGCGAGCTGCGGCGCCTGCTGGCCGTCGACGGCGGGCCGGCATGGCTCGACCGCCCGCCCTGGCAGCGGCAGGCCGAGGGCGCGGGTGCGCCCGTCACCGTCGCCGAGCGCCTCGGCCCCTACCGCATCCTGCGCGAGCTGGGACGCGGGGGCATGGGCCGGGTCTTCCTCGCCGAGCAGCAAGGGGCCGGCTTCACCCGCCGGGTGGCGCTCAAGGTGGTGAACCCCGCCGGCGGCGGGACCGAGGTGGAGCGCCGTTTTCGCGAGGAACGCCGCATCCTGGCGGCGCTCGAGCATCCGGGCATCGCGCGTTTCTACGACGCCGGGCGCGCCGAGGACGGCACCTGGTACCTGGCGCTCGAATACGTCGAGGGCGAGGACTTCCTGAGCTTCGTGCGCCGCGGAGCGCTCGGGGCAAGAGCGCAGGTCGAGCTCTTCCTGCAGGTGCTCGACGCGGTGGACTTCGCCCACCGGCGGCTGGTCGTTCATCGCGACCTCAAACCCGGCAACGTGCTGGTCGGCCGCGACGGTCGTGCCAAACTGCTCGACTTCGGCATCTCCAAGATCCTCGACGCCGACGAGACCGCGGCGCCGGCCACGCGCACCGAGCTGCGTGCCCTGACCCCCGCCTACGCCAGCCCCGAGCAGGCACGGGGGGAAGGAGTGACGATCGCCTCGGACGTCTATTCGCTGGGCATCATGCTCTACGAGGTGCTCGCCGGTTGCCGGCCGGCCCCGGTCGCCGTGGCGACGCCCGCCGAGCCCCCGCCGCCCTCGAGCGCACGGCGCGCGCAGGGCGGCGATGCCGGGACGGCCCCGGTGCGCTGGCGCGAGCTTCTGGGGGACCTCGACGCGATCACCCAGAAGGCACTGCGCACGGAGCCGGAGGGCCGCTACCGCTCCGCCGCCGCCTTCGCCGACGACCTTCGCCGCTGGCTCGCGGGTCAGGCGGTCGAGGCGCGCCGGGGCAGCCGCCGCTACCGCTTCGCCAAGCTCGTCGCCCGGCACCGCATCGCCCTCGCCGCGGCGACGGCGGTGCTCCTCGCGCTCGCGGGCGGGCTCTCGCTGGCCACAGTGCAGCGCTCGCGCGCCCTCGCCGCGCAAGCGCGGGCGGAAGCGACCGTCGCCGACCTCCACCAGCTCTCGCAGGCGATGCTGTTCGAGATCTACGACCAGGTCCGCGTGCTTCCCGGCTCGCTCGCCGTCTCTGGCACCATCGTGCGGCGTGCCACCGAGGTCCTCGACCGGCTGGCGGCGACGGCGGGTGACGATCCGCGCCTGCTCTCCGACCTCGCGGCCGGTTACGAACAGCTCGGGAACCTGTTCGGCATGCACCCGGCGATCGCCCGTTCCCTGGACCGGCCGCTGGCCGCCGTGGAGGTGCTGACGCGAGCGGTCGAGCTCCGCGGTCGCCTCGCCGCGGGGTCGGAGGCCTCGTTTGACGACCGCCTGGCGGCGGCCGAGAGCCATGGCACGCTGGGGCGGGCCCAGGCGCGGGCAGGGGACTGGCGCGGCGCGGAAGCCAGCGCCCGCGAAGCCATCGACCGGTTGGAGAGCCTCGAGGCCCTGGCCCCCGACCGGCCCTATCTCCGCTACCGACTGGCCGTCGCGCACACGCGCGCCAGCCGCGCCGCCGGCAGCCTGACCGGCGGCGACCCGCAGACCGATCCGCACTTCGTGGCGGCGGCTCGGCTGTGGCGAGAGCTCGCCGTCTCCCCGCCGCCGGCGGCGCTCGAGCAGGAGGCGTTCCTCGCCGAGGTGGCGGCGGCCAACCTGATCCTCATCCGCGCGGATCACGCCGAGGAAGCGCTGCGCTTGAGCGAGCTCGGCCTGGCGGCGTTCGACCGCCGCCCCACCCCCGAGCTGGAGCCGGCGGCGCGCGGCGCGCGCCGAGCGCAGCTGCTCGTCACCCGGGCCGACGCCCTCGAGGCGCTCGGCCGCTATGCCGAGGCGCTCGCCGACGTCCGGGAGATCGCCGCCCTGCAGGCCGCGCAGCCTCCCGATCCCGACGACCTTCTGGCGGATTCCATCCGGCGGCTTTCCAACAGCCAGAGGGCCGCCGAGCTCGGAGCGGCCGCCGGCGACCTCGCCTTCGCCCTCCGGTCGCTGGCGGATGGCGAGCAGGTGCTCGCCGCCGCCGAGGAGCGCTACGGCGCCGGCCCCTTCGCCGGGGCGCGGATCGAGATCGAACGGGCGCGGGGCGACGTCCTGGTGCGGCAGGCGGCAGAGGCCACGGCGCCGGCGGAGCGCCGGCGCCTGCTGGCCGCCGCGCTCGCCACCTACCGCTCGGCGCTGGAGCGTGCCGACGCCCTCGGGGGCGCCGCTGCCCTGCACGGGACCCCTCCCGAGCGTATCGACGAGCTGCGCCGGCTGGTAGGCGAGCTCGCCGCTCGAAGTCGCTGAGCCCTCGCGGTCGCCGGGCCGCCCGGCGTGAGCCGGGCGGGGAGCTTTTGCCGCGTAGTGGCCATGAACGTACATCTCCTCCGTCCCGAACGACCTCACGATCCCTTTCGCGGGCTCGCCCTGGGCCTCCTCGTCCTGTTCATCGCTCTTCCGCTCGGTGCGCAGTTTGGTGCCATCGGGCTCTCCGCCGTCGGCGCCCAGCGCTTCGACAATGAGGACCTCCTCTTCTTCGAGCCGCAGTTCAACGACAACTTCGCCCGCACGGTCGCGGCCGGTGACTTCAACGGCGACGGCGCGGACGACCTCGCGACCGGGATGCCGCACGACAACGGCATCGTCGGCTTCGAGATCGAGGACTGCGGGGCGGTCGCCGTCCGCTATGGCGTACCGGGCAGCGGGCTGGCGACCGGGCTGGCCTCGACGCTGCTCAACCAGATCGGCGGCAGCAGCCCGGACCCGGCGGAAGCGGGCGACAACTTCGGCGGCGCCCTCGCCGCCTGCGACTTCAACGGCGACGGCTTCGACGACCTCGCGGTCGGCATCCCGAACGAGGACGTCAACGGCTCGATGGATGCCGGCGCCGTCCAGGTCTACTACGGCTCCGCCGCCGGGCTGGGGACCACCCCGCAGTTTTTCACCCAGGCAACCGCGGGCATTCCCGGCGAACCGGAGTCGTTCGACATCCTGGGCTTCAGCCTGGCCTGCGGCCGCTTCAATGGCGACGCCTTCGCCGACCTGGCGGTCGGTGTCCCCTGGGAGACGTTCGAGGGTGCCCAGCTGTTTCTCGCCGGCACGGTCCAGATCGTCCACGGCTCGGCCGCTGGGCTCGACCCGTCGACCACCGTCGCGATCACCCAGGACACGCCGGGCGTCCTGGGGACGACCGAGACAGACGACTGGTTCGGCTGGGCCCTCGCCGCCGGCAACTTCAACAGCGACGGGCACGACGACCTCGCGATCGGCATCCCGGGCGAGGACGGACCCTCCGCGCAAGGGCGCGGTGCGGTGGCCGTTCTGTTCGGCAATGCCAACCCCTTTCCGGCCGGCGGCAACCAGGTGTTCACGGAGGCCGATCTCGGCGGCGTGCCCGAAGACGGCGACCAGCTGGGCTACTCGCTCGCGGCAGGGGACTTCGACGGCGATCTGTTCACCGACCTGGCGATCGGCGTGCCCTTCGAGGACAACGAAGCCACCGTCGACTCGGGCAAAGTGTTCGTCCGGTACTTCGGCCCCGGTGCGCCGCCCGCGGCAACCTGGTCGGAGGACAACATCCACGGCGCCGGCCTGAGCGAGGCCGGCGACCTTCTCGGTTTCTCCCTTGCGGCCGGCGATTTCGACAAGGACGGCCGGGACGACCTGGCGATGGGGCATCCGGGCGAGCTCGTAGTGGCGCCCCAGGACGGCGTGGTGACCGTCATCATGGGCACCCCCACCGGGCTCTCGGCCGCCCGCCGCTACGGCATCACGGCCGGCTATCACGGCATCCCCCTGCCGGCGGACCAGGGCAACCGTAATTTCGGCTTCGCGGTGGCGAGCGGCGACTTCAACGGCGACGGCCACCTCGACCTGGCGATCGGCTCGCCGAACGAGAACGCGAACGGGATCGGCAACGTCGGCGCCGAAGTGGTGCTCTACGGCTCGCTGTTCAGCGACGGCTTTGAGTCCGGCGGCACCGGCCTCTGGACCAGCACCTTCCCTTGAGCGGAGGGCCCTGACCCGAGGGCCGGCCCGCCATGAGCCGGCCGGGGAGCTTTTGCCGCGTAGTAGCCATGAACGCCAATTCCGCCCGTCTCGACAGGCCTCACGGTCCATTCCGGGGG
>JBIOYC010000351.1:0-20753 GCA_044869955.1 Thermoanaerobaculia bacterium | reverse complement strand
CGCACCCGCTCCGGCCAGTCCAGGTCGGGGTAGGAGAGCAGCTCCTCGGTGTAGCGGGTGGTGCGGAAGAACCACTGCTCCAGGTTGCGCTTGGTCACCGGCGTGTCGCAGCGCTCGCAGAGCCGGTCGTCGCCCACCACCTGCTCGCGGGCCAAGGTGGTGTTGCAGGAGGGGCACCAGTCCACGGCCGAGGCGGCGCGATAGGCCAGACCCCCCGCGTGGAGCTTCAAGAAGAACCACTGGGTCCAGCGGTAGTACTCGGGGTCGCAGGAGATCGCCTCGCGCCGCCAGTCGAACATCGCCCCCATGCGCTTGAGCTGGCCGCGCATGTGCTCGATGTTGGCGTAGGTCCATTCCTTGGGGTGGATGTTGCGCTTGATCGCGGCGTTCTCCGCCGGCAGGCCGAAGGCGTCGAAGCCGATCGGGAAGAGCACGTTGTAGCCCTTCATCCGGTGGTAGCGGGCGCGGGCGTCGGGGGGCACGAAGGAGAACCAATGACCGATGTGGAGGTCGCCGGACGGGTAGGGCAGCATGGCCAGGGCATAATGCTTCGGCCGGGTGGGGTCGACGTCGGCGCGGTACAGGCCGTCCGCGGCCCAGCGCTCCTGCCAGCGGCCCTCGATCGCGGCCGGTTCGTAACGGTCGGGTTGGCTGCCGGTTGGGCTGCTCATGATGGAAGGCTCTCCTCACCCTCGAGATCGGCCTCGGCGGCCGAAAAAGAATCCCGATCCTATCGCGCGACCGGGGGCAACGGGGGGTGTCTCGCCGTGGCCCCCACCTCCTCCGGGCTCCAGTCCCGCTTGCAGCGACCGCAGCGGTAGCGGGGCCGGAACCAGGGGATGGGGAAGCCCAGGGAGAGCAGGCTGGCGACGAAGGCGGCCCGGGACCAGCGCTCGTAGGTGAGGTTGGTCGACAGACAGGAGGGACATCGCGGGTCGCCGAGGGCGTCCTCCTCGGTGGCCAGGCCGACCTCCGGAACCTCGCGGCTCTCGGCCAGCAGGGCCGCCGCCGCTTCGGCCTCGGAGCGTGGCACTAGGACCTTCACCCCACCCACGGCCTGCGACACGAACCAGTCGAGGCGAATCAGATGCTCGTCTCCGAGCACGGCGTCGATGCCCTCGGCCTCGAGCCGGGCCCGGGCCACCTCGGCCTCCCAGGGCAGGCTGAAGGCGGCGACGGCGACCCGCTCCTCCCAACCCTCCTCGGTGGCGCGATCGGGGTGGCGGTCCTCGTCCATCGGTGCTCCCGGGCTCAGGCGCCGGCACCCGCCAGCCAGCTGCGCTCGGCCCCCAACCGCCCCTCGGCCGTGGCGATCAGCTCGCGAAAGCCGGTGCGCGCCACCGCCGAGACCGGCACCGCCTCGAAGCGCCGGGCCAGAACCTCGACGGTTTCCGCCGGCAGCAGGTCGACCTTGTTGAGCACCCGCTGGACCGGCTTGGCGTCGAGATCGAGCTCTTCGAGCAACTCCTCCACCGCCTCGATCTTGTCGGCCACCCGCGGATCGGCGGCATCGGCCACGTGCAGCAGCAGGTCGGCGTCGGCCAGCTCCTCGAGAGTGGCGCGGAAGGCCGCCACCAAGTCCTCCGGCAGGTCGGCGATGAAGCCCACCGTGTCGGTGACGATCACCTCCCCTTCCCGCGGGAAGCGCAGGCGCCGGCTGGTCGGATCGAGGGTCATGAACAGCTTGTCGGCGGCCTCGACCTCCGAGCGGGTGAGGGCGTTCAAGAGCGTGCTCTTGCCGGCGTTGGTGTAGCCGATGATCGAGAGCACCGGGATGCCCTCGCGCCGCCGGCGACGGCGCCGCAGGTCGCGCTGGCGTGACATCGCCTCGACGTCGCGCTCGAGGGCGCGGATGCGGTCCCGGATGCGCCGGCGGCCGATCTCGAGCACGGTCTCACCGGGGCCCCGGCCGCCGATGCCGCCGGTCAGCCGGGAGAGCCCGGCATCCTTCTCGGTCAGCCGCGGCAGGGCGTACTTGAGCTGGGCCAGCTCCACCTGCAGCTTGCCGTCCCGGCTCTTGGCCCGCTGGGCGAAGACGTCGAGAATCAGCTGGGTGCGGTCGATGGCCTTCAAGCCCGTGGCGTCCTCGAAAGCGCGAGCCTGGGCGGGCTTCATGTCGACGTCGAAGATCGCCACCGTCGCCCCCCGGCGCATGCTCTCGAGCACCACCTCCTGGAGCTTGCCCCGACCGACCATGGTCTTGGGATGGACGCCGCCCCGCTTCTGGCGCATCGTGCCGGCGATGGCCACCCCGGCCGAGCGCACCAGCTCGAGGGTCTCGGCGAAGTGGTCCTCGTCGGGCACCAGACCGATCACCAGGGCTCTCTCCTCCCCGGCGGCGCCGGCACTACCGGCGACCACCCGGGCCAGCTCTTCTTCGAGGGCGTTGATGGTCTCCTCGAAGTCGAAGTCCAGGCGGTAGAGGTCCGCGGCCTGGCGGCGCACGAAGAGGCCGTTGCCGTGGCCGTTTCCCTCTTCCAGCTCGACGCCCTCCGAGAGGGCCGCCGGGTCGACGTGGGCGACCTCGACGCGGCCGGGCAGGCCGCCGGGCAGCACCTCGATCATCCCCACCAAGTCGAGCCGCAGGAGGGCGAGGTCGTTCAGGTCGTCGGCAGTGAGCGGCTCCCCCTTCAGGTGGGTGTGCACCAGGCGCAGGCCGCGGAAGCGGCCCGTGCCGCCGCGCAGGCGGCCGATGTCCGGCAGCATCAGGTGGGTAGCGTCGCCGACGATGACGGACTGCACGGAGCCGTCACGCCGCAGGAGGACGCCGACCTGGCGGCCGATCTTGGCCGAGATCTCGGTGAGATGGCGGGCGAGGTCCGGGGAAACGAATTGCTCGGGCGGGACCCGGCGGCGGAAGGTGCGCTCGAGGGCGCGCCGCTCGGAGGCTTGCAGGCCGAGGAGATGACCGGCGATGGGCTGG
This sequence comes from Thermoanaerobaculia bacterium, assembly GCA_044869955.1. GTDB lineage: Bacteria > Acidobacteriota > Thermoanaerobaculia > Multivoradales > SZUA-115 > CALMKX01. Next base: position 17,830 of record JBIOYC010000351.1, on the reverse strand, counting down.
GAGATGGCAGCTCCTTTCGATCCGTACCTGGCGATGGTCTCACAGCCGCGAAGGCTGCATCAAACCAACGCGGGCCGGCGATGAGCTATTCCGGGGCGGAGATGCACTTCTCGACAATGGCCCGAGTGACTGAAGTCACTCGCTACCCATGAACGTCCCTGGCGGGACGAGGAGATCCCTCCGCTGCGCCTGCTGCGCAGAATCCGGTCTGGATGACATCGAGGCCGCCCGGTACGACGTGCCGCTGTCATCCCGAGTGCAGGGCCGCAGGCCCGGAGGCGAGGGATCTCCCCGTCCCGCCAGGGACGTCCATGGGTAGCGAGGCATTTCAACGCCTCGCGCTGAGGCGCTGGCGAGAGCCTCAGATCCGCGCGCCGCCCGGCAGCCAGCCCCGCGGTGTTCCGCGGCCGCCGTCGCCGGCCAGCTCCTCGGGCTCGGCAGCCCGCCAGGGCCGTTCGACGATCAGGGCCAGGAAGGCATCCACCACCCGGGGGTCGAACTGCCGTCCCCTCTGCTCTGACAGACGCGCCGCCGCCTCTCTGGGAGAGAGGGCGCGGCGGTAGGGCCGGTCGGAGGTCATGGCGTCATAGGCGTCGACCACCGCGATGATGCGGGCGCCCAGGGGGATCTGCTCCCCCGCCAGACCGGCGGGATAGCCGGGGTAGGCGCCGTCTCGGTTGCCGTCGAAGCGCTCTTGGTGGTGGAGCACCATCGCCGCCGCCTGCTCTAGCCCTTCCACTTCGGTGAGGATGCGGGCGCCGATCTCCGGATGGCGTTGGACCGAGACCTGCTCGTCGGCGGTCAGGGGGCCAGGCTTCTTCAAGATCCCTTCCGGGATGCCGATCTTGCCCACGTCGTGGAGCAGGCTGGCGATTTCCAGGTCCTCGAGCAGGCGGCGTCCGAGGCCCAACCGCTCGCCGAGCTCGGCCGCGTAGGCCGCCACCCGGGACAGGTGCCCTTCGGTGTAGGCGTCCTTGGCGGCCACCGCACTGCGCAGGGCCTGGACGGTACGCCCCAGGTCCTGGCGCAGCCGCTGATTGGCCTCGGAAAGCTCGTCGCGCAGCCGGGCCTCCCGCTGGCGGGCGCTGCCGGTTAGGGCGGCGATGGTGCAATAGGCCAGAGTGGCGGCGTGATCGGCGAGCACCAGGCCCTCGGAGCCCGCCGGGCGCAGCCAGAGGTGGAGGGCCGCCACGGCGGAAGCCGCCACCAGGCCCCCGCGCAGGCCGTAGTCGAGGGTCACCCAGAGCACCGGGATGAGCAGCGCCAGGTCCAACCAGCCGAAGCCGGGGCCGATCCGGGCATCGAGCACCCGCACGCCGACGGCGGTGCCGAGGGCCACCAGGAGAGGCCCCAGCCAGGCCAGCCTCCGCCGCGGAACGAAACGCCAGGTCAGCGCCTCGCCGCCGGCGTGGTCTCGGGTCTGGACCGGCATCCAGCGGCGGAAGGGGCGGGGCTGGACCTCGCCGGGGATGGGGGTCATGAAGGGCCGCAGCAAGGGGCCCAGGGTGACCAGCAGCGGCGGCACCAGCAGGGCCACCGAGCCCACCACCGCCGCCCAGGCCCGCAGCACCAGCGTGGAGCCCGCGCTCAGGTGCAGCACGGCCACGGGCACCGCGCCGAGGCAGGCGGCGAGCAGGAGGGCGATCGCCGAGCGGAGGTTGGGGAGCTGGCGCCCGGTACCGGGGGCGAGCCGGAAGACCGCCAGGGCGACCACGGCCGGCAGCCCGGCGCCGGCGAGGACTCCCAGCGGCAGGGTCCCCCGTCCGGCCCAGACCAGGGCCGAGCCGACCAGCGAGCCGAACAGGCCCAGGGGCCCGAACCAGAGCGCGGCGGGAACGTGGAGGGCGGTGAGGGGCTCGAGGCCACGGAAGGCTGGGATGCCGTCAACGGCCTGGGCGAGCCCGGCCCCGGCGGCTCCGAGGAGCAGCCCTCCGAGGCCATGACCGAGCAGGGTCCGAGCTCTGTCTCGCCACGCCATCGAGCCCGCGCCTCCGGCCGCTGCCGGAAGGGCCGAGGCGGGCACCAAGGCGAAACCGCGCTCGGCACTCCAGGGAACGGCTTGTGGGGGAAACGACTTCTAGGGCGGGATTCTAGTACAAAGGGAGTTGGGGAGCGCCCTCATCCCTGCACTTCTCCCGGCCCGTCCAGACCGACCTCCGGGAGAGAGGTTTCGGCAAGATCCCTTCCGGCCTCCCCCTCTCCCGGAGGCGTGGTGTGGGCGGGCCGGGAGAGGGGGATCGAGGGGGTGAGGGCTTGCGCGGGCATGACGGCGGAAAGGGTCGTCGGCTCCACAGCTGTCGCTCGTGATCGCTCAAGACGCCGCCGGGCGAAACGGCTGACGAGGCGCCGTGGGCGGTGCGAGGCGCCCGAGGCGGCCTCCTCCAGGTCCTTCGAGGTCGGGTCCTTGAGGTTGAGAAGAATGTAGTAGTACCAGTCGAGACCGTCCTTCTTGCCCTTGATGTCCTTCCACACCTTGATCCGCTCCCAGTGTTTTTCGAAGGTCCAGACGGCGACGTTGAGGAGTTCGTTGTCGGGCGGCATGGCGGGGAACTTCTTCGCCAGCTCCTCGTAGGTGGTCCTGGGGTAGGCCCGGATCCACTCCATCGCCCCCGTGCCGGCCGCCAGGTTGGCGGCGACCTGTAAGGCGAGCTTCCTGAGTTCGTCGCCGCCGAGCTTGAAGTAGATCCCGTGGCAGGCGTCGTCACCCGAGCCCAACTGGAAGGGAGCCGGATCCTCGCTGAGGCCGGAGTAATCGCGCAGATTGACCCCCGTCTCCTCGCGAAACTCTCTCTCCGCACCGACTCGAGGGTCTTCATCCTTCGACTTCTCCTTCTCATCACCGTCCTTGCTTTCGACGCGCTTGAGCGCTCCGCCCGGGAAGGCTGGGAAGCCGCCCCCGGGAAGGGACTTCGGGACGAACTTCACCTCCCCTTTGCCATCAGAGGTTGTGGGTGCGAAGAAGTAGGCGGCGTCGACCTTCCGGGCGATCAGGAAGCTGCCGCTGCCATCATGAACCACCGCGTAAACCTGGGCCATCGATTTCCTCCTCCGCGCTGAGCTTGCGGTCTCCTCAGCCCCCGCCCTGACACTTGAGGTAAGCCTGTATGCATCCTTGAAGACACTCCGCGAGCTTCTCGGGCTCCTTGCCGTACTGTTTCTCACACTGCTGAGTGCAAGCTTGGAGCTGAGCGATGCAGTCCGAGCCGGCCGGTGCCGCGGATGGATCGCCCGCCGCCACGCTCACCTCGCCCCCAGTCGGCAAGGCATAGCCCTCGGCCGGTGCGAACGTGTTGGCATCGATCAGCACGACACCCAGGTCATGGCTCGCGCCGTACAGCACCGAGCCCTTGTTGCGATCCGCCAACTGCTCCAGCGCGGCCTTAACCGGCACGCTGTAGGCGATTCCGATCACGTCCCGAGCTTCCAGGTTGTCGGTATTGAACAGCTTGATCTTTTCCAGGTCCGCCTGGAGCGCAGTGAGCATCGCGCCCGGCGTGCCGTGCTGGGCGCTCTCCACCTTCAGCTCAAAGGCGTAGCGGAGTCCCTTCTCGTCCTGCACCAGCAGGTCCAGGTGCAGCGCCTGGTGGGGCGGTGGATAGGCCACCTCGCGGGCGACCCCGAAGTGGCGGTCGCGGAACAGACACGCCAGCTCCACCTGCATCCAGATCTCCCAGCCGGCGCCGGTGCTGATGGCGGTGGCAATGCGCTGGCTGTCGCCGAGGATGAGGCCGAGAACCTCGTGAGCGGTGATCATGGCGTGCTCTCCTTGGTCAGCTCCCGGACCATCCCCAGCAGGTTTTTCTCCGTGCTGGCGAGCGCATCGCTCGTCTGCCCGTGGGCCTGGGCCAGGATCTTGAGCTGCTGTTCCAGCTGCGAGCGCACCGCAGCGACCCTGGGCGCTCGTTGCGGCGGGCTGCGCTTCTCCAGCTCGGCCAGCTTCTGGATGCGCAGCACAAGGCGCCGCGCGAGACCCGCGAACACTCTCCGCTGGGCCTTCGAGGCGAGGCCCACGGCGGACTCCAGGCGGGCGCGAATCTGCTCCTCGGCGCGCATGGCTTCTCCTCAGCTCGGTTGCGGATAACCTGACAGCACTGTGCCGGCGTCGGTGCCGACCGTCGAGAAGACGCCGGCCGCGGTGGTCACCCAGCCGAGGGCGTCGGTGATGATCGGCGTCCAGGTGCCGGCGCTGTTCGGGTTGGCCACGATCTGTGCCGCGGCGACGCCGCTGGTGACCGCGGCGATCATCTCGATGCTGCGCAGGAAGGTCGTGGCGTCCTGCACCGCCTGGGCCGTGGCCTGCGCCACCATCTGGTAGCCCATCCCCGTCCCCGCGGCCTGGGCCGCCCCGCCCACCGCCTGGCCCTGGAGCTCGGTGGCTCGGTTGACCAGGGTCAGGGCCTGACCGAAGCCCATCGCGTGCGATGGTAGACGTTTCATCATTGCCCTCACTTAGGTCCCTGGGCGACGATCATCGCGCAGGAGGTCGAGACCAGGGCGACGGTGACCTGGGCCATCCCGCCCTGGATCGCGGTGGCGTTCTGCATGGCGAGCCCCACCGCGTCCGCACCCATCTGGAAGAGCATGCCCATCGCCATGGCCGGCGACGCGCCGACCACGTTCAAGTCCACTGAGGTCACGGCATCGACGATCTGTGGATTGACGGTGGTTCCGTTCGCCATGGCTCAGCTCCCCGAGAAACGTGATCGTTCGTAACCAAGCCCGGGCCGGGGAGAGCGGCGTGGCGGGCCGCACCGCTCTCCCGGCCGCGGCCTCACTGCACCGCTTCGAGGATCTCCGTGATGCCGTCGGCGGTCGACGCGGTGTCGATGCCGTAGAGGGTGGTCACCCCCATCACGGTCGCCGCCTGCAGCACCGTCGCCCCGTTCTGCTGCAACGAGGTGGCGTTCTGCGCCGCCAGGGCCAGGGCGTTGGCGGTGGCCTGGTAGAGGTTGTTGGTCGCCACCGCCGGGCCGTCGGCCACCACCTTGACGTTGGTCTGGGTGACGGCGTCGGTGATCTGGGGGTTCACCTGCGGATTCGGGTCTGCCATCTGCGGTCTCCCTTCTGCTGGGGTTCGTGATCGAACCGGTTGTCCCGATCAAACATCAGCCTGCCTTGAGGATCTTGGCCACGCTGCCGGCCGTGGTCGAAGTGTCGAGCCCGCAGAGGGTGCTCACTCCCATCACGGTGGTCGCCTGGAGCACCATCGAGCTGGCCTGCTGCAAAGTGGTGGCGTTCTGAGCCGCCAGGGCCAGGGCGTTGGCGATCGCCTGGTAGAGGTTGTTGGTGGCGATCGCCGGTCCGGCGGCCAGTACGGCAACGCTGCCCTGGGTGACGGCGTCGGTGATCTGCGGGTTCACCTGCAAGCTGGAAAGGCCCATCGCCTGGCTCCTCGTCCGGGGGTCCGGTGGTCGAAGAGCAAGGTATCGCCCGCGAGAGGGCGAGAGAATCGGAGAGATCCCGAAACCAGCCTCAGAGAATCTCTGAGCCCCTCACTCGCGCCGGCGGTGAGGATGACGCAGCGGCGAGGGAGCGAGCGGTTGCCGACCGATTCCCCGGGCGGTGACGCGGTCGTGGGGGCTCGCCTCGATCTCCTCCTGCCAGTCGGCCACCTTCAGCCGATCGGCGCAGAAGAACAGATAGCCGGTGCGGAACATCCGCGGCTTGAGCTCGACCAGCTGCTGGTAGGCCACCTTGGCCTGGTCGAGGTCGAAGTCGCTGCACACCAGCACGGCGATCGTCTCCTCCTGGCTCGGCCCCTGGAGCCAGAGGTCCAGCACGAGGGGGTCGCCCGGCGGGCCCTCCGGGTAGGGCTGCTCGCTGAGCACCAGCCACCTCGAGGACGGCTTGGGGGCCAGCTGGCGCTGGATCAGGCCGGCGAGCAGGAAGCGCACCGTGCCGCGTCCGAACCAGCCGGTGGCGGGGTCCTGGTAGCCGCCCGGCTCCAGCCGGCTCTGCCAGCCGTTGAGCAGCCGGGAGGCCTCGTCGCACAGGCGGTCTTCCAGGAAGCGGTGGACCAGCCTGAAATTACTCATCGCCGCTCCCCTGCTCCGTCACCGGATCGGCCGGAGGGAAGCGGCGGAGCACTTCACCGGCCACGGTGCCGACGGCCCGGAACGTCTCGGCGGCGTGATCGACCGCCTTCTGAGCCGCCTCGATGACTCCGGGCCAGGGCCCGGGCTGCCCTCCCTCCATCATCCGGGCGACCGCCGCGGCGATGGTCGTGGAGCCGATCAGACTGACGTTCCTCAGATAGTCGGTGGCGTCCTGCACGGCGAAGGCGGTGGTCTGGGCGACGACCTGGTAGGCCATGCCGGCGCCCTGGTTGCGCACCACCTCGGGCCCCAGGATGCTCTCCTGGTTGAGGCGCAGGGCTTCCCGGATCTTGGGGTGGACGGTCAGCTCGCTCATGGCTGCCTCGGGGAGACTTCGGGTTGGATCGGAGCCGGCGGAGCGCCGGAGCCGTGGGAGAGGATGTGGGCACAGGCCGCCGAGACGATCGCGTTGCCGATCTGCTGGCCGGCCTGCTGGGCCGAGGTGGCGTTCTGCATCGAGGCCGCGACGGTCGCCGCCACCATCTGGTAGAGCGCCGCCATGGCTTGCGCCGGGGCCTGGGCGATCACCGCCACGGAGGTCTGGGCTACGGCGTCGGTGATCTGCGGGTTGACGTGGGTCTCGCCCATAGCGCGCGTTCCGATCTCGAGGTTTCACTCGGTCTCGCCGAGGCTAGGACGACGCCCGGAAGAGGGCGCCGCCCCAGCCTCGGCGCTGGAGCCCTGCTCGGAGTCCTGCCGGCCGGGGTCGCGGCCCTACTCGTTGTTGGCCGCGAGGATCTGCGCCACGCCCTCGACGGTGGTGGCGGTGTCGACGCCGTAGAGCAGGGCCACTCCCTGGGTGGTCGCCGCCTGCAGGATGATGTTGGCGTTCTGCTGGGTGAAGGTGGCGTTGTGCGCGGCGTTGGCCAGGGCCAGGCTGGTGGCCTGGTAGAGGTTGCCCATCGCGATCGCCGGCGCATCGCCGAGGACCTTGACGTTGGCTTGGGTGACGGAGTCCGTGATCTGGGAATTGACGATCGGGTCGGCCATGGTCGGTTCCTTTCCTGGATAGAGGGCCCTCACACCCTGCGAAGGCCGCTGTTCGACCTCGCCATTACAGCCGCAACGGGCCGCGAAGAACATCGGCGGAGGGCGGAAAGCGGGCTGCGCTCTTCGCGGGGACGGGGCTCGGGCGGAAGCGCGGCCAGCCTCCGGCCTTCTCTGAGGCTAGACTGCGGCCGGAGCCTCCCTCTCGAGTCACGCTGGGCCATCACCGCGGCGCCGAGATCCTCTCGGCGTCGGGGTCGGCCCGTACCAGAAAGGACTCGCCATGCCCCCGATCGAGTCTCAGTCCGTGGACCTCAAGCTCTACGCCGTACCCGTGGCCTTCGACCCGCTGGCGAGCCCACCGATCTACTTCCCCGCCGGCAGCGCCGTCGAGGTGAGCTCGAGGATGGCGCTGGTCGCCTTCTGCCTCGATCCCCTGCCAGCCGGCGTGATCGCCGGCTTCAGCGCCACGCCGATCGACTGGCTGGACATGGGCGGCCGGATCGTCCCTTCGCCCGCGTGCTTTCGAGTGGTGACCTGCAACCCCGACCGCGTGGCCGTGCTCGACACCAACCTGGGGAGTGCCGACGCCACCTTCCAGCTGGCCCTGAACATCGCCTACAACGGCCTGGTGTACAGCTCCCCCGACCCGACCATCCTCAACAAAGAGGACCCGATCGGGCCGTGAAGGCGCGGTCACGGCCGGCCGGCGAGCTCCTCGCGCAGGGAGTCGAGCCAGGGAAGCTCGAGCCAGCGGGGCTCCAGGCCCAGGCCGAGGGCCCGCTCCGCCAGGGCGCGGGCCGCGACCCGATCCCCGACCAGGGCGTGGACCAGGGCGGTCTCGAACAGGGCCTGGGGGTCGTTCGGCGCGCTCGCCAGGGCGCGCTGGGCGGCGCTCACCGCCTCGACGCCCCGTCCCAGGTGGGCGAGGGCCTGGGCCCTTGAGGCCTCGTGCTGCCAGGAGGCGGCGGCCGGATCGGCGTCGAGCAGGGCGAGCACCTGGCCGTAGAGGTCTCGGGCGCCCTCCGCCTCCCCCGCCAGCTGGCGGGCATCGGCCAGGTTGAGGGCGATGAAGGCGTTCTTCGGCTCACGCGCGAGGGCCGCTGCGAAGCGGGTCCCGGCGAGGTCGTAGCGGTGCCGCAGCAGGTCCACCAGGCCCAGGTTGGTCAGCTCGGTGACCTGCGGCGAGCGGGCCACCAGCCGCTCGTAGAGCTCGGCGGCGCTGTCCAGGCTGCCCCCGAGCAGCTCGATCTCGGCCAGCAGCGAGGTTCCGGCGTAGTGGCCGGGGAAGCGCCGCAGCAGCTCGGCGAGGCTGCGCCGGGCCGCGGCGGTGTCACCCTGCCGCTTCTCCAGGCCGGCGAGGCGAAAGAGGTGGCCCCAGGAGGGCTGGCGGCGGACCGCCTCCCGGGCGAGGGCGAGGGCCTCGGCGGCTCGGCCCTGTCGGTCGAGCAGGCGCGAGCGCAGGGACAGCACGGCCGGGTCCCCCGGCTGGAGCCGCTCGAGCCCGGCCAGGGCGTCGCCTGCCTGGTCGAGCTTGCCGGCCACCAGCGCCAGCTCGTGCTGGAGCTGGAAGGTGCGGGGATCCTCCGGGCCGAGCTGGCGGGCCCGCTCGGCCAGCGCCGCGGCGCGCCCGAGGTCGTGAGGGTCCCGGCCGGTCTGGAAGCGCCGGCGCAGGACCTGGGCCTCGAGCAGAAGGGCCTCGAGGAAGCGTGGCGAGGTCGCGCGGATCGCCGCCAGGCGGTCCAGCAGCTGGTCGTCGCTGCGCCTCTCGGTCTCGCGGACGCCGGCCTCCTGGCGCAAGGCCAGCAGCTCGGCATAGTCCTCGGGCCGGGCCTGGAGGACCGGCGCTCCCGGCTTCGTGGGGTGGGCCGGGAAGGCGCTCGCCAGGTGCCCGGTCACCGCCTCGGCCGCCAGGTCGGGCCGGTCGAGGGGGACGACGAAGGGCTCGGACCAGAGCAGCGCACCGTCATGGCCTCGGATCCGCTGGAGCAGGACCTGGCAGGCAGCGGCGTCGCAATCCAGCCGTGTCGCCACCAGCTCGTCGGCGGCCAGGGCCCGAGCGACCTCCGCGGGAGGACCCGCGACGGCATCCACCTGCTCCGGGGCGAGGAGGCAGATGCCTTCGGAGAAGAGCAACGTCCGCAGCAGAGAGGCCCGCACCGCCGAGGCGACCACCGCGCTGCCCCAGCCAGCGGCCTCGGAGCCGGCCGTCTGGGCGTGGACCTCCGGCGCCAGCACCGCCACGGCCAATCGGGGTTGCGGCCTGGCGCTGGCGAGCAGATATCCGCCGAGGCCCACGATCGGCAGCAGGGGCAGGACGACGGCCCACAGGCGGCGGGACAGCAACGGCGGGAGGCTGCTGAACGACGAGCCGGGCCGGAGTCTGTCGTTCTGGCCGCGCGTCGGCTCGGCAGCCCAGCCGGCCCGCTCGGGCCCGACGGCGGGACCGTGCTCGGCGAGCGTCGGGACGTTCGTCGCCCCGGTCCCCGCCGCCAGCAGCAGGGCCAGCTCCCTCGCCACTCGGGCGGCGCCCGCAGGCCGGCGGGCCGGCTCCTTCTCGAGCAGCCGATCGACCAGGCGCGACAGCTCGGCAGTGAGACCGGGGACCCGCGCCGCGAGCGGCGGCTGCCGGTGGCTGCACAGGCGGCTGAGCTGCTCCAGGGGCGAGCTACCCTCGAAGGGGTGGCAGCCGCAGAGCATCTGGTAGAGCAGCAGGCCGAGGGCGAAGAGGTCCGAGGGCGGCCCCACCTCCCCTCCCTGGGCCTGCTCGGGGGACATCGCCAAGACCGAGCCGACCAGGGCGCCGCTCGCCGACAGGGCGGACTCTCCGGCCTGGTAGCGACGGGCGAGCCCGAAGTCGAGGATCTTGGCGCGGCCCTCGTCGGTCACCATGACGTTGGCCGGCTTCAGGTCCCGGTGGACGATCCCCCGGCGATGGGCGGCGGCCAGACCCTCGGCGATCTCGAAGGCCAGCCGCAGGGCCCGCGGCACCGGCAGAGGGCCCCATTCGAGCAGCGTGGCGAGCGTGGCGCCGCGCACCAGCTCCATCACCAACACGTCGCCCCGGTCGCTCTCCAGCAGGTCGTGGATCTGGATCAGGGCCGGATGGCAGAGGGCGGCCACGGCCCGAGCCTCGCGCCGGAAGCGCCGGCGGGCCCGTGGGTCCTCAGCGTTCTCCGGCCGGATCACCTTGATCGCCACCTCGCGCTCAAGCCGCTCGTCGAGGGCCTGGTAGACCTCCCCCATGCCGCCCGTCCCCAGTCTCGCCACCAGGCGATAGGGACCGATGCGCTCGGCATGCCGCAGGCCGGCGCTGGTCATTGGCTACCCCGCAAGCCGAGCTGGCGCATCCGCCGCTGGAGGCCGAAGCGCGACACCTCGAGCCGGGTCGCCGCGGCGTGGAGGTCCCCACCGGCGGCTTCGAGCCCGGCGAGGATCTCCTCGGCCCCGAGGTCCACGGCCTTGCGGAAGCGCCGGCTTTGGGCGATGCGGTCGTAGAGGGAGGCGCGGGAGACCCCGAGGGCCGCCGCCGCCCGTTGCAGCCGCCAGCCCTCCCGCTGCAGGACCACCTCCAGCTCGGCGTCCGCGACCTCGGCCGCCGGGCGCCAGGCCCGGCGCGAGGGCGGCGGCGCGGCCGGCTCGAAGGCGCCAGCAAGGGGCGAGGCCGCCGCCAGCTCGCCCCACAGCGCCTCGCAGCTGCGCCTGAGGTGCGCGGGGTCGCGCTCCCTCGCGGCCAGCACCAAGCGTCGGGCGACATTGCCCAGCTCGCGGACGTTGCCCGGCCAGGGATGCTCGGCCAGGCGGGCCACGAAAGGTGCTGACAGCCAGCTGCCGGGGTCGGCGACCTCGCCAGGGCCGAGGGCTTCGGCCTCCCGGCGCAGGAAGTGGACGAGCAGGCGGCCGAAGTCCTCGCGCCGGCGCACCAGGGGCGGCACCGTGACGGCGCAGGCGCCAAGCCGGTGCAGGAGCGGGGCGCGGAAGCGCCCGGCGGCTACCTCCGCCTCGAGGTCGGCGTCGGTGGCGGCGATCAGGCGGACGTCGAGGCGGCGGGGAGCCCGAGCGCCCACCGGCTGGATCTCGCCGCTCTCGACGGCGCGCAACAAAGGGACCTGAGCTTCGGGGGGCGCCTCACCGATCTCGTCGAGGAAGAGGGTGCCCCCCTCGGCGCGCTCGAAGTAGCCGGGGCGGCTGCGGTCGGCACCGGTGAAGGCCCCTTGGGCGGCACCGAAGAGCTCGGCGGCTGCCAGGGTGGGGGGAATGGCCCCGAGGTTCACGGCCACGAAGGGTCGGCCCCGCCGCGGCCCCCCGTCGTGCAGGGCGCGAGCCACCAGCTCCTTGCCGCTTCCGGACGGGCCGCGCAGCAGCACGGGCAGGGCCAGGTCGGCCAGGCGCCGGATCGCCCGGCGCAGCTCCCACAGGGCCGCGCTCTCCCCCACCAGCCCGTAGCGGGGCACGCCGGCCGGCGGATGGATCTCTAGATTCGAGAGCAGCAGCACCACCCGCGCCCCCACGACCAGCACGACGCCCCTGGCGACCTGCTCCGCCGAGAGCAAGTGCCGGCTGGCGAGGCGGGCGCCACCGAGGGCCACGGTCGTCGGGGTGGCCGAGGCGTCGAGGACGACGCTTCCCGGCTCCTCACCCGGCTCGAGGAAGCAGGGCTGCCGGGAGAGATGGGGGTCGGCCAGAGGCAGGGACCGTACCCCGCCCGGTGGCGCGAAGTCGGGAGTGAGGCGCGACAGGGCCTGACGCTCGCCGGCCAGCAGGCCATCGAGCAGAGCTCGCTCGCCAGTGCGCTCGAGCTCCGGGTGGAAGAGCACGGTGAGGCCTGGCACGGCGCTCTGGACAGGGCCGAGGCCCGAGTCTGGCTCGGTGCGCGTGGAAGTCTCGAGCTGACGACGGATCTCGTCGTTGCTCATCACGTCGATTTTGGAGTTCAGGGGGTGAGCATAGCAGTGAAGGCCGCTCACCTGCACCGCCGGCTGTGTCGCGCAACGTCGGCGGCGGCTCTCGACGTCCTGGCGGCATTCACCCGGTCCCCGCAACGCCCGCGGTGCGAGGCGGCAAGCCTATTTTCTTCAATGACTTGCCGCCTCGGCAGTGAGTTCCGTCCAGCCGGCACCGGCCTTGCCCTTCTGCGGGGCCCGGGAGATCCGACCATGCTGCCCAGCGAGTCCAACACCCGCCCCTTCGTCCGTCCCCTGGCCGTGCCGGCGCGCATCCGCGTCGCCCTGGTCGACAGCTTCCCCCTGCTCCACGTGGCGCTGCGCAAGGTCCTCGGTGCCGAGCACGACATCGAGGTGGTCGGAGAAGCCCTCGATGCCTGGAGCGCCCTCGAGGTCCTGCGCCGGGCGCCGGCCCAAGTGGCGCTGGTCGAGACCTCCCTGGCCACCAAGGACCCTCTCGAGGCCACCCGCGAGATGCTCCAGCTGACCGACGCGCCGAGGGTGCTGGTGCTGGCCCACGATGCCAACCCCCACTACGCTCTGCGCATGCTGCGCGCCGGCGCCCTCGGCTTCCTCTCCACCCAGGTGGCCAGCGAAGAGGTGGTGCGGGCGGTGCGGTCCCTGGCGCAGAACCGCGTCTACCTGCCGGCGGGCCTGCGCGAGACCCTAACTGACCGCTACCTGCGGCAGAACCAGCCGCAGCTGCCGGAGGACCTGCTCTCTGACCGCGAGTTCCAGGTGATGCGCCTGCTGGCGCTCGGCAACACGACGCGAGAGATCGCCGGTCGACTGTTCATCGGCGTCAAGACCGTCGACACACACCGCGCCAACCTCCTGCGCAAGCTCGACCTGCGCAACAACGTCGACGTCGCCCGCTTCGCCATCCAGAACGGCTTCGTCGCCTGCGCTCCCCTCTCGCGGCCGGAATGAGCCCCAAGCCGGCCCCGGCCCGTGCTACCATTCTTGAGTTTCCAGACACATCGAAAAGGAGGGAGCTCATGCGTCTCGTTGGAGTCCTTCTCCTCGTGATGGCTCTCGCCACCGGTAGCGCCGTCGCGCAGACCGACGACCTCGTCACCGTACCGGGGCTCATCCGCTCCGGAGTCGTCTTCGGTGAAGGCGGTGGCTGCGCCGGGAGCATCATCTACGACACCACCCACGCGGCCAACCAGGGCGCCGAGATCACCGCGGCGGCCAACGGGGCAGCGACCCGGATGGCGGACCTGGTCATGCTGGCGGGCACCAACCGCTCGGTCTGCGAGGTGCAGATCGAGCTCTTCACCCTGGCGTCCACGGCCCCGTTCGATCTGACCATGAGCTTCTTCACGGCATGCACCACGGACGGCGTGGGGGGCTCGGCCTGTGGCACGGGACCCGGGGTGCTGATCCCCCTCTCGACAGTGACCGTGACCGGCATCACCCCGCCGGCCGTCTCGCAGATCATCGGCGTGACTTTCCCCTACCCAGACGTTGACATCTCGAGCGAGGTGGACAACGTCATCTCGGTGGCCATCAACGCCAGCCGCAATGACGTCTTCTGGATCCTCAACGAGACGCCGGTGATCGGCAGCCTGCCCCCCGGCGAGCCGGCCACCAGCTTCGTCGAGCGCTGCGGCAGCGCCGCCGCCAACAACGGCTGCCAGCGCAACTTCGGCGTCAACAACAACTTCGCGCTGACCATCGAGGCCGAGCTGGGCTTGGCCCCAGCCGACGTCTCGATCACCAAGACCGACGGCCTGACCTCGGTGGCCCCGGGCGGCACCGTGACCTACACCCTCACGGCCAGCAACGCCGGTCCCAACGCGGCCAATGACTGCACCGTCACCGACACCTTCCCGGCCGGCCTGTCGGGCGTCACCTGGACCTGCGCCGGCTCCGGCGGCGGCACCTGCACCGCGGCCGGTGCCGGCAACATCAGCGACACGGTGGATCTGCCGAACGGCGGCTCGGTGACCTACACGGTGACCGGCACCGCCAGCGGCGCCCTGGGCTCGACGATTACCAACACCGCCACCGTGGCCGTGGACGGCGCGGTCAACAGCGACCCCAACCTGGCCAATAACTCGGCCTCGGACGACACCCAGATCCTCTCCGCGGCGAGCATCAGCGGTACCAAGACGGTCGCCGGTGACTTCTTCGAGGGTGGCACCATCACCTACGCGGTGGTGCTCAGCAACGGCAGCGCCGCGGCCCAGGCCGACAATCCGGGGGACGAATTCACCGACACCCTGCCGGCCTCGGTCACCGTCACGGGCGCTTCGGCCTCCTCGGGGACAGCCAACTTCGCCGGCAACACGGTGACCTGGAACGGCTCGATCCCGGGCAACGGCTCGGTGACCGTCACCATCACCGCCACCATCAACGCCGGCACCCTCGGCCAGGTCATCTCCAACCAGGGGACCTTCAGCTTCGACGCCGACGGTGACGGTACCAACGAGAGCTCCGGAGTGACCGACGACCCGGCCGTGGGTGGTGCCGGCGACCCGACCGAGCTGACGGTCGGCGAGAACTCCACGGTGCCGGGCATCCCGGCCCTCTCGACCCCTGGCCTGCTGTTGCTCGGAGCGGCCCTGGCCGGCCTCGCCCTCACCCTGCTGCGCCGCCGCGCCTGAGCCCGGCCCGTCCTGCGCTTCCCTTCGAGGCCCCGATCGGTTCGATCGGGGCCTCGTCGCGTAGCGCGAGGTCCGCCGAAACGTGCGGGTGGTTACCCTTCCCCGGCGAGCGCCAGGCACTCGATCTCGACGCGTGCTCCCCGTGCGAGGCCGCTCACCCCGAGGGCGCTCCTGGCTGGCAGGTTCTGGGGGAAGAAGGTGACGTAGACCCGGTTCATCGCCGCCCACTCGCCGATGTCAGCGAGCATCACCGTGCACTTGATCACCCGGTCCAGCGACGAGCCGCGGCGCTCGAGGACGGCGCGGACGTTCTCCAGGGTCTGGCGGGTCTCGGCCTCGATGCCGCCCGGCACCAGGGCTCCGCTGGCATCCGTGCCCAGCTGGCCGGCGAGATAGAGCACCGGGCCGACCTGCACGGCTTCCGAAAAGGGCAGGTCGCTCCTGCCCTCGACGGGGAAATAACGCACCGGAGCAGTCATCTGTGGCTCCTTCGAGCAGCCGGCCACGAGGCCGAGGACCATGAGCAGCGAGCCGGCTCGCCTCATGCCGCGGCTTCCTTGGCCTCCTCGCGCTGGGCCAGCTGCTGGTGGGCCTCGAGGAAGGTCTCGGGCTTGCTGAACACCTTGGCCAGGTTCATGCCCTTGCGCACGGCGCCGAGGGTCACCTTGCCGGTGGCGAGGGCGAGGCCCATCTGGAAGTAGGTGCGCGCCTTGCCGCGGTAGCGGTAGCGCACGTCGAGGGCGTGGCGCCAGAGGCCCGAGTACTCCTCGTAGAACTCCTCGAGAGGCAGGCGGGTGGGCAGCACGGCGTGGACGATGTCGAACATCTCCCAGTTGCGGGTGGTGGTCTGGGCCTGGGCGGTCTCCCAGAGGTCGGTGCCGGGCAGGGGCGTCAGCACGGAGAAGCCGCTGTTGTAGGCCCCGGTGGTCTCGATCCACTCGCGCAGGCGCTGGAAATCCTCGCGGTTCCAGGCCGGATCGACGATGAAGTTGGGCGTGAAGCCGACCCCCAGCTCCTTGAGGATCGAGATCGCCCGCACGTTGTTCGCGGCCGTGTTGTGCTTGTTGACCGCGTCGAGCCCTTCGTCGGTCACCGACTCGAGGCCGAGGAAGATGGCGAGGTTGCCGCAGTCCTTCCACATTTCGATCAGGTGGGGGAACTTGCAGATGATGTCGGTGCGGGTCTGGACGGTGAAGTACTTCTTGATCCCCGCCGCCTTGATCGCCTTGGCCAGGGCCTCGCCGCGATGGACGTTGAGCCAGAAGATGTCGTCGACGATGAAGATGTTGTCGGCCTCGATCTGCGCCAGCTCCGCCACCACCCTCTCCGGGGACTTCTCGCGGAAGGTACTTTCGTGGAACTTCCACACCGAGCAGAAATTGCACTTGAACGGACAGCCGCGAGCGGTCTCCATCAAGGCCAGAGGCTTGCGGAAGTTGATGTAGTAGTGCGGCGCGTACTCGGCGATCAGGTGACGGGCCGGCAACGGGAAGGACTCGACGGGCTGGCGCGGCGGCGGCGGACCCGTGTGGACCCAGTCCTGACCCCGGCGCAACACCAGGCCGGGCACCCGCTTGAGGTCCTTGCCCTGGTCGAGGGCCTCGACCAGCAGAGGCATGACCACCTCGCCGTCCCCCATCGCGACGGCATCGACAGCGGGGTCCTGGAACCAGTCCGGATCGCGCGAGGCGTCGTGTCCACCGACCACGATGAAGGCGCCGGGCATCTCTTCGCGCACCCGGCGGACGAGGCGGAGAGTGCGATAGCGCTCGGTGGTGAAGTTGCACTGCAACCCGACCACCTGCGGCTCGAAAGCCCGGCAGCGGGCCAGGCCGTGCTCCTCGCCGTCGATGCGGAGGTCGAAGACGGCACAGCGGTGGCCGGCCTCCTCCAGACACGACGCGATGCAGATCGGCCCCAAAGGCTCGACGAAGGTCAGCATCTCGAGACCGAGGATGCCGCCGATCGGCGGCTTCAGGAAGGCGATGTTCATGAGGGTCTCCTCCGGCTCCTGGCCGGTTCTACCCCGCTCGCGCCCAGATTGTGCGAACCCGTTCGACGAGCAGCATAGCGCAGTCCCTCCAGATCGACCTCAGGACCCCAGATCGGAGCTCGGATTGTTCAGATTGCCGCCCGCTTGTCGTGGGCACACCAAGCGTGGATAATGCTTCCAGCCTTTCTCGGCGACAGCCGTCTCGAGGATGCGGGTCCACGACCCGCCATTCTCGCTCTGCCCCAAGCGGGAGGACCGTCCTCCGGCTGGGCCTTCCAGGAATGGGTTCTTTCTGAACGGAGAGTTCGCGTCCATGCGGAAATTGACTTTCTCTCGAAGATCACAGACGGTCGCCTTCGCACTCGGCAGCCTCGCCCTGGCGGGCGCGCTCCACGCTCTCGACCCCAAGAAGAGCGACGGCAGCGTGAGCTCGCTCGAGTTCTTCGAGCCCGAGCTCTACATCAGCATGGCCCACGAGCCCCTGGCGGAGGTGCAGTCGCAGCTGCCCAACCGGGACGCCTGGGATGGCCTTCAGGCGGCCCACGAGGCCTCCGGCGCCGGCCAGGTCCAGGTCTTCATCGATCCCCGCTCCGGCACCGCCTCGAACGTGATGGGCGTCTTTCCCCTGATCCCCGGCGACGGCGTCGGCAACCGCGTCAGCCTGGAGGACCTCGGCGCCCGCCTCGGCTACGGCGTGCAGAAGATCGACCTCGGCGTGGTGGGCGACGCTCTCCAGGGCTTCTTGCGCGACCATCAGGCCGCCCTGGGAGTCGACCTCTCGCAGCTCGGCAAGGTGCGCGGCGAGCCGGTCTCTCCCCACCTCTGGCAGCTCTCCATCCCCCAGACCTACCAGGGCATCCCGGTGCGCCACGGCCGCCTGGCCGCCTCGATCAGCCACGGCAACCTGGTGACCCTCGGCACCGAAGCCTGGGGCAACGTCCGCGGCCTCTCGACCAAGCCGTCGATCGACGCCGGAAGCGCCCTCGAGATCGGCTTCGGGCACCTCGGCGGCCGGCTCTCCCTCGACCGCATCGTCCGCCCGGCCGCTCTCGAGATCGTCCCGCTGGCACCGCCGGAGCACCAGGTCGGTGAGGGCTTCGGAGGTCCCCTGGGCGAGGGCTACCGGCACCGGCTGGTGTGGACCTTCGCCTTCGTCCGGCCACCCGAGGCCGGCACCTTCGAGATGCTGGTCGATGCTCA
>JBIOYC010000350.1:0-17118 GCA_044869955.1 Thermoanaerobaculia bacterium | reverse complement strand
AGTAGAACCAGAAGAGGTGCTGGAACAGCACCGGGTCGCCACCGCGGGCCGGATCGAAGATGCCCAGCCCCACCACCCTCTCGAGGCCGATCAAGGCGATCGCGATCGCCACCACCGGGGTACCGAGGACCTGCACCAGGCTGGTCGCGTAGTGGGCCCAGACGAAGAGGGGCAGCCGGAACCAGGTCATCCCGGGCGCCCGCATGCGGTGCACGGTGACGATGAAGTTGAGGCCGGTCAAGATGCCCGAGAAGCCGTTGATGAACACGCCGATGGCGGTCGCCATCACGTAGGTGTTCGAGTAGGTGGTCGAGAACGGCGCGTAGAAGGTCCAACCGGTGTCGACTCCGCCCTGCGCCATGGCGTAGAGGGTGAAGCAGCCACCCGCGATGTAGAGGTACCAGGACAGCAGGTTGATCTTGGGGAAGGCGAGGTCCTTGGCGCCGATCATGATCGGCAGGAAGAAGTTCCCCAGGATCGCCGGCACCACCGGCAGCAGGAAGAAGAACACCATCAGCACGCCGTGCATGGTGAACGCACGGTTGTAGCTGTCGGGCCCGAGCAGGTCGCCGGCGGGGGTCAACAGCTCCAGACGCACCAGCATCGCCATCAGGCCGCCGAGCATGAAGAAGGCGCTGACGGAGACGAGGTAGAGGATGGCGATCCGCTTGTGGTCCTTGGTCAGGAGCCACGAGAGGATGCCCTGGGTTTCGTTCAGGTAGTGCTTCTTCGGGTATTCCGCGGTCGCGGCGGCGGTGCTCATGAGATCACCCTTCTCCGCCCGTCGCCGGAGGAGCCGCGGTGGCCTGCTGGCCGGCGGCGCCCTCGAGCTTGGGAAGGGACTTGATGTAGGCGATGAGGCTGTTCAGCTGCTCTTCCGTCAGCTGACCCTGGTAGGTGGGCATCAGCGGCTCGAAACCGCTCACCACCTTGGCGGTGGGCGTCAGGATCGACTCGCGCAGGTAGGTGTCGTCCACCTTGATCGTACGGCCCGAGGCCAGCTGCACCTCACTGCCGAAGAGGCCGTGGAGCTCGGGTCCGCGCGAGGCCGGGCCCGCCATGTGGCAGGTGTTGCAGGCCATGGTGGCGAAGAGCTCTTCGCCGGCCACCACCGGCGGCTTGCCGCCGAGGCCGCCCGAGAGCCAGGCCTGGTACTCCTCCTTGGGCATCACGTAGACGCTGCCCCCCATCCGCGAGTGCTCGGCACCGCAGTACTCGGCGCAGAAGATGTGGTACTTGCCCGGCCGGGTGGCCTGGAACCAAAGACTGGTGTAGCGCCCGGGCAGCACGTCCTGCTTGACGCGGAAACTGGGCAGAAAGAAGCTGTGGATGACGTCCTCGGAGGTCATGGTCAGCTTGATCGGCACGCCCACGGGCACGTGGAAATCGTTGATCTCCTTGGTACCGTTCGGATGCTGGATCTTCCACATCCACTGCTTGCCGGTGACGAAGTACTCGACCGCGTCGGCCGGGGGGCGCGACACGTCGAAGAAGACCTTGGTACCCCAGAAGAACATCGCGAGGCAGATGACCAGGGGGATCCCCGACCACGAGATCTCGAGCAGCAGGGAGCCGTGGATCTCGCGACCGGCCTCGTCCTCCGACTTCCGCTTGAAGCGGACCATGAAGTAGACGATCATGCCGGCGATCAGCAGGGTGAAGAACGCGCTGAACGCCAGCCACACGAAGTACAGCGCATCCACCTTGCCGGCGACCGTCGAGGCCTGGTAGGGGAAGAATGGAATTCCGGACATTTAGGCAGTCCCCAGGGAATCGCGGGCGCGGAGCCGCTCCCGGCGAAGCATCGTCGTCACGTAGAGAGCGAGCACGATCACGGTCAGGGCGCCTCCGAGTCGGACCAGGTTCATCGTCGCCTTGCTGTAGCGTCCGGTCGCGGGGTCGTACTGGAAGCAGAAGAGCTGGACGTGATCGGTGAAGGAGCCGATCTTCTCCTCGGCGGCTTCCACCAGGGTCAGACGCAGGCTCTTCGCGGGGTAGTCGAAGCCGAAGAAGTAGCGCGAAATCTTGCCGTCGGGGGTGGCCACCACCAGCCCGGCGGAGTGGGCGTACTCACCGGTCTCCTCGTCCCGCCGGGCCGAAAAACCGATCGCCTGATTGAGGCGGGCGATCGCTGCCGGCTCCCCGGTCAGGAAGTGCCAGCCGGCGTCGGTGCCTGGGCGCCCGAAGCGGCGCAGGGCCTCGGCCTTGCTCTCGCGGGCAACCTCGGGCCGGTCGTCGGGATCGAAGCTGTAGACGACGATCTCGTACTCCGCGCCCGGGGTGAAGGGAATGTCCGCGAAGCTGCGGGCGATGCCCTGCATGGTCAGCTTGCACAGCATCGGGCAGTGGAAGTAGACCGGCACCAGCACCATCGGCTTGCCCTTGAACAGGCTGCCCAGGGCCACACGGGCGCCGGTCTCGTCCACCATCTCGAGGTCCTTGGGCAGGACCTCCCCCAGGCGCTGGTCGAAGCCCACCCCCTGGAGCGAGGCTGGCACCTCTTTCGGCGAGCCCGGCTTGACCTCGCCGGGACCGGCCGGCTGCATCGCCTGGCCGAGGGCCGGCGAGGCGACCCAGCCAAAGGCCAGGGCGGCCACCAGCAGCCCCCTGCCGAGGGAGGTCGGGATTCGACTCACTGGGCCGCTCCTGCCGCCACGGGGGCCGGGGCGGGCATGACGGGCAGCGCCCGGTTCTTGGCGAGGATCTTGATCGCCTCGTCCACCGGGATCCGGGCGATGCCCTGCCCCTTGTCCACCCAGCCGTAGCCCTCGAGGACCCTGGCTTCCTCGGCACGGAGGGTCCGGAGCTCCTCCTCGGGACTGGCCTGGAGCCGAGGGAAGGGCGGCAGCTGTCGCACCGAGACTTCCGGCAGCGGCGAGGTGGAGCGGGTGGCCCGGGGATCGTCCACCCGCTTCAAGGCGATGGACATCCACCACATCAGGACGAAGGAGATCACCACCGTCGCGGCCAGCCAGAAGCCGGTCTTGAGGATCCCCGAGACGTCGATCTCGGAATCGTAGGTCTCCGGCTCGTGGCCGCCGTGGTCCTTCGGGTGCTCACTCATGGCCGAGAGCCTCCGCGAGGTTGGGGGCGTTGACCGGCAGCAGGGGCCGGGAGGCCAGCTCCCGGGCGAACAGCGCCACCCAGATGCCGCCCACGCCCACCAAGGCCGCCAGGTCCAGCCAGTGCGGCAGGGGTCGCTCGGGGTGGAAGGCCGGCGCGATGTTCCAGTAGAGGTCCACCCAGCGGATGGCCAAGATCCACAGTGCGACCTTGATCAGCTGCGCCGGGCGACGCTTGATGTCCCGCGACAGCAGCAGGATGAACGGCAGAGCGAACTGGCCCAGGAAGACCAGCGCCGAGATGAACTGCCAGCCCTGCTTCGAACGGGCCAGGTAGAAGGGGATCTCGGGCGGCAGGTTGGCGGACCAGATGATCAGGAATTGCGAGAAGGACATGTAGGCCCACAACATGGTGAACGCCAGCAGGAGCTTGCCGTAGTCGTGGAAGTGGCCGAGGTGGAAGGCCGAGCTCATCGGTTCCTGCTGCGACAGCCAGCGAGCGATGAGGATCAGGAAGGCGAGCCCGGCCAGACCGCTCGACACCAGGAACCAGACGCCGTAGATCGTCGAGAACCACTCGGGCATCAGCGACATCAGCCAGTCGAAGGCGGCGAAGGTCAGGGTCAGGGCGAAGATCACCAGGCCGGGGCCCGACCACACCTGCATGCGGCGGGAGACCTGGCCGCCCCCGTCCTGCTCCACCGAGAGCTTCGACAGGGCCCTTGCGAGGACGATCCACACCGCGAAGTAGAAGGCGTAGCGACCCCAGAAGAAGGGCACGGAAAGCCACAGCTTCTTGGCCTCGAGGATGTCGTTGCCGGCCACCACGTCGGGCCGGGACCAGCTGTAGAGCTCGTTCATCCCCAGGGCCAGCGGCAGCCCGAGGAGGAGGAGGGGCAGGAGCGTGCGGCTCCCCGCCTCGAAGATCCTGCGCGCCGGCAAACCCCAGGCGCCGCGGGACATGTGGTGCAGCATCAAGAGGCCGAGGCAGCCAGCGGCGATGGATACGCAATACACCCAGCCCAGCAGGTAGGACTGGAAGAACTGCGCCCGGTCGATGAAGTAGCCGGCGAACGTCACCAAGATGCCCACGACACCAACCCAGAGAGCCTTCTGCGCCAGACCCTGGACGCTGCCCGGAGCTTGCCAGGCGCCGACCTCGAGAGGGCGCGGCGGCGCGAACGGGACGTCGACACCCGCGCTCATGGATTCTCCTCACTTCCGAAGCCGCCCCAGCCGGACCCCGGGGCCGGACCCTTCTGGCCTTCCGCTACCGGCGCGGCGGCCAGGGCCTGGCGAGCGTCGGGGGGCAAGTCGGCCAGCCGCGCGTGCTGGGCGAACTGCAGCGCGCGCACGTAGGCGGCGATCTTCCAGCGATCCTCGGGCTTGATCTGCGCCGCATAGGCCGGCATCTGACCGAAGCCGTTGGTCATCACGTCGTAGAAGTAGCCCACCCCGACCGTGCGCAGGCGGTCGACGTGGAAGTTGCCGGCCTGCTTGTAGCCGCGGCGGACGATCATGCCGTTGCCGTCACCCACCCGGCTGTGGCAGGGCGAGCAGAAGATATTGAAGCGCTCCCGCCCACGCTCGAGGAACGCCTCGTCGATCTTGGTGGCGACCCCGTCGAGGGGCGGGATCTCGGTCACCCAGCTGCCGTCGGCGTTCTTGCCGCTGTAGTACACGGTGTCCGCGCGCAGGTGCCCGCGGGCCACGGTGCCGGGCACGAAGTCGCGGGCGGAGCGCTCGCCGGGGCCGATGGTGCTGCGCTCGAGGGGGTCGTAGCGGGGCGCGTCGTGCATGTCCTGGCGACAGCCCAGGGCCAGGGCGGCCAGGAAGACGACCGTGACCAGCCCCCTCAGAGCTGCGCCACAGCGCATACGGCAAGCTCGCTCAGTACTCAACGTCGAACACCTCACTGGCACCGGCTCCCTGGAGGAGGTTCTTGGCGGCGGTGCGATCGAACTTCTTGTCCTTGCTCTTGATCACCAGGAAGAAACCGTCGCGCGATGCCGTCTGGAAGCGGGGCACGTTGAAGACGGGGTGATAGGGACTGGGCAGGCCGTTGACGAAGAGCATGCCGAAGACGCCGGCCAGCGAGGCCCCCAGAATGGTGCATTCGTAGGCCGGGATGATGAACGACGGCCAGCTGAAGAAAGGTCGGCCGCCGATGTTGAGCGGGTACTTGATCACCGAGGCCCAGTACTCGAGGCCGAAGCCGCCGAGCAGGCCGAGCAGACCCCCGGCGAGGACGATCTTCGGCATCACCGAGCGCTTGTGCTCGCAGACGATCTCGGAGACCGCCTCGATGGGGAAGGGCGAGTAGGCGTCCACCTCGCGGTAGCCCGCGGCGTGGACCTTCGCCGCGGCGTCCGTCAGCGCCTGCGCGCTCGGCAGCTCGGCCATCAAGCCGTAGAGGATCGGAGCGTCTTTCATTGCCATCGACCGTTTCCCTCAGTGCGCCTTGCCGTGGGTCTCGGGATGCTCGACCTTCGCGCTCGGCGTCAGCGTGCGCATCTCGAAGATCGCGATCATCGGCAGGTAGCGGATGAACAGCAGCATCAGGGTCAGGAAGAAGCCGATCGTGCCGACGTAGAGACCCCAATCCCATTTGGTCGGAACGTACATGTCCCAGGAGGAGACCAGGTAGTCACGATGCAAGCTGGTCGCGACGATGACGAAGCGCTCGAGCCACATGCCGACGTTGATCGACATCGAGATCGCAAACAGCGCCATCGGCGAGGTGCGGTTGCGCTTGGCCCACAGCATCTGCGGGATGGCCACGTTGAACAGGATCAAGCTCCACCAGATCGGCCAGTAGGGTCCGGTGATGCGATTCTCGAGCATGAATTTCTCGGCGTGGTGACCGCTGTACCAGCCGACGAAGAGCTCCATGGCGTAGCCGTAGGCGACGATCAGGCCGGTGACCAGCATCACCTTGGCCATGTTCTGCAGGTGGCGGTCGGTGATCAGGTCCTGGATCTTGAACAGGGGCCGCAGCGGGATCACCAGGGTCAGCACCATGGCGAAGCCCGCGTAGACGGCGCCGGCGACGAAGTAGGGCGGGAAGATCGTGGTGTGCCAGCCCGGGACGATGGACATGGCGAAGTCGAAGGACACCACCGTGTGCACCGAGAGCACCAGGGGCGTCGAGAGGCCCGCGAGCAGCAGGTAGACCGATTCGTAGTTGTGCCAGTGTCGCGCCGAGCCTCGCCAGCCCATGGAGAAGATGCCGTAGATGGTTCGGGCGACCTTGTTCTTCGCGTGGTCGCGGAAGGTGGCGAGGTCAGGGATCAGGCCGGTGTACCAGAACAGGGCCGACACCGTGGCGTAGGTCGAGACCGCGAAGACGTCCCAGATCAGGGGACTGCGGAAGTTCGGCCACATCCCCATGGTGTTGGGGATGGGCAGCAGCCAGTAGCCGAGCCAGGGGCGGCCGGTGTGCAGCAGCGGGAAGAGACCGGCGCAGGCCACGGCGAAGAGGGTCATCGCCTCGGCGAAACGGTTGATCGAGGTTCGCCACTCCTGGCGCAGGAGCAGCAAGATCGCCGAGATCAGGGTTCCGGCGTGGCCGATGCCGATCCACCAGACGAAGTTGATGATCGCGAAGCCCCAGCCGATGGGGATGTTGACGCCCCAGATGCCGGTGCCCTTGATCAGCAGCCAGAAAATCGAGATCGTCATCACCCCGAAGAGCGAGAAGGCGACGGCGAAGGCGCCCAGCCACCACAGCGGCGTGCGGCCGTAGACGATGTTGCTGATCTGATCGGTGACGGACGCCGCGTCGTGCGGTGAGCCCACCACCGGCGGACGTTCGTAGCGGTCCGCCCTCGCTTCCAGCGTCGCCATCTTCAGTGATCTCCCTCGTGACCGCTCGAGTGCGCGGCGCCGCCGCCTAGAGCCGGGTTCGGATTCAAGAGCTTGGCCAGGTAGGTGGTGCGCGGCCGCGTGTTGAGGTCGTCGAGCAGACCGTAGTTGAGCTCGCTCGCCTTCCAGCGGTTGACCTCGGAGCCCGGGTCGTTCAGATCGCCGAAGACGATCGCCTCCGCCGGGCAGGCCTGCTGGCAGGCCGTGACCACCTCGCCGTCCTTGATCTTGCGGCCGTCGCGCTTGGCGTCGATGCGCGCGAGGTTGATGCGCTGCACGCAGTAGGTGCACTTCTCCATCACGCCGCGGCTGCGGACCGTGACGTCGGGGTTCTGCGCCATCTTCAGCACTTCGGTCTCGAAGTCGCTGAAGAGGAGGAAGTTGAAGCGTCGCACCTTGTACGGGCAGTTGTTCGAGCAGTAGCGGGTGCCCACGCAACGGTTGTAGACCATCTCGTTCAGGCCCTCGGGGCCGTGAACGGTGGCCGCCACCGGGCAGACCACCTCGCAGGGCGCCAGCTCACAGTGCATGCACATCACCGGCTGCAGGTGCACCGAAGGATCGTCGAGGTCGCCCTGGAAGTAGCGGTCGATGCGGATCCAGTGCATCTCGCGCGCCTTGGCCACCTGCTCCTTGCCCACCACCGGGATGTTGTTCTCGCTCTGGCAGGCGACCACGCAGGCGTTGCAGCCCACGCACGAGGAGAGGTCGATGGCGAGGCCCCAGGAATAGCCGTTGTAGGCGTGCGGGGGGTACATCGTCTCGTCGGCCGCCGGCGCGTGGTGGCCCATCTCGCCGACGAAGTGCGGGTTCTGCTCGAACTGCTCGACCGTGCCGTGGCGCACCAGGTGACGGTTGGCCGCCTCGCGGGTCTGGAGCTCGATGTCCTGGTGGGTCTGCGCGCTCGCCAGCTGGTGCTCGCCACGACCCTTGGTGATCGTCGCGGGACCGGCCTGCCAGAGGGAGGCCGAGGTGCGCAGGGGATAGACGTCGACGCCGACACCGCCGCCCACCTTGCCGGCCCGCGCGCGGCCCCAGCCGAGGTGCACCGTGGCGCAGCCCTCGGCGTGGCCGGGCAGGACCCAGACCGGCAGGGAGAGCTTCTTGCCGCCGACCTCGACCTCGGCCACCGACTCGGTCGCGAGCCCGAGTGTCTCGGCGTCTTTGGGCGAGAGCAGGAGGGCGTTGTCCCAGGTCAGCTTGGTCAGCGACCGGGGCAGCTCCTGGAGCCAGCCGTTGTTGGCGAAGCGCCCGTCGTAGAGCCCGGGGTCGGGCCGGAAGAGCAGGACCGTCCCGCCGCCGCTCTCGCGAGCCGCGGCGCACGCGCGGGCGACGGCGTCGGCCGCCACCTGCACCGCCTTGGGCGCCACGGCCCCACCGCCGGAGACGCCGTCGTGCACCGTCTTGCGCCAGGCCGCCTCGAAGCCGGTTCCGGCGCCGGCGAGGATCGCCTTCTGCCAGTGGCCACGGACCAGCTCGTAGCCGGTGGCGTCCGTGGTGGTGCCGAGCAGGGCCATCACCTCGTGGGCGCTCTTGGCGCTCGGGTAAAGAGGCTCGATCAAGGGCTGGACGATCGCCGCCGTGCCATCGAAGCTGCGGGTGTCGCTCCAGGCCTCGAGGAAGTGACTCGCCGGGACGTGCCAGGGGCAGTAGGCCGAGGTCTCGTCCAGGTACAGCGACAGGTGCATGCGGAACGGCACCTTGAGCAGGGCGTCGGTGAAGCCGAGGTCCGACGGGGCGTCGTACGCCGGGTTGCCCCCGAGGATCAGCAGGGTGTCGACCTTGCCGGCCCGCATGTCCTCGGTGAGGGCACGGATCGAGGCGACCTGGTCCTCGGGTCGGGCCTCGACCGGCTCGCTGTAGTGCACCGTCGCCCCGGCGTTGCCCAGGGCCAGGTTGATGGCATGGGCCAGCACGTGCAGCTCGGGCGGAGCGTGCTCGCCGGCGATGACGGCCGCGGCGCCGCGGTGAGCCAGGAGGTCGTCGGCCACGGCCTTGACCCAGTTGGCGGCCTGGGCGAAAGCGCCGAGGTCGCCGGCGGAGGCGCCTGGCACGCCCACCGCCGCGGCCAGGGCGGCGGCGAAGGCGGCTACACCGTGCGGCGGCAGGGCCATGCGGTGGTCGGCCTGGGTGGAGGTCACCGTCGGCGAGCTCTCGACGGCATAGAGGCGGTTCATCTTCGCCTCGCCCTTCATCCTCGCCGCCTTGCGCCGGCCGGCGAACTCACGGGCGTGGCGCACCCAACCCGGGCCCGAGGTCAGGAAGTCGGCGTCGAGAGCCACCACCACGTCGGCCTTGGCGAGGTCGTAGCGGACCGCGACGTCGGCGCCAAAGGCGGTTCGGGCCGCGGCGCGCGCGCTGTGGGCTCCCGCCGCTTCCCACTGGTGCCAGCGGGCCTTGGGCATGCGGGTGAGGACGTCGGCAATCTGCGCCGCCAGGGTGGGCGAGAGCACGGTCTGGGTGAGGATGCGCAGCCCCTCCCCTTGGAGGGCCGTCAGCGCCTGGACGCGACCGAGCAGGGCGGTCGAGAAGTCCCCCCAGGTGGCGATGCGCTCGAGGTGGGTCACCGACTGGCTGCGGTCGGGGTCGTAGAGGCCGAGGATCGAGGCCTGGGCGAAGACGTCGGTGGCGCCGAGGCTCGCCGGATGCTCCGGGTTGCCCTCCACCTTGGTGGGCCGCCCCATGTGGGACTCCACCAATACGCCCAGGCTATCTCCCGCCAGCTCCATCGAGGTGGCGTAGTGCAGAGGACGACCGGGCACCAGCTCCTCCGGTTGCCGGACGTAGGGAACGATCTTCTCTTCCGGCTGGCGGGTGCAGGCGGTCAGTCCGGCCAGGGCCAGCGAGGCCGCCGACAGCTCGAGGAAGCCGCGCCGGGACACGCCCTCCGGCCACTCCGAGGCCTGGCGCGGGAACTCCCGGTGCACCATGTCCCGGAACTCCGGGGTGTCCGCGAGCTCCTCGATCGAGCGCCAGTACTCCGGACCCTGCGTCGCCGCCAGCTTCTCGCGCACCTGCGCGAGGTCGAGCGCGGGGGCCTTACCCCCTCGCGGCGACTCCATCTGCTGCTTCGATCCCATGTGAGGCTGCTCCGTTCTGCTGGTCGCTGTCATGCGAGCGCTTGGCATCCGCCGGCTCCGGTCCATCCCTCGGCTCGAGCTCCTGGCCTTACCGATGGCAGGTCGAGCAGTTCTCGAGCTTCTGGATGTGGTTGTCCTGGACCAGCCGGGCGCCCACCACCTCCTGAGGTCCTTCCGGCTCGTAGTCCCAGTTGAAGACCTGGTCCTTGGGTCGGACGAACTTCTCGGGATTGCGGTGGCACGAGAGGCACCACTCCATCTGCAGCGTGGCGTGCTGGTACACCAGAGGCATCTCGTTGACCGGCCCGTGGCAGGTGAAGCACGAGACCCCCTTGGCGACGTGGATGGAGTGGTTGAAGTAGACGAAATCGGGCAGGTCGTTGACCCGCCGCCACTGGACCGGCACGCCGGTACGGAACGACTCGCGGATGGGCTCGAGCAGCTCGGCGTTGGTCCAGATGTTCTTGTGGCAGTTCATGCAGGTGGAGACGGGCGGGATGCCAGCGAACGCCGACTCTTCGACCGAGGTGTGGCAGTAGCGGCAGTCGATGCCCAGGCCGGCGGTGTGGTGGTCGTGGGAGAACGGCACCGGCTGCTTGTAGACCACGGTCTTGCCCGTGGCGTAGGAGGAGCGGGGAATCGCCTCCACCACCAACCAGCCGAGCGCGGCCACCGCGATGGCGCCGCCATAGATCGAAGCTTTGGCAATCGTATTTGCACTACGCGAAAATAGCTGCGCCATCGTTTTCGTCCGAGCCTGGGGGGCGGAGTTGACCGGCGAAGGATAGCCCACGGCGGCATCCTCCGCAAGGCAGCTTGTGACAGTCGTCACAAGGTCCGCGAAGGGTAACGGAGTTGCTCAGGATGTTCAACTAGGACTGAAATGGTCCGGATGAGAGAGGGCTCTGGAGGGCCGCCGGGGGGGATTTGGGGGCTGAGGGGTGGAGCTTCAGAGCACCCGCGCTCAAGAAGCGCGGCGGGTCTTCTCCCCGGCCGGGTCGGCTGAAGCCTCGGGGCCGATTGCCCCCTGGGCCTCCCTCCGCATCGTCGCGGCTTCCCGAGCGAAAAACGCCATCAGCTCGTTGCGCGAGAGGTCTTTGGTTTCCTCGTAGAGCTCGTCCCTGATGGCGCGGACCATCTCAACGGCTTGGATCGGTGCTTCCTTCATGGGTTGTCACCTCACGGGGCGAGTGGATGGCCAGAGGCTTGTATCCCTGTTCCAGGTTCACCACGCTGAACATCCGGATCTTGTCGAAGCGAACGATCAGGTGCGCATCCCGAATGCGTCTCGTCATCTCGACGGCCTTGATCTCTGTGGGCTCATGCCTCTTTCGTTCCTATTCTCCCCCACCGCCGGCTCCGGCGGATGATCTCGATCACCTAGGCACGGGCTCGACGGGCGGTGCCTCGGGCTCCGGGTCTAGAGGCTCTTCCGCCGGCGATGCTTCCGCCTCGGGAGGCGCAGGCCGTAGGTCTCGAGTACGCCAGACGTATTGCTCCTCGTCTTCGTCGACCCGCACCAGGTACACCCCCTCCACGCCGTTGAATTCCTCAGTCCCATCGACCAGGCGGTTGATCGTGGCCACCTTGCCGACGTAGCTCCCCATGTCGGGAGCCCAGTTGCTGTCCCCTTGGACCGGCCGGTGCCGCCCCAGGATCACCCGGTCCCCCACCTTGAAGCCGCTGTAGGGCTTCTCCACCTCGACCTCGAGGAGGAAGGTGCCGGGCACCTCGGAGGTGTTGGTGAGCTGGACGAGCACCTCACCGTCGGCCTTGGCCAGGAAGAGCCATTCGTTCTGAGGCGTCAGATCCTCGGGAAGGTCCTCGAGGTCCTCCGCCGCCGGCTCCGGCTCTTTCTTCTTGCCGTCTTCGAGCCGGCCGACCGTCACCGCGAGATCGCGGTCGAGCGGCTGTGCACCGATGACCACCGAGTCCCCCGCGGTCAGCGTGAGCTTGGCCACCAGCACTTGGCCCGACTGGATGGACACCGCCGCGCGCAGCCGAGTCGGAAGGGTCGGCACGGCCTTCGGCTTCGCGCCCCGGGCTGGCAGTTGGAGAACCTCCGGGAGCTTGAACTCCCCGGCATCCGCCACCCGTACGGTCTCGATGCCGGACTCGCCCAAGGGCTCGAAACGAAGGTAGAGGCCGCCCTCCTCGACCAGGGCCCAGACACCGCTGGTCACGATCTCGGCATCCGCGGCGTCGGCCCCGGAGACCTCCCGATCCCACACGCGCACGGCGGGGGCCCCCGCTGCGGTCTCGACCGCCAGGTCGAGGGGAGACTCGATGAGGTAGGCGCGGCCCGGCTGTGCCGGCACCCGGATGAACACCGGCCCGGAGCCGGACGCCACGACCACTGCGCCGCCACCGGACTCGAGGGCAGGCGCCTCCGTACGATCCGCCGCGGGGACGACCGGCGTGCCCTCGACCTTCTCGCCATCGATCCGGATCGAGAGCGTGCAGGCCGCATCGCTCACTTCGGTCACCTGGAGCCAGTAGGGCCCGTCGGCCGGGGCGTACCACTTCACTCGAGAGGCGAAGAGCTCAGCGCCGCTGTCGTCGTCGCTGCCGATCGGGTCCTCCCCAGCGCCGTAGACGGCGAGCTTGGTGTCGCAGCCGCTGCTCATGCCCGAGGTCTCGGCGGTGTAGAGGGTTCCTTGCTGGCTCTCGAACCGGGCCCATTGGCCGGTGCCCGCTTTGAGCTGCGCCCGGTAGGACTTGGCAGCCTCGGCTAGGGGGGCATCGCTCCGCTCTCTCGACGGCGGGAGGGCGAGCGCACGGACGATCGCGGCTCGGGTGACGCTCGGCTCCTCCAAGGCCTCCGTCTCCTCCTCCTCGAAGGGCTGCGGCGCCTCCTGGGCCACCGGCTTGAGTCGTACGAGATAGGTGCCTGGCTCGATGGCGAAGAGGAACGGGCGGTCTTCCTCGGCCTGTCCCCGCGCCTTGACGATGTCCTGCCCGTCCACCACCAGGACCTCTCTCCCGGGCGATCCCATCAGCCGCAGCTCATGGAGACCACTCTGAGCAATCTCGACCTTCCACCACTGGAAGACAACGTCTTCGGCCAGATCGACGAAGGCCACCACTCCGCTGCTCTCCTCGTAGACCTGCGCAGGCCGTGCAAACTGTTGCTGGTCCCAGCCCAGGCTCCGCTCCAGCTCCTCGTAGGCTTCCTCCGTGAGCAGGAGAGCCTCCTTGAGGTCCGCTTCCGTTCCACGGATCTGGCCCTTCTTCTTGCCGCTTTCGAGCCTTCCGCCCAAGTGGCCCAACACCGAAACCGCTCTCGCATCCTCCAGGCCCACTCTCAGCCGCTCTCCCCCCTCCCCTTCGCTACGGATCAGGATGTGGAGGAATGTCAGCGCCGCAATCGTTTCCTGGGCACTCTTCGTGTCTTCGAGCTCGGCTACCGCGGCCTTGGCCAAAGAGACCGCGAGGGAGCCGCCCTCTGCCGGCGACGTCATTTCCTCCTGGCCCTCCAAAGGGTGCCAGGAAGGTGCCAGCATTACCGCAGCCGCCAGCAAGCACGGCGTCACCGTCAGGCTCCACGGCTTCCTCGATCTCATCGCGCTCCCTCCTTCGACAGCACCCTCTCGACCGCCTCCAGAGGCCAGACCCACGCGTCCGCCGGCCCGCCCTTGCCGTTGCAGACCAGGATCGCGACAATCTGGCCGTCACCACTGCGGATCAGCGGCACTCCGCTGTAGCGGGGATCGCAGCCCCCGAGCGCCTGAACGCGCTGCTGTCCGAGCTCCTCCTCCAAGTACACGCGCCGCGTGAACCTGCTGCCGTCGCTGACGACCATCTCCAAGGAAAGGATGCCCTCGTCCTCGCGTCTCTGGCGCTCCCGCTCCACCGAGGCTGGTCCGCTCTGCTGGGCCGCTTGGTCGATGGGCTCGAACATGACGAACGGGCCGGTCTCCGTTGTCCCCGATGGCTGGTCTCGCTGCTCGACCCTGCGCTCCTTCGAGCCCGCCGCGGAGCGCCGGCTGTAGCGAACTCCGCTCTTGTGCGTGCTGTAGTACACGGACAACACCCCCTGCACACTATCCATCGCCCTCAGCGCTCGCTCGGTAGCGATCACTCTCATCTCCCGATCCCAGATCACACCATGTGAGTTTCGGCCATCACTGCCAACTCTGACCACCAGCTCTCTGGCCAGCTTCTGAGCTTCCTCTTGCCGCTTGCCATCCTGACCTGCCGAGCCGGCCGAGAGGTTGAACTTGAACGGCTGAGACCAGGCCACTGCGGGCCCCGTTTTCGAGCCGCATGCATAGAGCGCATAGAGCCGCTCCTCGACGAACTCGGTGCGATCGAACGCGAAGGACAGATTCCCCATCGAATCCTCCAGCTCATCGATCGACCGGCAGCTGCGTCTGCTCGAGCCGTCGATGCAGATGATCGCCGCACCCGCATCATCGCCGGCTTCGAAGCCAAAACGAACCTTGCACTTGCTGCCTTTGGACAGGCATTCCACCAGGGTCGGGCCCACGCTCTGCTCTTTCTCCACCCAGAGGGTCGACTTCGGTTTCTCGGCGGCCGGTATGTAGCAGGTCACCGATTCCTGGCCTTCTTGACCTTCCGCCTCGAGGGCGGTTTCCAGACAGCCACAGATCAGGACGAAGCCTCCCAGGATCCTAAGGGCCAGAGAGCCAGGCCGTCGCCTGCCGGAGGCTCCTAAACCGGCCCATCTCGTACCGCGATCGCAGGACATCTTCACGCTCCGGTCCATGAGAACGCTCACGGCGCTCTCGTTCACTCGATGTCTACTCCGTGTTCCGATTCGGGTCCAACTGGCAGTCACAGAGAAACTCGCCGTCCTGGCTCTTGAGCTGACCATCGGTGACGTACAGAGCCAGTTCTTGCTTGTCCTTGCAACGATCAGCCGACAGCAGTGCCAGGTACGCACCGCCGGGGAGAAGCTGGAGCTCCCTCTTGGCCAGCTCGATCGGAGCCGGCAGCTCTTCCTCACCGCTGACTCCCAACCCGCCGGGTGGCAACGGCCATGGGTGACGCATCTGGAACGCGCAGCTCGTGCCCTGCGGCGGGAGCTTCTCGATCTCACTGCGCAGGAACGGCCAGTGCTTGGGCCCCTCCGCTTTCTCGATGCTCGGATCCACGTGGCTCCAGACCTGCCCGCGCTGGAGCAGCTCTCGGCGACCGATCTCCAACCGCCCATAGCTCTCCGCCAACCAGAACCACTGGACCGCGTGGCAGCACAGGACCAACGCCACCAGAAGTGTCGCCACGACAGCACCTGGATGGGTTGGGTTCAGTCTGCCGCCGAGCCGCAGGGCGGCTGCCGCGAGCACCGACAGCAGGACCAGGAAGGCCAGCGACCTGAACGTGTACTGGCAGAGGCGCCGGAAGTGAGCGGTTGCTGCCTGAGCGAGGGACCAGTCAGGGTCCTTCTCAGATCGGCCCAGACCTGCGTCCACCCCATGGAGAGACGAGTAGAGGGTCGCGAAATCGGAATCGGCGGTGTGCTCGAGACCCTCCGAGAGCGCGATGTGGCCTTCGCCCAGGGAGTGGAGTTGAAGCGGGGCCGTGTAGGCCCCCCAAGTGCTCAGAACGAGGATCACCACGAACAGCAGCGCCCCCTGCCCGAAGGCGAGGGGTAGGTACTTGGCAGGGATCAGGAAGGGGCTCAGCCCACCAGCGTTCATCGCCACGGCTGCGAGAGCCAGAACGATCACCAGGAGGGAAACGAGGGTCTCCGGCGGCTTGGAGGAAATCGACGCGGCGAGCACCTCCGCCCAGAGGCCAAGGCGAGGCTCCGGCTCGAGCTCGGAAAAATCCGATCTGGCGACGGGCCTCACCTGGGGCTCGGGCTTCCCCGACTTGCCTGGCGCCGGTTCCGGCGTAAACAGCTCCGCGAACTGCGGCGCTTCCCCGATCAGATCGTTGTAGCCGTTCCTCGCGGCCACCGGCACGATCAGAAAGGTCAGGCTCAGCACGAAGAGCAGTGGCAGGAGCCACGGCGCGCTGCTGGCGAGCCAGTCGAGGAACCGGTCCATCGGACGATCGCCTCCTCCTCGAGCTTTACCGTGTGAGTCACCGGGTGAGCACGCTGGCGCAGGCTGCTGCCCCGGACCATCGGTCTCCTATTTCTGGATTGCTCCAAATTTGGAAGCAGTGTACTCCGCCTGTCGCCGGGTGGGCAAGGCCGGAGCACTCCTCCTCGCAGGGCGTGCTGATGGAGCAATCGGCGGACTGCCCTCGATGGGAATGGACTGCCACCGGCAACTCGATTCCCTTCGCCCGCCTCAGCTCCCCCCGAACTCCCCCGTCACCGTAGCTTCCCCACCCGCCCCCACCGTCGCGGTGAGCTGCCTCTGGGGCGAGCCGGGTTCACCCTACGAGCCGGTCATACTCGCCATGCGGCCCGAGCCAGAACCAGATCAAGCCGTCAGGTGCCTCGACGGCCAAGGCTCGATAGTGGAGACCGACCCGCGCGGACCAGAACCGCCCGACCTTCTTGAAGTGAAGCGAGGGGTGCCGGGGATGAGCTTTGAGGAGGTCGAAGCACTTGTCCGCTAGCTCCTGGACCTCGCCCGGGAGTGCCCGATAGCAGGCCCAGAAGTCCGGCGTTGCGTGGTGAATCAAAGCTTGGTGGTCTCACCCGCAGCGTGAGCACGGAGGGCCTTCTCGGCCAGAGCGTCCAGCTTCCCGGCCTCGACATCTGCTTCGAGCTGGCGGTCCCATGCCTCGGCATCGAAGGCCGCGAACCAACTGCGGAACTCGGCGAGCTCCTGCTCAGACAGCTCGTTGACTTGGCGTTCGAGCAACTCGACTCGACTCATGGGGCCACCTCTTGGGCTCGAGCAGTATACGCCCCGCCGGCCGCGGGCACTGCCCGCTCCAAGAGCTGGGTTTCGCTGCGCTCAACCCAGCCTACCCGGAACCCGCCTCGGCGCCACTCCCCCGCCCACCGTTCAGAATTCCCCCGTCACCGTCACCTCCCCACCTGCCGTCACCGTCGCGTTGGGCTGCTTCTGGGGCGAGCCGGGGAGCTTCACGGCCTTGACGTCGATGCGGTAGCGGCCTGGGGGAAGGGTGAAGCGGCAAGGGTTGGAGGTGGGCTTGTCGTAGGTGCGGCAGCGGTCGATCTCCTT
>JBIOYC010000349.1:0-4091 GCA_044869955.1 Thermoanaerobaculia bacterium | reverse complement strand
GGAGGCTCTTTCGAGTCTTGGGGGGAGGCCGAGGAGGTCGCATGCAGCAGAATTCAAAGTACCGTTCTAAGTTGATCGCGCTCGCCCTGGTAGCGACGCTGGCAGCGCCGGCGGCCCAGGCCGCGCCGTGGTGGGATGCCGGGGGTTGGTGGGGGGCGGTGGTGGAGTGGTTTGTGGAGGTGTGGGGAGGGGAGGCTGGCGACCCTTGGATCAAGGAAGGGCCGAGTCGAGACCCTTGGGGGAATCCGACCCCGGCCAGTTGCCAGACAGCCGAGTGTGGCGAGCCGGGCCCCACGCCTTGACACCTGACGAGGGCGTAGGCTGGGTTAGGCGAGCGCGCGAGCCGTAACCCAGCTCCCCACAACCTCGCCGGAGCTGGGTTTCGCTCTGCTCAACCCAGCCTACGGGGAGCCACGTCAAGGCAACCTCGGCGCGGCCTTCCCTGGCCGTGTTTCCTCCGGTATGCTCTTGCCTCAAGAAACAGGAGGAAGCCTTGATGAAGCCGGCGGGAGAATACGCCGAGATCTTCCAGCGGGTGATCGACCGGGTCTTGCTCGCACACCGGCCCCTCGCAGCCGCCGAGGTCGCGGCCCTGGCGGATCGCCTCGAGCGGCTCGACCCCGCCCAGCGCCGCCTGCTCGCCACCAACAGCCGGCTCGCCGGCCGCCCCGAGGTGGTGAAGGAGCTGATCCGCCGGGCCGTGGCGGCCATCCAGCGCTCGCCGAGCGCGGCCCTCACGGCAGCCCTCGTCGCCGTCGAAGTGGCGGAGGCCATGCCGGCCCCGGCCGTCTGCCCAGCCTTGTGCGAGGACCTTCGCGCCGAGACTCTCGCCTACCTGGCGAACGCTTGGCGTCTCAAGGAGGACTTCGAGGTTGCAGACGCCACCTGGTTGCGAAGCCATCAGGCTCGCCTAGCCGGAACAGGTGACCCTCTCCTGAGCGCTGAGCTTTTAGAGATCGAATCCGCGCTGCGAACCTCGTGGCGCGAGTTCGCTGCCGCCGAGCGGCTGCTTCACGACGCCCAGGTTTGGTATGGCATTCTCGATGATCAGGGCCGCCGCGGGAGGTCGTTGTTCCTATTGGCTCGAGTTCTTCGAGGGCGCGGTGAGCTCGGCGAGAGCCTTCGCGTCGCGTCTGAAGCCCTCAGCTCGATATCCGGAGATCAGGAAGCTCAGCTAGCCCTGCTGGCCTTGCTCCACATCGGCTATGTCTTGGACGAGATGGGAGAGACACACAGGGCTCTGGTGCTGCTCCACACGGCTGCTCGGCGCTTCCACCAGGCCGCCCCGCCGTTGACACTGCTGAGCTTCCGCTGGACCGTCGGCCGCCTGACCTCCGCCCTCGGCCGGCCCTTCGAAGCCCGCGAGGCCCTGGAGCCGGTCTGGCGCGATTTCCTCGGCCGGCAGATGTACTTCGACGCCGCCCTCTGCGCCCTGGACCTGGCCCTGGTCTACGCCCGGCTCCACCTGCCGGACCTCCAGCGCCAGCTCGCGGAGGACATGCTGCCCGTCTTCCTCCGCCTGGGCGTGGAGCAGGAGGCCCTGGCCGCCTTCCTGCTCTACGTGGACGCTGCCAAGCAACACCGGGCGACCGCGCAGCTGATCGCCAAAGTGCTCGTGGACCTCGAGCCTCTGCGCCGGCAGGGGCCTCCGCGGGGCGGCTGAGCCCCCTCACCCCAGCCCTCTCCCCCCTGCGGGGGGCGAGGGGGCCGGAGTTGGCTGCGGGTCGCAACTTGAGGCTTGAAGCTTCCTGCTTTGCGGGGGGTCACTTGCCGGTGGAGCGGCGGGTGGGGCGCGGGGCCCGAGATCCTTTCCGGTGCAACGAGAGGGTGTGGGTGTGGAGAGCTGGGGCCGGAGCTGGGCCATCTGGTCCCCTCGCCCCCCGAAGGGGGGAGAGGGTTAGGGTGAGGGGGTCTCCCGGCTGCTCGCCTTCCTTCGTGGCTTCTTGCCTCGGGTCCCTGAAGAACGCGGCCTGCCCCGCGTGGTCGTCGAGGTCCCCTCCAGCCCCGTGAGCTTCTCCTCGAACCGGTCCAGCAGCTCGGCCCAGCGTAGGTTCTCGGCCAGGCCCTTGTCCTCGAAGCACAGCTCCACGAAGAAGCGGGCCGGCGTCATCCGGATCTCGGCCAGCACCCCGAGCACGTGCCGCCAGGGTAGCTGACTGTCCCCCCGCAGGCAGTGGCCGAGAGCGTCCGGCGACAGACCCAGGGCCACGCTCACCGCCCGCTGCGTCGTACCGGCCCGGCGGATCCTCTGGCGCAGCAGCTCCCCCGCCCGCACAGCCCACTCGGAGGGCTCCCGGTGCTGGCTTCCGTGGCGCATGGCATGGTGGAAGGTGACGTTCCCCCGCGCCCGGGCGGCCGGGTCCGTGGGGGGCTCCGGCCCGCCCCAGCGCATTTCGGTTAGCTCCTCGCCGCCCAGGGGGAAATAGATGTCGAAGAACTCCATGGGGTGCAGCCCGATCCCATCGAGCAGCACGAAAAGGTCCGGCACCTTCAAGTCGAGCCGGCCGGAAAGCGCCCGCCCCACGTACTCGGGGAAGCGTTCCAGCCGTGCGCTCGCCGCCTTGAGCGACAGGCCCGCCTCACCCAGGGCGGAACGCAGCCCCCGGTGCAGCCGGGCGAGGCCCTGTTGGGGATCCATGGGCGAACTGTAGCGCCGGGCCGCCGAGCGGGCAAGCCCGCCATTCGACCAGTTTCGCCGTAATGAGTCGATAGAGCCCGTGTAAGGTCGCCGGCATTGATGAGCGACCGAACCTCGAAGTCCGAAGCCAGCCCCCGGGAGGCCTTGAAGGGCTTCGCCCTGCGCTCCCGCCTGGCCGACCTCCCCGGCTTCAAGTCCGCCCGAGGGCACCGCGCCCTGGCCTACCGCGCCGTGTTCGAGGACGGCCTCGGCGCCCTCGCCTGGTTGGCCGTGGCCGAGAGGCTCGTGCCCCTGGCGTCCGGGCTCGGCGTGGTGCCCATCCCGGACGCCCCCTCCGGCCGTCCCGCCTTGACCCGCGTGCGCCGGCGGGCCGCTTCTCCTGCCCGCCGACGCAAGAACCTCCCCGAGGAAGACGAATGAGCGATCCAGACGACCCCACCCGCCTGCGCTCCGAACGCGTCCAGGAGCCCGGGGCCATGAGCAACGGCTCCGCCCCCACCGATCCCCTGCTGGACGAGACCTGGCCCTCCGGCCCGGCTCCGCCTGCGAAGCCGGCCGAGAAGGCCGACGGGCCGGGGGAGCCATGACCCGGCCTCCCCGCCCGACCCTTCTGCCAGACGTTCGCGAGCTGGCCGCCAGCCTCGCGGCGGCCCGGGAGCAGCTCCACCGGGCACGGGCGATCCCGAAGCCGGCCGCGTGGGTGGATCTGCAGGCCGCGTGGCATTCCGACCCCGAGCGGACGCCGGCCGTGCTGGTGGCGGACCTGATCGCCGAAGCCTGGGTGGCGCTCGCCGAGGAGACCCTGGCTCGCGGCGGCGCGAAGCGCAGTGAGCTGGCCCTCGACCTAGCCGAGGCGGCCGCCGAGGCCGGCAGCGGGGACCCTTACCTCGCGGCGCGGTTCCACGCGGCTATGGCGCGCCTGCACCAGGTCCAAGGCCGGGGCGCCGAGGCCCACCGGGAGCTCGATCGACTGCTGCGGCTGGCCGAAGCCCTAGAGGATCCGGAGCTGCTAGCACAAGCCGAGGCGGCCCGGGCGGCGCTGGCCCGGGCCCTGGACGCACGGCCCCGGCGCAGCCGAGCGCGGGCGCAGGGGAAGGGCAAAGCCGGGCACAGCGCTTGCGACTTCCCCGGGCCAATGCTCGAACCTGTGGCTTCATCGACCTTCCCAGAGGGCAAATCGCCCGCTGCCAGGGACGAATGTAAGGAAGACGCGAATGCCTAGATCAAGGAAGTGGATTCGAGCAGTAGTCGCCGTACTGGCAGGTCTGGCGAGTCTTCTGCACGAGGCCCGCGCCCAGGAGACGCCTGACCCCGCCAAGGAGTACCTCTCGAACCCCAACGACCCCGGCGGGCCGCACGGCTACGGCCGGGGCGGAGAGGACCTCTTCTGCGAGAGCTACTCCTGGATCTGCCGCGAGAAGCCGCCGTGGTGGAGGACTGCCGAAGGCTGCCG
>JBIOYC010000348.1:0-5248 GCA_044869955.1 Thermoanaerobaculia bacterium | reverse complement strand
AGCGTCACCGGCGAAGCATCCGCCTTGGTCTCGACGGCGAGGTCGCTCGTCTGGAAATAGCCACGGTGGATCCGTCCCGCCACCGCCGCGGCCGAAAGCGCCGCGGTGAGGAGGTGACGTTGGTCGGAGGAGAGGTCGGGCATTGAGGAGGGAGGATATCAAGGGCACCTCTACGCCCGAGGTGCCAGGCACTTCGGGGGAGCCACCAGCTGCCGCGGCGAAGCGATTCTCGAAGGACTTCACGGTCTTCCCGCTCCTCGAGGCCATCGCCCCGGAGTAGGCGCTCCCTCACACCCGGCTGCGATAGACCCGAAACGACAGCGTCGATCCGGTCACCCGGCTCCAACCGGTGTAGAGGAAGGTGGCGAGAGCCAGGAGCTGGACGAAGAGCACCACGGCGGGGTGCCAGAGGAGGCTGAAGCCGGCGCCGAGATCGGGGCGCGGAGCTGGCGCCTGCGCGGGCAGACCGAGGAAGAGGGCGAGGGCGATCGGCACGGCGGCCAGGGCCATCCACTGGTAGCCGGTCAGCCGGCCGCCGCCGCGGTAGTCCGCCCGGAGCAGCTCCGAGACCACCCGCCAGCCCTGCGAGCCGGCCACGGCGACGACCAGGGCCGAGGCCGTCCATCCCGCCAGGAAGAGCCCGAGCGAGCCCAGGCCGACGACGGCGAGCACCACCGCCGTGATCGCCTGGATGGGCACCACCGGCACCCCCTCGAGCCCCGAGGCATAGGCGATCTTGCGGTTCGCGCCCTGGAAACGGAAGGCGAGCCCCCCGACCCGGCGCGCCAGGCCCGGTGGCAGCTCCGACACCGGCTTGCCGTAGCAGCAGCCGAAGCTGATGCAGGCCAGCCGCCCCAGGGACTCCCCGAAGACGTAGGCGATGGCGAGCGCCGCGAAGAGCCCCCGCTCCGGCAGCGCCGCCGCCCCGGTCAGCCACGACACCAGCCACAGGGCCGCCGGTACCGCCAGCAGGCAGACGAAGACCGCTCCGCCCACGGTGAAGCCGAAGCGCTTGCCCTCCAGCCACCGGGCCACCCAGCGCGCCGCCGCGTAGCCGAGGGCCATCACCACGGCACCGAGCAGCAGGGCCTCGGTGCGCGAGGCCCCCGCCGCCCCCGCCAGGAGCAGGAAGAGGGCTGCCGCCGCCGCGCTCGCCAGGGCCGAGAAGAGGCCGTAGCCGGTCAGGTTGCCGCCCTTCCAGCGGCCGCCGGGGCGCTTGCGCAGGGGCACGGCGGCGAGGATCTGGAAGCGCTCCTCCGGCAGCCGCGCGAAGGCCCAGGCGAAGAGCGCGCCGAGCGCCACGGCGAGCAGGACCACGAAGGTGATCTCGAGCATCATCCCTCCTTCCGCCGGGCGATCGCCGAGCGCACCGCGACCTCGGTCTCGACCATCGGCACCCCGAAGCCTCGGGACAGCAGGCTCTCGACGTCCAGGCGCAGGCGGTGGGCTTCGAGGTCGGCCGCGAAGGCCACGCGGCCCGGCTCGAAGAGCAGCACGGTGGTCGAGCTGCCCGGCCGGTAGAGGCTCTTCGGCCGCCCCTTGAGCAGGAAGAGGCCGGGCTCGACCGCCTGGGGCCGCTCGTAGCGCTCCTCGCTGTAAGCCTGGACCACGGCGCCGATCATCAGGGCCACCACCTCGACCATCGCCACCCGCCCCACACCCTCCCCACCGGGGACGTCGGTGTCGATCACGGTCACGGTGCGCCGGTTCTTCGACAGCGGAGTGGCCAGCTCCACGGTCGCCCGCGGGTGGCAGGAGTGGAAGGTGCCAGGCACTTCGTAGACCTCGAGCACCCGTCCCGCCGCCGGCACGTGGTTCCAGTGGTACTTGTCCGGGGTCAGCCGGAAGATCGCCGCCTCGCCCTCGCCGAAGGCCTCGGTCCAGGGCCGTCGTTCGCCCAGCAGCTCCGCCGGTTCGAAGAACTTGCCCTTCAAGGGCAGCGTCGCTCCCGCCGCCAGCGACCCGACGAGGACCCGAGAGTCGGCCGGCGAGGCGACCAGGCCCCGCTCCTCCGCCATCGGCCGGCACTGCCAGTAGCGGATCTTCCGTTCGAAGAGCCGGCGCGGTGTGGTGAAGGTCGCCGGATCGTCCAGGCACTCGCCGAGGTTGGCGCCTTGGCCCCGCAGGAAGCGCCGGTTGCCGAGCAGCCGCGCCGCGAAGGGAGAGTCGAAGTGGAGCAGGCCGAGCAGGTCGTTGGCGGCCCGGCCGGTCAGGGCCCGGAACAGGGCCGGCGCCCGCTCCCGCGTCCGGCCATAGAGGAAGCGCACGACGCGGTCGCCGAACAGCGTCTCGGTCAGGACGCTGCCCGACGCGCGGTCCACGTATTGGTGGGCTCGCATCGTTCCTCCTCGCTGGCCTCCGAGAGCACCAGCAGCACGATCATTCGTTCGACGTCGCGGGCGGACGCGCGGCCTGCGGCGAGGGCGGCGAGCCCCTCCCGGAGCACCTCGCGAGGCCCCTGCTCGAGCTCGGCGGCCACCAGCTCCGCCGCCTCGGCCAGCTGCCGGCGGCGCAGGCCCTCCCGGTAGTAGCGCTCGGCGGCCCGGTTGAAGTCCTCGGCCGAGAGGTCGAAGGGAGAGCGCCGCGGCCCGCCGAGGATCCCCGCCACCAGCCGGTCGGTGGCGGCGGGGACGCGGCCGGAGATCCGGTCTCGGAGATCGGCGAGGGCCGCGGCGGCGCCCAGCGCCTCGGCCACGTCCGCGGCCTCCCGCTCGAGCTTGGCGACCAGCGCTCGCTGCAAGGCCACGAGCTCCACCCGCAACCAGCCCGGATAGCGCCGGCTACTGCGCAGCCGGGACACGCGCTCGAGCACCTCGCGCAGGAAGGCGTTGCCAGTGTCGGCCCGCACGTAGACGGTGGGCACTCCCATCGCCGCGGCGAAGAAGAGCTGGCGCCGCTCGCTCTCGACCTCCGGCAGGTCGGGGATCGATTCGTGGCGCACCCGGCCGTCGACGATCAGCTTCCAGGCGTAGGCGAGGACCAGCAGCTGCAGCTCGGCGGCCCGGCCGAGGTCGTGCTCGAAGCTCTCGAAGAGGGAGTAGTGGCGGCCCTCGAAGCCGCAGAAGCCCACCTCGGCGTGCTCGCGCAGGCGCAGCGGCAGGTAGAGGGCCATGCGGGCGTCGGTGACGCCCATGGCCTCGAGCTCCCGGCGCAGCCGGCGGGTGTTGCCCGGCCGGCCGTCGAGGGCGGCCTGGGTCGGGGTCGAGGCCAGGGCCACCGGGTAGTCGAGGAGCCGGAAGTCTGGCACCCAGTCGCCGGCCAGGCGCAGGGTCCGGGCCAGCGGGCCGTCGAGCCAGGGCGGCCCGAAGGGTGTCAGGGTGCGGCCCAGGAAGTGGATCCGCGCCTTGCCCCGCCAGCGCCGCCAGAGCATGCGCAGGTGGGTGAAGTCCAGCTCGTGGGGCAGGAATCCCAGCACCCTCTCGGGGTGGAAGTCCGCGAAGCCGAGACGGAAGGGTGCCGCGGTGTAGGTGCCCACGAAGAGAGGCAGGAAGTGCTCGGCGATCTTGATCGCCAGGTCGCCGACCCGCTTCTCCTCGGCGGCTCCGAAGCCCGAGGCGGCGTCGGCGCGGGCGGCCGAGAGGCGGCGGCTGCCGAGGGAGACGTGGGTGCCGTTGTTGGCCAGCGAGAGGGTCGAGGTCGAGGGCAGGACCACCAGATTGTTGCGGATGATCCCCGCCTCGCGCAGCCTCGCCACGGCCTGGAGCTGGCTGCGCGAGAGGGTGTGGTGGCAGAGGGCCATGTAGTCCTGCTTGGCCTCGCCCCTCTCCCAGCCGGAAAGGCAGGGGCTGATGAAGAGCTCCCGGTAGAAAGCGTCCGAGGCCAGGTCGGCGAGACGGCGCTGGGCGAGGGGCGGCAGCGGCGAGTGGAAGACCAGCGCCTCCTGGCCCCGGGCGGCCAGCTCGAAGTGGCGGTTGGCATAGGCGACCAGCAGCTGGCAGAGCAGGAAGCGCTTGGCGCACTCGCGCGCGAGGTCCAGCCCGCCGCGGCCAGGCCGCCAGGCGATGACGTGGAAGGAGGTGGTCTCGGGCGAGATGTTGTCGTTGGTGAAGCAGCTGGAAAGGCGTCGGGCCACCCGGCTCGCCACGGGCGACTCGCTTCCCCGCGCCACCGCCTCCGCGAGGGCCAGCT
The DNA here is from genome assembly GCA_044869955.1 of Thermoanaerobaculia bacterium. Classification (GTDB taxonomy): domain Bacteria; phylum Acidobacteriota; class Thermoanaerobaculia; order Multivoradales; family SZUA-115; genus CALMKX01. The sequence goes on along the minus strand of JBIOYC010000348.1, from coordinate 1,120 downwards.
TGAGCAGGTAGCTGATCGGCACCCGCAGCAGCTCTTCCCCGCCGGCCTCGACGAAGAAGCGGTCGCGGTCGGCGCGCGGGCCACTCGCCGGATCCGATCGCACCGCCGAGAGGTCGGCCTCGAGCAACGCCCGGGTGGCCGGGGCCAGCCTCGCCAGGGGCAGCCGCACCCAGCTGTTCTCCCATACGCCGTCCGTCTTGGCGGCCAGGAAGGCTTCGAGCTCGTCGCCGGCAGAGGCCGGCAGGTCGCCGCGAGCGGCCCGGCGGCGCAGGTTGGCGTAGTAGGAGGACTGCTCGATGGCGAGCGCGAGGTCGACCCTGTCACGGCGTCCCACCACCGCGGCCATGAGCTCGCTCTCGGTGCCGGCGGTGGCGTCCCCGTCGAGGAAGGGCAGGCCGTCGAGGCGGCCTCGGCGGAGGCCGAGCCGCTCGACACAGTCGCGCAGGGAGCCCGCCTCGGTCGGAGTCGCCCGGGCCGGGGCGAGGGGGGTGAGCTCCCGGCCGGGCTTCATAACCAGGAGAGGGTAGAGGCGGGCCGTGTCAGCCGCGTCACCAGCCCGTGCTCGCGGTGCTACAGTCCGCGCCGCGAGCCCCGACCATGGCCTTTCGCTTCCCCCTCACGCTGCGCTTCGGCGACCTCGATCCGGCGGGGATCGTCTACTACCCGCGCTACCTGCACTTCTGCCACGTCGCGATGGAGGAGTTCTTCCACCAGGCCCTGGGGCGGCCCTACCCGCAGGTCCTGGCCGAGGAGGACTTCGGCCTGCCGGCGGTCAAGCTCGAGGTCGAGTTCACCCGGCCCTTCCGTTACGGCGACGCGATGGAGATCGAGGTGCGGGTGCTCGCCGTCGGCGAGACCTCGATGACCTGGGGCTACGACCTCTACGCCGCCGGTGAGGAGAAGCCCCGCACCCGCGCCCGGGTGGTGACCGTGGGGCTCACCATGTCCCGCTTCGAGAAGCGCCGCATCCCGGACTGGATCCGGGAGAAGGTCCCTCACCCCCTCGATCCCCCTCTCCCGACCCACCCTAACCTCCCTCCCGGGAGAGGGGGAGGCCGGAAGGGATGAGCCCTCGTGCTGTCCACTTGGCGGCTGCCGCCCCATCGAGCAGCTCTGGGGT
>JBIOYC010000347.1:0-7828 GCA_044869955.1 Thermoanaerobaculia bacterium | reverse complement strand
ACGGCGACCTGGTGATCGACGATGCCGAGCGCGACTCGCTGTACTTCTACTACGGCTACGGCTTCGACCCGGACAACCCGGGCGGCCTGGTGACGCCGAACGTCAACGACCCGGACCTCGACCCGATCCTCACCGACGAGCTGACCTTCGGCTTCGAGCAGGGCGTGGGCGCCAACTTTGCCTTCGGCGCCACGTTGACCTACCGCCAGATCACGGACATTCCCGAGCTGCGGCCCTTCGTGGTCGACGACGCGACCGGCCAGACCCGCCAAGCCACCCGGGACGACTACATCCAGGACCGCACGGTCACGGCGACCCTGCCGAACGGTCAGGTCGTCACGGTGCCCGCCTTCACCATCCGCGACGGTCTGACCCCGACCACCGGCGCCCTGCTGACCACCGGCGACCGCGAGCAGGAGTACACCGGGGTCACCTTGAGCTTCGTCAAGCGGCTGGCCGACCGCTGGTCGGCCCGAGGACACGTGACCTACTCGGATTGGGATTGGAAGGTCGGTGACGAGTTCGTGCGCTTCGACGATCCGACCGACGTGGTCAACGACGCCATCGGCAACTCCGACACCAACGAGGTCTACCTCGAGCGGTCGGGGGGCAACAAGAACAGCGTCTTCACCGGTAGTCGCTGGTCGTTCAACGTCAACGGCCTCTATCAGGTGGCTCCGGATCGGCCTTGGGGCTTCGACGCCGGCCTGTCGATCTCCGGCCGCGAAGGCTATCCCTCGCCGCCCCTGCGCAGCCGCGTCGGCGGCGGGCCGCTGGGCAGCCGCACGGTGCAGCTCTCAGACAGCCTGGACGACTTCAGGAACGACGACGTGATCACGGTCGATGCCCACCTGGGCAAGGACTTCACGCTCGGCGACGCCACCTTCCAGCTCACCATCGACGGCTTCAACCTGCTGAACGAGGACTACGTGCTCCAGCGCGAGGTCGACGCTCGCCTGGGTCGCTACGGCCAGGTCAACGAGACCCTCTCGCCGCGGGTCTTCCGCGTCGGGGCGATCTTCCGCTGGAACTGACGTCGCAGCACGCTTCTTGCTGAGCCGAGCGCCGGGGGTGACCCCGGCGCTTTGCTTTTCTGGATATCCTGGGAACCGATGACGAAGACCCCGCCCCTTCTCCTCCCGGCCCTGGTCCTGTTCACCACCTGCCTCTTCTCCGCTGAGGCAGGCGCACAGCCCCCCGACGTGGTGCTGATCACCCTCGACACCCTGCGGGCGGACGCCCTCGGCTCTTCCGGCAACCCCAAGGCGGCAACCCCCAACCTCGACCGCCTGGCCGCCGTCGGCCGGGTCTTCCCCCGCGCCCACGCCCACAACGTCGTCACCCTGCCCTCCCACACCAACATCCTGACCGGCCTCTACCCCTACCAGCACGGGGTGCGCGAGAACAGCGGCTTCAAGCTGGCCGCGGACGTGCCCACCCTGGCGACGATGCTCAAGGCGGCCGGCTATGAGACCGCGGCCTTCGTCGCCGCCTTCCCCCTCGACTCCCAGTTCGGGCTCGATCGGGGCTTCGACGTCTACGACGATCAGTTTCCCAAGGGCTCTCGCCCTACCGAGTTCGTGATGGCCGAGCGCCGCGGGGACGAGGTGGTCGCCCGAGCCCGGGCCTGGTGGGATGGCCACCGGGGCAAGAAGCGCTTCCTCTGGGTGCACCTCTTCGACCCCCACGCCCCCTACCTGCCGCCTGAGCCCTTCGCCACCCGTTTCGCCCAGGACCCTTATCTCGGCGAGGTGGCGGCGGCGGATTCCTTCCTCGGCCCTCTCCTCGAGCCCCACTTGGCGGGCAAGGAAGCGAAGGCCCTGATCGTCGTCACGGCGGACCACGGCGAGGCCCTGGGCGAGCACGGCGAGCTGACTCACGGCCTCTTCGCCTACGAGCCGACCCTGGCGGTGCCTCTGGTGGTGTGGGGAGCGGGCGTGACCAAGGGACGAGACGAGCGGCCCGCCCGCCACGTGGACATCGTGCCCACGGTGCTCGCGGCCACCGGCGCGAAGGCGCCGAAGGAGGCTGCGGCCCGCCTCGCCGGCGCCGATCTCCTGGGTCCGGCGCCCACGGGCACGGCGGCGGACAGCTACTTCGAGTCCCTCTCGGCCCACCTGAACCGCGGCTGGGCTCCCTTGCGGGGGCTGATCCGCGATGGCAAGAAGGCGATCGTGCTGCCCCTGGCCGAGCTCTACGACCTGCCCAAGGACCCCAAGGAGCTCTCGAACCTCTTCGAGGCGGAGAAGCGGCTGGCCGTGACCCTGCTGCGGGCGGTGCCGGAGGACTCGGTGTGGCCGCCGCCGCGGGCGACCCTTTCCGCCGAGGAGGAACGCCGGCTGCGCGCCCTGGGCTACGTCTCGGGCTCGGCCGCCGCGAAGGAGAAATACGGCCCCGAGGACGACCCCAAGACGCTGATCGAGGTCGATCGCAAGATCCACCAGGTCGTCGACCTCTACTCCCGCGGCCAGGTCAGCGAGGCGGTGAAGCTGGCGCGAGAGATCGTGGCGGCCCGGCCGGCCATGCCTCTCGGCTACTCCCTGCTCTCCCAGGCTCTGCTCGAGCAGGGCGACGTGAGGACGGCGGTCGAGGTGATGCAGAAGGCCCGCGAGGGAGGCTTCGCCAGCGACAGCATGCAGGTGCAGCTGGGCCTTTCGCTGGCCGAGCTGGGGCGAGCGGGGGAGGCGGTCGGCGTGCTCAGCCCGATCGCGGAGCGCGGCGACGCCGACGCCGGCAATGCCCTGGGCGGCGTGCTCTCCGAGGCCGGGCGGCAGGACGAGGCGAAGCGGGCGATCGAGAAGGTGCTGGCCGCGGACAAGGACCAGCCGAAGGCCTGGGAGACCCTGGGCCTGATCGCCTTGCGCCTGGGACGCTGGGGAGAGGCGAGAGAGAAGTCCGAGCAGGCCCTGGCCCTCAACCCGGAGCTGCCTCTGGCCTGGAACAACCTGGGCGTGGCCCTCTACCAGCTCGGCCAGCCCGGCCCGGCCCTCGACGCCTGGCAGAAGGCCGTGACCCTCGACCCCAGGCTGTGGGACGCCCTGTTCAACCTGGGGCTCAAGGCGGTGCAGCACGGCCGGCCGGAGGTAGCCCGTCAGGCCCTGACTCGCTTCGTGGCCGGCGCGCCACGGGCCCGCTACGCCCCGGACATCGAGACGGCCAAGGGCCTGCTGGCCCGGCTGCCGGCTGGGGGCGGGAGGTGACCGCGGCGGCTGTAGGCTGGGTGAGCCGTCTAACGCCTGTAGGCTGGGTTAGCCGTCTGCGGCGTAACCCAGCTCCTGGGCGATCGTCCAGAGCTGGGTTACGGCTGACGCCTAACCCAGCCTACGTTATCCTCTTCGCCCTGGCCCTGGCGAGCTGCGGCAAGGACGACCCGACCTCCCTGCGCCTGCCCCACGGGACGCCGATCGTCCTCATCTCGATCGACACCCTGCGCTCGGACCGCCTGCCGGCCTATGGCTACCGCGGCGTCCAGACGCCGGCGATCGACCGGCTGGCGCGGGACGGGGTGCGCTTCGAGAAGGCCTACTCCCACGTCCCCCTGACCCTGCCCTCGCATTCCTCGGTGATGTCCGGCCTGCTGCCGGGGCAGCACGGCATCCGCGACAACGTCGGCTACGTGCTGGATCAGAAACGCATCGCCTCCGGCGAGCTGCCGTGGCTGCCGAAGCGGCTCAAGGAGAAGGGCTACGCCACCGGGGCCGGCGTCTCGGCCTTCGTGCTGCGGGGCAAGACCGGCTTCGCCGAGGGCTTCGACTTCTTCGAGGACTCGGTGGAGTTCCGCTCGGGCACCGGCCTGGGTGGCCTCCAGCGGCCCGGCCTCGAGACCCTGCGGCTCACCACCCCCTGGCTCGATTCCGTGGCCGGCAAGCCGTTCTTCCTGTTCTTCCACCTCTACGAGCCGCACACCCCCCACGCACCGCCGCCTCCCTTCGCCGAGCGCTACTCCGACCGCTACGACGGCGAGGTGGCCGCCGCCGACCAGGTGGTGGGGGAGCTGGTCGCCCACCTCGAACGATTGGGGGTCTGGGACCAGGCCCTGGTGATGCTCTTCTCCGACCACGGTGAGGGCTTGGGAGACCACGGCGAGGAGGAGCACGGCGTGCTGCTCTACCGCGAGGCGATCCAGGTGCCGCTGATCGTCAAGCTGCCGGGTGGCGAGCTCGGCGGCTCGGTGGCCACGGCGCCGGCGCAGCTCGCCGACCTCGCGCCCACGGTGCTCACCCTGCTCGGCGAGACGCCGCCGCCAGCGATGAAGGGCACCAACCTGCTCACCCTGCTCGGGGAGGAGGCCCCGGCCCGGCGCCTGCTCGCCGAGACCTGGTATCCGCGCCTGCATTTCGGTTGGAGCGAGCTGGCCTCGCTGGTCGATGGCCGCTTCCACTACATCGACGGGCCTACGCCGGAGCTATTCGATCTGTCGGTGGATCCGGCCGAGCGCGCCAGCGTGCTGGAGGGGGAACGGCGGACCTTCGCCGAGATGCGGCGGGAGCTGGACGCTCACGACCTGACTCTCACGCCTCCCGGCGCGGTGGACGCGGAGTCGCGCCAGGCCCTAGCGGCGCTGGGCTACGTGGGCTCGATCGCCGTGCCGGCCGACGGGAACCTGCCCGACCCGCGCAGCCAGCTGCCGACCTTGAAGGCCCTGAAAGAGGGCTTCGCCCACTTCGCCAAGGGGGAGGACACGGCGGCCGTGGCGGCCTTCCAGCGGGTGCTCGCCGGCAGCCCGAACATGGCCGATGCCCACGAGTACCTCGGGCGAGCGTACGAGAAGCTGGGGCGCAGCGGCGAGGCCCTGGCCGCCTACCAGAAGGCGCTCGAGGTCTCGGGCGGTGCCCCTCACGTGGCGATCGCCGCGGCGTCGCTGCTGCTCGAGGGGGGCCGCTTCCAGGAGGCCGAGGACCATGCCCGCCTGGCCCTCGGGGCCCATCCGTCCTTCGCCCACGGCGTGCTCGCCCAGGTGGCCCTGGCGAGGAAGGATCTGGCGGCTGCCGAGCGGGAGGCCCGGGCCGCGCTCGAGGCCGGGGAGAACCGCCTCGGCCCCTTGATCATCCTGGCCGCCGTTCAGCACGAGCTGGGTCGCTATGAGGAGGTCCTCGAGACGGTGGCCCAGGCGGACGAGGTCTACGCCGAACGCAAGGCCAAGGAGCCGGAGCTGCTTCGGGGCCTCAACCTGACCCGCGGCAAGGCGCTGGCCGACCTCGGCCGGACGCTCGAGGCCGAGGCGGCCTTCCGGAGCGAGATCGAGCTCTTCCCCAAGGACCCTCGCGCCTACTCGAGCCTCGCCATCCTCGCCGCCCTGACCGGCCGCCCCGCAGAGGTGCCAGCCTTGTTGCGCACCATGGTCGAAAACCGCCCCACCCCCGCCACTTACGCCGAGGCCGTGCGCACCCTCCGGATCCTGGGTGACGGCAGGAGCGCGCAGTCGCTGCTGGCGTTTGCCCGGCAGAAGTTCCCGGAGAGTCGGGAGCTGGTGGGGTTGTGAGGAGGAGAGAGGCTCTTGCGCGGAGAGCGGGCGGGCGGTAGGAATCCAACCAGTCCTACAACCACGGGAGACGGCGATGAGAGTCACGGCAAAGGGCCAGGTGACCATTCCGATCGAGATCCGAGAACAGCTGGGGCTGATGTCAGATACCGAAGTGACGATTGAAGTGGACGGTGGCGCAGTCCGGATTCGCCGAGCGGCAGACCCGTGGTGTGGAGTTGATCCGACTCATGCGTGGCAAAGCCACGGTGGCGATGACGACGGAGGAGATCACGGCTCTGACTCGCGGCGAGGAGTGATTCCAGACATCCTCGTGGACATAGTTGCGTCGACATCCGAACATGCGAGAGGAAAGTCATGAGCAAAGTATTCGTCAACATTGGGCTTAGCCTCGATGGCTACATGGCACCGGAAGGAATGACCATGGGCAAGCCTGAGTACAAGAACTGGGGCGCAAAGTGGGGTGCGCTGATGGCCTGGATCATCAATCAGCAGTACTTCCGTGAGAACCTCAAGCTCGGACCAGGCGGAGAGACCGGCCCAGTCAATGACCTGATTCGCAGCACCACGGAGCGCATCGGTGCCAACATTATGGGAAAGCGAATGTTCGACCAAGGTGAGATCGCCTGGCCAGAGGAAGCTCCGTTTCACACGCCGGTATACGTTCTTACCCATGAGAAACGCGAGCCCTGGGTGCGCGCGGGTGGAACGACCTTTTACTTCATCCATGACGGGCCGGAGCGTGCCCTAGAGCTGGCTCGGGAATCCGCAGGCAGTCGTGATATTCGTATCGCGGGTGGAGCGGATGTGATCCAGCAGTACCTGAACCTGGGTGTCGTTGACGAGCTGGAAATCGCCTTGGCCCCCGTGTTGTTCGGCAGCGGGCGGCGTCTCTTCGAGAACCTACGCGAGCCCGGGCCGCAGTTTCGCATTGACAAGGTTCTTGATGGACCAGCTGCCACACACTTACGCTATGTGCGTCAGTGAGGGCGGCTTAACAAGCCGGTTGCAGCGGACGGTCCGCTGCCCGGCCGCCGCTGAACTGGAGCGGCGGGCGGCTCCCGTGGCAATCCTTGGATGAGTTGCGCGAGACTTCTGTTTGGAGGCCTACCTCATGGCACATGGAAAGATCTGTTACCTCGAGATTCCGGCCAACAAGGCCGAAGATGCCGCGGGCTTCTATTCCGCAATCTTTGGCTGGAAGACCCGCCAGCGCGGCGACGGAAATCTGGCCTTCGACGATTCTGGCAGCGTGAGCGGCACCTGGGTCGAAGCACAGGACCGCACTCCGGATGAGCGAACGCGCGTCTACATCATGGTCGACAGCATCAGCGAATCCCTGGAAGCCATCCAGAAGGCCGGTGGCCGGGTTCTGACTCAGCGCACGGAGATCGGGCCAGGGATGGGCGCCTTCGCCGCATTTGCCGACCCGGTGGGCAACGAGTTCGGGCTGTATGAGGAGCCGAGTCGCTAGTCCGCCCAGCTCATGGTGATCCTTCGACCCACGAGGAAGCTCCGCTCGGCACTGCCCGTGGCGATGGTGTCGGCGCAGAGCGATGCTGCGCTCGGTGACTGGTACGTCAATCGATTCGTGGTGGATCGCCAGCCGCTACTCCTTCTGGTGAGCTCGGCCTCCCTTCTCGCGATCTTGCTGGCGGCCCGGGGCATGCGGACTCCTCCAGATCGGTTGGGGGAAGTGGTCGCGTCGCGGCTCTTTCGGCTTGGCATCGCGCCGGAGGCGATCGCGTGCGAACGAATGGCGATGCTTCCGGTTGCCGTCGCGCCAACTGTCGATCGCTCTGTGTTGGGCGTCATGGTTGACTTCGCCAAGACTGTCCCGTGTTACCTGGAGCCAGGAAACTGGACGGAAAGGACGCTCGTCATGGTCGAGGATCGACTGGCTGAGACGCCCTGCCGCGTGGGGCAGGGAGAGAAGCAGGTCTTCTCTCCCGAGCGGCGGGCCTCAGAGCTTCTCCGTGCGAAGTGGCTGGCCAACTGACTGCACGAGCCTAGGCGACAAGACGTTGTCCCCTTCTCTTCGTTAGGGGTCGGTGTAGAATCCCTCCAACTACGGGCACAGTAAGAGGTTGCCGGATTTTCCATGCCGAGGCTCAGGCAGCTAACCCGACATCGACCGGTCGCCATGGCTGCCGAGGGGCGGTGTCGGCAAATGGAGAAGCCCTGGTTAGGCGACACAGGGTGAGTACCTCGCGAATTGCGCTCGTGCCCTTGGAGCCAGACGGCGAGCGGCTCGTCGCGTATCTCGAACGGAGGACACCATGGGACTCTTGACCTTCAGTATCAACGTCACCCTGGACGGCTGCGTCGACCACCAGGAAGGAATCG
>JBIOYC010000346.1:0-10906 GCA_044869955.1 Thermoanaerobaculia bacterium | reverse complement strand
CCGGCCAGGCAACCCAACGCGACGCGGGACCCCGAAGAACGCTCGCTCATCTCGTCGCCCTCGAAACTCTCACCGACCTGGTCCTTCCCGATCCACCGCGCGGAGTCTCGACCGCCGACGTCATGGCATGCCATCCGGGATTCCCGCCGACTCCTGCCAGAGCCTGCGCGCCTCGGCCAGGGTCTTGGCGTGTGCGATCCGGACCACGTCGATCTTCGGAGTGAAGCTGTCGAGGAAGGCTTGGACCTGCGCCGGCACGTCGACTCCATGGGGAATCGCGTACTTGACGCGAGCCGGGTCGTTGCCGACCTGGGGCAGCACGGACTTGACCCACTTCTGCGCGCTCTCCAGCCCCGCCTTGCCGCTGCCGACGGCGGCGGCGCTGCGCTTCGCCTGGTAGGCGATGCCGTTGGCCAGCACGTCGATATCGGTGAAACGCGGCGGGAAAATGCCGGGGATCTGAGCGGCCCTGCCGAGCACCGTCACGGCGCCGTTGCCGCCCAGGCTGACCGCGACCTCGAGCTCGTAACGAAAACCCTTCGCTTGCACGTTGCTGATCTTGAGGGCGTTGACCAGCCGGTCGAAGCCCGGCACCTGATCGACCCTCGCGAGGTCCTGGAGCAGCTCCGCCTGCCGATAGGTGGCGCCGAGGATGTTGTTGTTCTCGAGCACTCGCTTGATCAGCTGGGGATCGATGCCGGCTTGAAGCGTCCGGGCCAAGCCGTCGATGGCGGCATTGAACTTCGCCGGATCCTTGATCGAGGTGATCACGTCGTCGGAGACGTCCCCCAGGGTCAGCAGGACCTTCTTGCCAACGTCCTCGCTGAAGCCGCCGAGCACCTGCGGCAAGTTGTGGGTGAACAGATCCCCCAGCCTGGCGTGAGCTCTGGCCGCTGCCTCGAAGACGTCCTCGGACTTGATCAGGGCGTTGAAGAGACTCCTGGCCCCGTTGTTGTCGACCAGGGCCCGCAGCAGGTTCACCTTGCTCAACGCGTAGGCCTGGCCGCTGAGGATGGCCTTGCGGATCTGTTTGACCATGATGTGCGCCAGGGGCGAGTTGCCGATGCGGGCCACCAGCGCCCTGGCGATCGAGATCGGCACGTCGGCGATCTCGCCCGCGCCGACGGCGAACTCGGTGAGCAGACCGAGGCTCGAGAGCACCAGCTCGGGATAGTTCGGCTCGACCTCGGATTTGCCGGCCATCCGCCAGAGGTTCTTGACGATGGAGCCGATGTCACCGACGATCAGGACACCCCCGGCGACGTTGGCCGCCGTGGCGGCGTTGGAATGCGGATCGCCGCCGAAGAAGGCGAGGACGGTGTCAACCGTCGGCTCCCAGAGGGCCGCCCTGAGCCGGTACATCAGATAGCAGCCGTAGCCGCCGGTGGTCTGCTTCTGGGCCAGCCGCCGCAGGCTCCCCGAGCGCAGGCTGGCAGTGGGCGCGCCGACGCTCTCGACTCCCAGGTGGTGAGGCACGGCGATGAGGTCCGCCGGCACAGGAGCACCGGTGCTGACCACCTGGAAGCTGGCCCGCCCGCTGCCGTCGAGCTGGATCAGACCCGCGGCGTCGAGCCCGACGCAGCGCAGGGGCACCGAGGTCCCCGCGTCGAACAGGGCGAGGTCGTCGAGGTGAGCGTCGAGCTGGCCGCCGAGGCTGATGGCGGCATCGTTGGTGACGAGAGGCCCGGTGAAGGTCGTGGTCGCCACGGCGCCGTTGACGAACAGCAGAATCGAAGGCGAGACCGCCTCCAGGCCGATCGAGCTCCAGGTCCCCACGGCCACCGTCGCCGCCGAGGTCAGCACCACCGGACCCGTGCTGGTGCCCACCGTGGCGCGGACCTGTCCCGAGGCCAGCAGCTCGAGGGACCAGGCGTTGCCCTTGCCGATCAGGGCCGTCGCGGCCAGCTGGCTGGGCCGCAGCGAGAGGGAAACGCCGAGATCCGCCGTCAGGTCGAGGTCGGGGTGGTCGGCGATCGTCGCCTGGTCACCCGGCTCGAAGCGCAGCGAGGCCGCGCCGGTACGCGCTTGGTCCGTGGCCAGGCTGGCTCCGGCCAGGCTCATGTCCAGCCCCCGCAGCAACCCGGGCACCTGGCCCCCCGACTCGCTCTCGAAGTTGTAGGCCTCGAGGGTGACGGTGCCGGCGAAGGCCACGCGGGCGAGCCCGTTGGCCGGGCCTCGCACCTCGACCTGGGTGGTCGCGATGATCGGGATCTCGTGGACGCTGCCGTCCGCCCAGGTCACCGTCGTCACCGAGTCCTCGGTCGCCTCGGCGACCAGGAAGCGAGTGGCGGGGACCAGACTGACTTGGTCCTCGACGATGAAGGTCCCCTGCCAGAAGAGCAGGCGTTGGCCGATGGTGGCGGTGACCACCACCGGACCGGTCGAGCCGCCGGCGGTCGACAGGGTGGCCGTGGCCAGCCCGCCGGTCACCGTCGCGTCGCCCACCAGGTTGCCGTTGGAAGTGGTCCAGTAGACCGGCGTCCCGTCCGCGGCGTTGACCGTCGCGGTCATCTGCGTCGAGGCGCCCGCCAGCACGTCGAGCTCGGCGGCTCCCGCCGTCAGGGTTCCGACCACCGGTGAGATGCTGATCGAGTTGGTCGCCTGGGCGGTGCCGGCGAGCACCGTGACCACCTGCTCGCCGTCGACCAGCGGCGCCGGCAGCTCGGCCGACGCCGCACCGCCGGCGGTCTCGGTGACGGTGGCCCGGTAATCGCTGGTCGACTCGTCGAGCAGCCAGGTCACCGGTGTGCCGTCCTCGACCGGGTTGCCGCTGCGGTCGGTGATCGCCACCTCGAAGGACACCAGGCCGGTCCCGTCCGCGGTCTGCTGGGCGCTCGAGCCGACGAGCTGGATCGAGGCGGGAACGCCGGGGACCACCACCAGCTGTGCCGACTCGGAGCGCAGGTCGACCTCGACCTCTTCCTCCTCGGGGGCGTCTCGGAGTCGGAACCTCTGGAGCTTGCCCTCCACCACGTAGCTCGAGCCGGGCACCGTGCTGGTCGACAGGGTGGTGCTGGCGAGGCCGTTCTCGGTGGTCGACGAGGACGGGCTGACCGAGCCCCCTCCCTCGACGACCTCCCACACCACCTCGGCGCCGTCCTCGACCGGCAGCAGCTTCTCGGGATCGAGAGGGTCGGGGTAGAAGACGGCGGCGACCACCTCGAGCTCCGCCTCGTCGGCGCTGACCCCCTCGACCTCGGTCGGCAGGACGTCGAAGTGGACGTCGACCACGGAGAGGACCACCTTGTCCTCGATCGGCTCGCGGACGGTCTCGGCCTCGTAGCTCAGCTTCAGCTCGACGCCGCCCCTGGACGAGCCCTCGACCCCCTCGACCCAGACGCTGTCCGGCACCTGCGCGCCTTCGTCGAGGTCCCAGGTCTTGGGCAGCTCGAGCCGGGTGCTCTTCTCCTGCTCCTCCCAGACCTTCACCTTGTCGCCGCCAGTGGGCGCGTCGAGGCGGAGCTTGCCGGAGTCCAGCTGGTCGTCGACGTTGAGCTTGAGCTCGGCGAGGTCGTCCTCGTCGGTGACGCCGGTCTCGTCGACGTCCGGCATGTCGCTTTCGTTGTCGTCGTCGCCGTTGACCACGAGGGTGGCTCCCGGCTCCTCCTCGTTCGGGGTCGGCTCGGTCTCCTCCGGCAGGTCCTTGATCTCCAGGTCGACCTCGATGACCCGGATCCGCAGCTCGTCGGTCTGGCTGCCGTTGTCTGCGCAGCCGTTGCAGCTGACCTCGAGCTGGACGGTGTAGCTCCCCACTTCCTGGTATTCGTGCTTGGGAGCCGGGCCCTGGGCCGTCTCGCCGTCGCCGAAATCCCAGGCATAGGTCAGGTTGCAGGTGGCCTCGGCCTCGGCGGTGAAGTCGATCTCCTGCTCCTTGCCCACCACCACCTCGTCCTCCGACTCGCCGTTGGCCTTGACCATCACCGAGTCCACCGTCCGGGGCTCGCAGGTGCCGCCGTTGCAGCTGTCGCAGCTGCCGCATTTGGGCTCCGGCTGGGTGGCGCCGGCGGGACAGACCGTGCAGGCCGAGGGGTTGCAGACGTCCGAGTCGGGCGGTGGCGGGGCGACGCAGCCGCCCCAGCCGGCCTTGGAGATCCCCGAGCCGGGCGTCGAGACCAGCTGGCGGCCGTCGGCGCTGATCATCGCGGTGCCGGCGGTGATGAACTCGCCGAGGTCGTGGTCGAAGGAGAACATGTCGACCACCGAGCCGGGCCTGCCGCCGAGATTGGGGATGGCGATGCGGGCCGGCGGGTCGAACACCGTGCCGGGGGGCTGGATGGTGAAGGCGAGCATGAAGTCCGAGCCCATCGGCGCGACCATCGGTACCTTGTCGCCGTGCACCTGGGTGAAGGTCACCTCCCCCACCCTCGAGCCGTCGAGGAAGGTCACCGAGCTCGCGAAGACGGTGAGCTCGGCTCCCGGCACCCCGCTCATCGGCACCTTGACGTCCTCGGCGCCACCGACGATGCGGCCGCTCGCCACGTCGATCGGCAGCAGGCGGATCGGCATCCCCAGGCTGTTGTCGATGCCGCGCACCAGGGTGAACTCGAAGCCGAGATGAGGCCAGCGGCCGGGGCGGGTGGCGGTCGAGCCGTCGACGCCGAGGTGGACGGTGCCGACCGGCAGCCCGGTGAGGGTGAAGCGGCCCTCCTGGTCGGCGACCGCCGAGCGATCGCCGATCTGCAGCGTCACCCCCGGCACCGGGGCGTCCTGGTTGTCGAGCACCAGGCCGCTCAGGCTGGTATCCCCCTCGCGCGGCGACACGGCGGTGAAGTTGAACAGGGCGCCGGTCTCGCTGATGCCCGCCACCGTGGCCTCGGCCAGGTTGTTGTTGATCCCGGGCAGGGGGCCGAGGGTCAAGGTCGCCGACGCCTTGCCCCAGGAGTCGGTCTGCGTCAGGTAGCTCGGCTGGCCCCCGAAATGACCGCCGCCGGCGAGCACGGTGTAAGTCACCTCGACCCCGGCGACCGGGTTGCCGAAGTCGTCGAAGACCTGGGTCAGGAGTGGATAAGGCGCTTCGGCGTCGGCGATCGCGACCGGCGCGCCGGTCATGTTGTTGCCGACGATGCGCTTGATCCGCCGCGGCCCGCCGGGCTCGGCCGAGGCGCAGAAGGCGACCTCGCCCTGGACGCCGAGGGAGGTGGCCGTGACCTCGTGATTGCCGCGCCCGGAGCGCTCGCCGAGGACGAAGGAGGCCTGGGCGATGCCGTTGGCGTCGGTGATCACCTCGAGGCTGGCACCGGCCGCCGGGAAGCTGCGCACCTGGCCATTGCCGCGGGTGACCGCGAAGCGCACCCGGCGGCCCGCGAGCGGCTGGCCGGCGAAGCCCACCAGGCGCACCACGAGCGGCTCGGCGAGCTCGGCGCCGACCCGACCGGTCTGGCCGTTGCCCAGGATCTCCTCGATGCGCTGGGCGGCACCGGGCACGTAGGTCACCCGCACCTCGGCGCTGCCGACGTTGCCGGCGCTGTCGACCGCCTCGACCTGGAGCAGGTTCTCGCCGGGCTGGAGCAGGAAGTCGGGGACCACGAACGAGCGCTGCTCGACCGCCGCTTCGACCCCGCCCACCCGCACCACCGGCGGGGTCTGCGCCGAGCTGCTCGAGGCCGGGTCGTTGACCTCGCCGCTGACCAGGATCTGCTGGGCGTGGGTCACCAGGCCGTCGCGCGGGGAGAAGACCACTACCTGCGGCCGTAGGGTGTCGCGCACCACGGTCACGGTGTCGGTGCCCAGCCCGCCGGCGGCCGAGCTGGCGACCGCCGAGAGCACGTTGGCGCCCTCGCGCAGGGGCACCCCCGTCGCCAGGAAGGTCCCGCCCTCGAGGACCGCGGCGACCCCGCCGACGCTGACCGCGTCGGCCGCGGTCGAGACCGTGCCCCGGACGTCGACGGTCACTCCGGCGGTGAGCGTGCCCGAGGCGGGCTCGGTGACCCGGATCGGCAGCTGGAGCTCGAGACTGAAGGTCTCGGCGAGCGTGGCGAGGTTGCCTTCGAGGTCGCGCAGCTCGACCCGCAGCAGGTGCTCTCCGGCCGGCAGCGCCGCCGGCTGGCAGACCGCCTGCGCGGCCTCGACCTGACAGGAGGCGGTGACCTCGGCCTCGTCGAGGGCGACGAACAAGCTCGCCAGGTCGATCCCCGAGGCGTCCTGATACGAGACCTCGATCCGCGGCACCCCGCCGCTGAGCAGGACACCACCCTGCGGCGCGAGCAAGGTGAGGGTGGGCGGGGTGCGGTCGAGCAGCTCGAGCTCGAAATTGCGGCTCGACTGCACCCGGTTGCCGGCGAGGTCGGCGACCTCCGCCACCAGCGTGTGGGCGCCTTCGGCGAGCGCGGGGGGCGGGCAGGTCGCCCCGCTGGCGCCCACCGAGCAGGTCGCGGTGAGGTCGGCGGAGTCGATGCGCAGCCGCACCCGGCCCAGGTCCAGGCCGCTTCCGGCATCGGAGTACTCGAGGGCGATCGCCGGCGGGTCCGCGAGGTAGCTCGGTTGATCGGGGCTGAGGATGGTGAGCGTGGGAGCCGTCGGGTCGAGCAGGACGACGAGCGAGAAAGGCAGGCTCGAGGGGTTCCCGGCGCGGTCGCGCACGCTCGCCTGGAGCGCGTGGCTGCCGGCCGCGAGCTCGAGGGTGCAGACGGCGCGGTCGAGCAGGAGGTCGCAGGCGTCGCTGCGGTCCTCGTCGGCCAGCAGGAGGGCGAAGCTCGAGACCTCGATGCCGACGTCGGCGTCGGCATAGGCCACCTCGACCTCCAGGGACGGCCCTGCCAGGTGCACGGTGGGCGCTGCCGGCGCCACCAGGGTGAGGGTGGGGGGCACGGCGTCGAGGTCGAGGGTGAAGTCGCGGCTGGCCGTGGCCGTCAAGCCCACGCGATCGGCGATCTGGGCAGTCAGGGTGTGCACGCCTTCGCTCAGGAGCGAGGGCGGGCAGCTGGCAGAGGTCGCCGTCACCGAGCAGCCGGCGGTGAGGTCGCTGCCGTCCAGCAGGACGTGCAGGGCGCCGAGGTCGACCCCGGAGTCGCCGTCTCCGTAGAGCACCTCGATGCCCGGCGGTGAGACGCTCACGATGACCGGCGCCGCGGGGGCGGCGATCTCGAGGCTGGGCGGCTGGGCGTCGATCAGGATCTCGATCGCGCGGCTGGCCGTGGCGCCGTTGCCGGCGAGGTCGCTCACCTCGGCGATGAGCAGGCGCTCACCCGCGCCCAGGGGCGGCGGGGTGCAGGTCGCCGAGCCGGCACCGAGGGCGCAGGTGACGGTGAAGTCGAGGGAGCCGCTCCTCACCCGCAGGCTGGCCGGGTCGATCCCGGACTGGCCGTCGCCGTACTCGACCACCACCTCCGGCGTCGAATCGTTGATCACCAGGGGCCCGGCGGGTGCGATGAAGGCCACCGTCGGCGCCGTCTGGTCGCCGCCGGCCGGCAGATCGAAGGTCAGCACCAAGCGTGGAACGGCCGCCGACTCGCGCGAGCCGAATTCGATCAGGCCGCTCTTGCCCTCGTCGCTCTTCTTGACCAGCCAGCCGTGGTTCGGCGTGCCAGTGAGCAGGGCCGCGACGTCGGCCGTCACGTCGAGATCGATGCTGCCCGCGAGGTCGTTGGTCACCAGCACCGAGCCGGTGGCCGCCGGGGCGAAGGTGCCGCCGCCCCACTGCGGGCTGCAGTTCGGTTGCTGGTTGGTCGGATTGGTGTCGTCCGCGCAGTTCCAGGTGGCACCGCCCTCGGTCCAGGCGGCGGTAAGCCGGTGGAGGTCGATGGTGCGGCCAGCGGCGCCCCAATTGCTGCCATTGTGGCTGATGGTGAGCACCAGGTGAGCGGACTGGAGGGTGCCCTCACCGATCGCCGTCGCGATCGCCGCGACGTCGAAGCGCAGCAGGGCGCGGTTCTTGCCGCTCTGGCGCAGGCGCAGCAAGCTCTCGGTGCCCTGGTTCTGGTTCGGGCTGCCCAGGCGCAGGTAGGTGTCCGCCACGGCGCCAACGCTCGTGCTCGCCAGGCCCGGCCCCAACAGCAGCTCGAAGCCACGGCTCGCCATCGCCGGGTTGCCCGCCAGGTCCTCGACCTGCGCCGTGACTGAGTGGCTGCCGGCCGCGAGGGGCGGCGGCTCGCAGGTGGCGGAGGCCGCCCCCGCCGTGCAGGCGGCGGTGATCTCGATGCCGTCGACGGCGACCACGAGGCTGCTCAGGTCCACGCCCGCGCCACCGTCCTGGTACTCGACCTCGATCGCCGGCGTGGTGTCGTTCACCAAGAGGGTGGCCGGGGAGGTGATCGCCAGGCTGGGAGGCACCTGGTCGAAGCTCGGGCTCTCGACCACCAGCACCAGCTGCGGCCTCTGGGCGGCGGCGCCTTGGCGCGAGGTGTAGTCGACTCGGCCGTTCTGGCCCTCCTCCGTCTTCTTGACCAGCCAGCCCTGGTTCGGCGCCCCGGCGAGGAAATCCAGCACGTCGGCCGTGACGTCGAAGCGCACCCAGCCGGCGAGGCCGTTGGTGTGGAGCACGGTGTCGCTCGGCTCCTCCGCGAAGGTGCCGCCGGCCCACTGGGCTGGGCAGTTCGGGCTCGAGTTGCCAGGGTTGGTGTCGACCGGACAGTTCCAGGTGGCTCCGCCCTCGGTCCAGGCCTCGCTCAGGCGGTGCGCATCGACCGTTCGGCCCGCCGATCCCCAGTTGTTGCCATTGTCCTCTATGAAGAGCTCGAGGCTGGCCGAGGCGAGAGAGCCCGTGCCGACGGCCGCGGCGATGGCGGCCTGATCGAATTGAACGAGGGATCGATTCTGGCCGGAGGACTGCACGGTGAGCAGACTCTGGCTCCCCTGGTTCTGGTTCGGGCTCCCCGATCGCAGGTAGGTGTCCCCGACGGCCGGCAGGGCCGTCGTCTGGGCGCCCACCGACGCAGGAAACAACGCGAGGACCAGGAGACCCGATCCGAGCTGACTGAGGGTTCGCATGGGGGGGCTGCTCTCCTCCTCGGCACGACTTCCACCCGGCCCGACGACCTGGACCCGGCCAGCCCGCGGTCCCAGTACTCGTCAAGCCAGTCTTCCTGCTTAATGCAAGGTCTACAGCATACCAGCAAAAAGTCAATCTGGACGGCCCCTGGGATTCTGAGATCTCCCAGGAGAGGAGGAGCCCACCTGGGCTGGGGGCAAGGGAAGTCGGGGACCGGCGGGCGCCGGAGGCAGGAGGGGCGGCGAGCTCTACCCGCCGCGAGCCAGGCTCGAGCTGAGCCTGGCCGGGATCGCGGCCCCCCCGCTCAGGCGTTGACGAACTGCACCACCTCGCCCTCGGGGGCGCGGGAGTAACCCACGGCGTGGACGAGCGTGGCACCCCGGTGGAGGGTGATCTGGCCGCCCTTGTTGCCGAGCTGGAGGGCGTTGGCGTGCGCCCGGGCAATGAGGACGCGCCCTCGTGCTCCCGCTGCCAGGGTGCCGCTCAGGGCCTGGGGACGGCTCGCGCGGTCGCGCAGCTCCCAGCCGGCGAGGTCGACCGTCTCCGCGCTCTGGTTGAGCAGCTCCACCCACTCGGTGCCCTCGTCGCTGCCCGCGGGGTTGGGCAGGGCGGCGGCGATCACCACCGGGGCTTCGGCCGGGTCCGGCACGCCCACGATGACGGGACGATCGACGTCCGGCTCCTCCTCGTCCGGCTCGCCTCCCACGGCGCCCAGGAACTCGGGGTAGAAGGAGCGGATGAACTCGCCGCGATTGCCTTCGCGCGTGGTGTTGCGGTAAAGCACGAGGTCGTAGACGCCGTTGCCGATCTCGGCACGCCGCCGCTCGTTGCGCAGCCGGCCGTGCAGGCCCTCGTAGAAGGCGACGGCACCCATGACGAGCTCGCACTCCGGGCTCGGGCCGACGAAGAAGCCGCCCTTCTTCTTGAACAGCTGGGCGATGACATTGCCGTGGACGTCGGTCAGGTTCCACAGCATCTGGAGGGTGACGACGTCCGGGTTGTCGGCGCCGGTGGTGCCCTGGAGGTCGTATTTGTAGCCGAGGAAGTTGGTCCGCTGATGCTTCTCGTCGAGGTAGAACTTGATCCACGAGTGGTAGCCCGATATCTCGCCCAGGTTCTCGAGGCCGCTGAAGCGCTTGTCGTACTTGGCCTCGCCCACGAAGACGTGCTCGAAGCCCGAGGCGAAGTGCACGGACTCGCCACCGAAATGGTTGGTGTACATCTCGAACCACAGCCGGTTCAGCACGCGCCGGAACTGCTCGGGGCTCAAGTTCTCGCCCAGCTCGTCGTTCAAGTAAGCGAGGGCCACGCCGGCCACCTGCGTCTCGATCACCCGGTCGAGGAAGGTGGCAACCTCGTCGGACTCCTCGGGTGTGACGTCCTCGTCGAGCCGGAAGTGGGCCACGTAGTTGTCGAGCAGGGTGATGAAGGCCGCGTAGGTCGGCAGGGCGAGCTTGGCCTCGTCGACGCGCGCGAAGAGGGGACGGGTGGCCGCGTCGATCGTCCGCCGGCCGCTCGCCTTGGCCTGCTCGTCGAGCAGCAGGTCGGCATCGGGGTTGGTCCAGCCCCCCGCCCCGTCCGGCATGCCGACGGAGAAACGGTTCTCATCGTGGTCCCAAAGCTCCTGGTAGATGTCGCCCATACCGCCTCCAGCGTGGCCATCGTGAGACCACCGACTCTCGGTGATGCTTCATGGGTGGGCTGGAGGGCGGCGCCGTTACCGGAGTGGGCGTTGTCGGGGCGGAAGTGCACCGGTCTTGACATCTCCCAATAGTGATGTAAAATCTCCAACAAAAATTATGTGGAAATAAGGAGGTCTCGTGCCCCGAACTGGTCTCGCCATCGCTGCTCTCTCAGCCCTCCTCCTCATCCCTGCCCTCTCATCGGCGGCACCGCCACTCACCTGCGGCGACACCACAGAAGAGACCCCTGAGCAAGCGGGCTCCTCGACCGTCGAAGTGCCCTTCGACTGGGGGCTCC
>JBIOYC010000345.1:0-9495 GCA_044869955.1 Thermoanaerobaculia bacterium | reverse complement strand
AGGACGCTGCAAGAAAGATGGATTCCCGCTTTCGCGGGAATGACGACGGGGAAAGTACAGCCCTCCGGACCCCTCTCCCGGGAGGGAGGCAGGGGTGGGTCGGGAGAGGGGCAGGGGTGAGGGTCTTCGCCTTCATCTCAGTAAGCCGCCTCATAAAGCGCCAGAAACTCCCCCGCCCCCGCCGCCCGCGGGTTGAAGGTGCCGGTCCATTCCCGGGTTGCCCGCTCGGCGAGGCGGGGCAGCTCCTCGCGGGGGATGCCCAGCGCCGACAGCCGCTCCGGCAGGCCGGCCACCCGGCGCAGCTCTTCGAGACGCAACGCCAGCCGTTCCGCCGGCCTCGGCCCCGCCCCCACCAATCGCGCAAAGAGCTCCGACACCTCGGCACCGTTCCAGCGCACCACGTGGGGCAGCATCAGCCCCACGGCCTGGCCGTGGACGATGCCGAAGCGGGCGGTGAGCGGGTTGGCCGCGGCGTGGGCGGCGCCCAGCATCGAGGCCTCGATGGCGGCGCCCGCGAAGTGCGCGCCGAGGAGCATCGCCCCCATCGTCTCGCTGGCCGGCGCCGGCTCGAGGGCGTCCTCGAAGGCCGGGGCCAACAGGTTCCAGGCGCCGACGGCGTAGAGCTGCGACAGGGCGTTGCCTCGCTTCGTCACCAGGCTCTCGACCGCGTGCGAGAGGGCGTCCATGCCCGCCGTGGCGCGCACCGAGCGCGGCGCCGTGGCCGCCAGCTCGGGGTCGAGCAAGACGGCCCGGAACCGGGCCTGCTCGTCCCCGCAGGCCATCTTGCGGCCGTGCCGGTCTCCCCCTTCTTCCAGCTCCGTGCGGCTCAGTACGGCGTAGGACTGGGCGTCGCTGCCGGTGCCGGCGGTAGTCGGCACGCCGATCGCGGGCAGCATCGGCCGCGTCGCCTTGCCGTGACCCCAGTAGTCCTCCATCACCCCGCCCTGGGTGGCCAGGAAGTTGATCCCCTTGGCGGCGTCGAGGGCGCTGCCCCCGCCCAGGGCCACCAGCAGATCGGCATCCACCTGGCGGCAGCGCTCCGCCCCGGAGGCCAGCCCCGCGCCGGTGGGGTTCTCCGGCACCTCGGCGAAGACCTCGGCCGCCACCCCCGCCGCTTCCAGGCGCTCGCGCGCCCTCTCGGCGTGGCCCGCGGCCGCGACCCCGGCGTCGGTCACCAGCAGGGCTCGGCGCGCGCCGAGGTGGCGGGCCTCCTCCCCCAGCTCGGCCAGGCAGCCGGCGCCGAAGCGCACCCGCACGCCCCCCACCGAGGCCCGAAAAGGGACCAGGGTGGTGGTGCCCGGCGCGATCAGGACCTCGGCGCTCAAGCTCCCTCCGCGACCGCCTGGAAGGAGCGCCGGCGGTAGAGCAGGTCGAAGAGGTTGCCCTCGTGGGGCTGGTCCCAGTCGATCCGGCTGGTGGGGATCGCGCCCAGGTTGAGGCGGTCGATCTGCGGCGCGGCAGCCAGCTCGCGGCGGAAGGCCGGATCGTCCGTCAGAGCGGTGACCACCAGCGAGGGGCCCATCTTCGCCAGCAGCTCGGCCTGCGGCACCTCGACCACGGTGACGAAGGGGAAGAGCAGCTCGGCCTGGGCCAGGGGATGCTCGGGGTCCGTGAGCCAGACCACGGTGGGCAGCAGGAAGGCGCAACCGTCGACCTGCGCCACCCGCGGCCCGCGCAGGGGAGCAGAGAGGTCGCGGGCCCCGGGCGTCTCGAGCTGGCGGTCCACCCAGGCGGAGACCCGCTCGGCCGCCATCTTCGAGGGAAAGGCGGCGAGGGCGGCGTCGGGGTCGTCGAGGCCGCGCGCGGGAATCTGCGCCAGGCGCTCGGCCAGGCCCTGGGCCAGCTCGCGGCCGTGGGCGGCGGTCCACACCCCGGAGGCGTTGAGGCAAGAGCGCCCGCCGTTCTCGGCGACCGAAGCGGCGATCACTTCGAGCTGAGCCCTCCAGCTCGCGGCCTGGTCCTCGCCGATCACCACCTTGCTCCAACCCGGGCCGTGGATCTCGACTCGCCCATCGCCCTTCCAGGGCGCCACCGTCGAGGCGTCGCCGAAGAGCATGGAGCGGCCGGCGCGCAGCAGGATCTCCCCCGCCGCTGCGTGGGAGCCGGGGTAGAAGCCCAACGCCTCGCCGGGCAGGCCGGCCACGGCGAAGGCCTGGCAGATGCGGTGCGGTGTCCATGGCTCCTGGCGGCCAGGCTTGAGCGCCAGGCCGACCTTCAAGGGCACCGCTGGCAGCCACAGGCCGTGCACACCGGGCGAGTTGCTGGGCAGGATCGCCCCCAGCCAATCGGTCTCACGTCGGAACGAGACCATCCGGCCCCCCTCGAGCCCGAAGCCACGATCGAGCAGCTCCGGGTCGAGGCCGCGGGTGAGGCCGGCGAGGATCGACGGCATGCGGGCCAGCACCCCCTCGATCTTGGCCATGTTGCGGCGGGCCAGGGAAACCGGCATGCCGGTGGTCGAAGAGAGCTGGGCGAGGTACTCCTCCGGGCCCTGGCGGCCGTCCCCCAGGGGCAGGTCGCCGCGAGCGAAGAGCTCGGCCGCCCGCGCCGTGAGGTCGAGCAGCTCGCGGGTCGAAAAGGAGTCGAGGGCCTCGCGGGCCTCGCGGCCGCGCAGCAGGTCCCGCGCCACCAGCCCGGCGTTGGCCTGGGAGACCTCCGCCACCGGCCGGCCGTCGCGCAGGTCCCCCAGGACGACCTTGTCCAGGCTCCAATAAGGCCGCCCCTGGCGCAGGGTGGGGATGCGGGTGACGCTCACGCCAGCCTCCTCGAGGGCGTCCGGAACCGCTCTGGTCCGCTGGCAGGGCAATGCCCAACCCTTGTCGTCCCGAGCGAAAGCGAGGGACCTGGGGGAAGGGTGGCACGAAGGCGTAGCCGAGTCGGGCCGTCTTCCCGTCCGCCCTCCGCCCAGATCCCTCGCTCTCGCTCGGGATGACAACGAGAGAGGAGCAGGTCGGTCCCACCCGACGCAGAGCCGCAGGCCGTCATCAATACACCCCCACCACCACCGACTCGGCCAGCCGGGAGAACAGCCGCAGGTTGGTCACCCCGTCCCACGGATAGGGCTCGATTGGCGCGGCTCGCTCGCCCTCGTCCCGCTCCAGGAAGCGCGGCACGAAGAACTCCTTCGTCAGCGTGGTCAGCATCACCCGCCCGGTGGCGCCGTAGGGCACCACCTGATCCGGATCGTCCGGATCGACGATCTCGAAGATCGCCCGCGGCATCGGCGGGTAATAGGTGATCGAGTAGTCGTCCGGGGCCGCCGGATCGAAAGGTTTCGGACAGGCGAGACCCATCAGGGTGTTGCCGTAGGTGGGCACGAAGTCGATGCCCGGCACCAGCTCCTCGCGGGCGAAGCGATGGAACTGCGGGGTCATCTCCGTGCCGCCACAGAAGATGCCGGTGATGCCGTACTTGGTCAGCGAGATCTTCTCGCACAGGGCCTCGAGCAGCTTCGGCGTGGTGAACAGGCAGCGAATGCCGTCGTGGGCCTTCAGGATGGTCAGTCCCTGATCGATCACGTGGGTCTTGTAGGCGGCCAGCTCGTGCATCTTGCCGCTCTTGATCAGCTTGTTGACCCAGCGCGGATCGAGATCGACGTGGAAGGCGATGCCGCCGCGATGCTGCGCCAGGTGCTCGATCGCCAGCCGTAGCCGGCGCGGCCCGGTGGGGCCGAGCATCAGCCAATCCGCTCCCTTATGGAAGGTGTGGTCGGAAAGGGTTTCGCTGTAGAGCTCGTAGTCGGTGCGGAAATCGTTGACGTTGATCCGACTCTTGGGCACGCCGGTCGAGCCGCCGGTCTCGAACACCGAGATCGGCGACCTGGCGAACGCCTTCGGCACCCAGCGACGCACCGGACCGCCGCGCAGCCACTCGTCCTCGAAGTGACCGAGGAACCTCAGGTCGTCATAGCCCTTGACCTTGTCGCGCGGGTCGAACGGCAGCTTCTGGGCGTAGTCCAGCCAGAAGGGGCAGCCGGTGTCGGGCGAGAAGTGCCAGGCCACGATCTCGCGCACGTGGGCGTCGAGCCGGGCCCGGGCCTCGGCGATCTTCCCGGTCGGGGCCGGGCGAGTCAGCACCTCCATCGTTGCTCCTTGGCCGCTCATTCCTTGCCGAGGGGCTCGCCCTTGGCGCCGTTCTTGAGTGCCCACAGGCGGTTGCGGCTCATGACGTAGAGCACCCCGTCCTTGGCTACCGGCGTGGTCAGCACCGAGCTGCCCATGTTGAGCTCGGCGATCAGCTCCTTGGTCTTGCCCGCCTTCAGAATCACCACGTCACCGTCCTCGTCGCCCAGATAGACCCTGCCCTCCGCCACGAAAGGCGAGCCCCAGATCGCCGCGAAGGCGTCGTGCTGCCAGTAGAGCTGGCCGGTCGCCTCGTCGAGGGCGTAGAGGAAACCCGAGAGATCCGTCGCGTAGACGATGCCGTCCAGGATGGCCACGGTCGAGATGGTGCGGCGGAACTCCTCGCCACCGCGGTGCCAGGCATGCTTGCCCGTGACGTCGCCCTCGAGGTCGGCGGGCACCGCCCAGAGATGGCCGGGAGCCTCGCCGTGCTCGGGATCCTGTCCCATGCCGATGAACACCTTGTTACCGTGGAACACCGGCGTACCGACGATGTAGTTGCGAGTGCCGGCGCCGCCGATGACGTACTTGGCCTCCTTGGGGTTACCGTCGAACTTCCAGATCAGCTTGCCGGTCTTGGGCTCGAAGGAGTAGAGCCAACCGTCGCCGCCGGCGAAAACCACCTGCTCCCGGCCGCCGGCCACGCCATAGGTCGGATTCGACCACTGGCCGTGGAGGATGCCGGTGCCCGGAGCGGTGCTCTCCCACGCCACCTTGCCGGTGTTCTTGTCGACCGCGAGGAAGCTCGGCGCCAGCGGCGAGGGCACATTGATGTGGCCCTCGTCGACGCCGTTGGCGGTCATGGTGAAGATCAGGTCACCGACCACCAGCGGGTTGCCGGCCGCCAGGTTGTGCGGGAAGACGTCCAGCTCGGTGATCAGGTCGAGCTTCCACAGCACGTCCTCGTCGGTCTCGGTGGCCGATTCCTCGGTCTTGAACGGGCCGTCGTTCTCGCCGTCGCGGAAGCCCTCGACGTCCGCCGCGATCAGCTCGGCGCGGTTGGAGACGTAGTACATCCGCTCGCCCTCGACGTAGGGGCCCGAGCAGATGCCCTGCTGCGGCCAGTCGTTGACCCGCCCCTGGGACAGCTTGGGGTGGGCCGCCTGCCAGAGGAAGGCGCCGGTCTTGGCGTCGAAGGCCATCATCACCCCCCGGTCCCCCAGGGCCTTGGAGTTGCGGGGCGCCTCGTTGTTGGTGCCGGCGAAGACCTTGTCGCCGGCCACCACCGGGCCGCCGTAGGCCTGGGAGCCGAGCACCGCCGACCACAGCACGTTCTCCCCCGTCTCGACGTTCCACTTGACGGGCAGGCCCTTCTCGCTCGAGACCATGTTGCGCGAGCGGGTGTTGCCGAACATCGCGTACTCGCCGGGGGGCAGGCCGGCGGAGGCGGTCAAGGTCGCGGCCAGCGCGATCGCCGCCACGGGGACGGCCCAGGACAGACGGGGCTTCATCGCGAGCTCCTCGTGATCCGAACGTTGTCGAAGTAAGCGGGAGACGGGGTGAAGCCGTAGAGAGCCGGCGCGCCGGCCAGGATGCCCAGGGGATCCTCGTGGACCAGGGTCCAGTCCGCCGGCTCGGGCTCGGCGCGCGGCCAGACCTTGACCTTGATCCGTGCCTTGCCGCCGCCGGCCGCCTCGACCGAGAGCTTCATGGTGTACCAGACCCCCATCTGCCAGGGGTAGGGCAGCTCCTTCGAGGCGCGCAGCTCGGACTCCCAGGAGCGGATCTGGATCTGTTGGTGGGCTCCCATCAGGTCCACCGTGTAGCCGCTTGCCACCAGCCCGACGTCCGGCACCTTGCGGCCGGTCTGCACCCCCATCAGGTCCGCCTGGAGGGTGTAGTCGCTCCAACCGGGATGACCGATGAAAGTGCGGTGACGGTGCACGCCCTCCGGAGCCGGCGTCTTCATCAGCACCTTGCCGCCCTCCAGCTCGGCGACCTCGAATCGGGGCCCCGCCCCCAGCAAGTAGCTGGGCCGGCCCTTGACGGCCAGCTTCTCGAAGTCCTCGGTCATCGGCAGGTCGGCCCACACCCGTACCCGGGCGGAGCCGGTCAAGCCACCGACCTTGGCCGTGACCTTGCCGACCTGGGTGCCCTTGGCCGGGTCGGGAGTGAAGCGCCCGGCAGCGTCGAAGCTGCCCGCCAGGCCCTCCAGCCCCCACTCGACGTTGCCCGCGGGCAGGACCGCCACGCCCGCGGCCGACACCGCCATCAGGCGGAAGGAGGCGAGCTCGGCCGTGCCGATCACCTGCTCGGCCGGCACCAGGAGGAGCTTGGTCGCCGGCGCGCCGGCCGGGGCCAGGGCTGCGCTCGCGGTCTTCGCGGTGCCTCGGCTGAAGGGCTTCTTGGCGTCGCCCAGGCAATAGAGGCCGTTCTCGGCGGTGAAATAGACCCGGCCGTAGGCGATGGCCGGCGAGCCGTAGATCTCCGCCGGGCGGCCGTCGGGCATGTGCAGCTGTTCGACGTCGAGGGATTCCGCCTTCTCCGGCCCGGGCTTCAGGACGTGGACGCGGCCGTTGACCTCGGTCGCGTAGATCTTGCCGTCCGCCCACACGGCCGAGCTCTTGCCCACGGTGCCGAGGTCCGCGGCGACGTGGAACTGGCCGGTCGCAGTGTCGATCGAGTAGAGGTTGGCCGAGTTGTCGAGGTAGTAGAGGCGCCCGCCGTGGAGCATGGGCGAGGAGAAGCCGATCTCGATCGGCGCCCGCCAGCGCTCGTGAGTCTTGGTGATGTCCCCGCTGCCGACGGCGTTCCAGGCGACCACGCGGCCGAGGGGGCCGCCGTCCGGGTTCTCCTCGCTGTGGGCGGCGAAGACGGTGCTCGTGGCCGGGTCGTAGAGCACCGTGGTGTTCAAGGCCAGCTTCGAGACCTGGAAGCCCCACACCTTCTCACCGGTGTGGGCGTTGACGGCGTAGACGAAGCCGTCGGCGGTGCCGAAGAGGACCAGCTTCTGGCCCTCGACCACGGCGACCACCGGGGTGGACTGGGTGTTGAGGTCCATGGGCGGGCCGCCGGGGGTCGACACCCAGATCAGGTCGCCGGTGCGCTTGTCGAAGCAAAACAGGCGATGCCGCGGCGGGCCCCAATCTCCCCAGCTGCCGCTGACGAAGGTGACGATCAGGTGGTCACCGTCGATCACGGGAGTCTGGGTGCGGCCGCCGAAACCGGAGAAGAAGCCGTAATGCTCGACCAGGTTGCGCTCCCAGACCACCTTGCCGGCGCGGTCGAGGACCACGAAGCTGCCGCCAACCCCCTGGGCGTAGACGTTGCCGGTCTCGGGGTCGCCGGCCAGGCTGGCCCAACCCACCCGGTTCCAGGGCACGGCGGTGTGGTAGGGGTTGAACCGGTGCTCCCAGAGCTTCTTGCCGGTGGCGGCGTCGAAGCAGGCCACGAATTCCTGCCGCAGGTCCCCCTCTCCTGCTCGCCCGTTGGTGCAGGCGCGGCCGTCGAAGACCACCGGCGTCGAGCGCGCGCTCAGGTCGGCTTTCCAGATCAAATTCTCGCCCGCAAGCGACCAGCTGGAGATCAGGCCGGTCTCGGCCGACACACCATCCTGGCCGGGGCCACGCCAACTTGGCCACTCGGCGGCCCGCGCAGGCGCAGCGATCGCCAGCGCCAGGAGGACACTCGCGGCAACGTCCAATCTCATGGCTTTCTCCTCGGAGACGAAAGAAGCAGGGGGCAGGGCTCCGGCCGGGCCACGGGGCCGGTCGGAGGAGCCATCGAAGCGAGGTGATGCGGGCAGGCCGTCACGCTGGATTGAGGTCGAAAGCAAGGGGTGTGCCGCGAAAGAGGGCTCCGGCGCATCCGACAACCCCGTTCTACGCTCGCCGCCCCGGAAGGTTCTCCCGGCGGGCTGGAACCCCGGCGGGCCTCGGCCGTAATACGGTCATCGGTCTGCTAACCGGAGGAACGTCCATGAGAAGCCTGATCTCAACTCTCGCCCTCTGCCTCCTGGTCGCCGGGCCGGTCGCGCCCGTCTGGGCGGGAGACCCCGGCCTCGAGCTGCGCAACGCGGCCAGCAAGGGCGAGCTCGCCACCGTCCGCACTCTGCTCGACCAGGGAGTGCCGGTGGATTCCCCCGACGAGTACGGCGCCACCGCCCTCGCCCGCGCCGCGGACAAGGGACACGTCGAGATCGTCAAGCTGCTGCTCGAGCGCGGCGCCAAGGTCGACGCCGCCGACACCTTCTACGAGTCCACGCCCATGACCTGGGCCGCCTACAACGGCCACGCCGAAGTGGTCAAGCTACTGATCGCCGGCGGCGCCGACGCCTCCGGGGCCCTCGGCATGGCCGTCGAGCGGGAGAAGGCCGAGGTGGTCAAGGCCGTGCTCGGGACCGGCAAGGTGCCCCTCGACTCCCTCTCCGGCACCCTCGCCATGGCCAAGACGAACGGCCAGACCGAGATGGTCAAGATCCTCGAGGAGGCGGGCGTCAAGCCGCCCCCGCCAGCCACCGCCCAGGTGGCGCCCGAGGTCCTCGCCCGCTACGCCGGCAAGTACACCAGCACCGTCGGCTTCGACTGCGAGATGGTCTTCGACGACGCCGCCAAGAACCTCACCGCCAAATTCAGCGGCGGGCAGCCCCCGCTGGTTCTGGGTGCGGTGAACGACACCACCTTCCGGCCCTTGATGTTCGACGCCCTGACCCTGGTGTTCAAGACCGAAGGGGACCAGGTCGTGGGCATCTCCCTGGATCAGGCCGGCGACAAGGTCGAGATGACGCGGGTCGAAGCGCCCGCTGAGGAGAAGAAGCCATGAAGCCTTCGGCCCTGGTGATCAGCTGCCTGCTCGCGGCCCTGCCCGCCGCGGGCGAGAACTGGCCCTCCTTCCGCGGCCCCGGCGCCTCGGGTGTGGCCGAGAGCGCCACGCCGCCCCTCGAGTGGAACGTCAAGGAAGGCAAGAACGTGCGCTGGAAGACGCCCATCCCCGGCTTCTCCCACGCCAGCCCGGTGGTGTGGGGGGAGAGGGTCTTCGTCGCTACCGCCGTGCACCTCGCCGGGGATCCCTCCCTGCGCACCGGGCTCTACGGCGACGTCGACGTGACCAGCAACGAGGGCGAGATCTCCTGGCGGGTGCTGGCCCTCGACCGCGCCACCGGCAAGGTGCTGTGGGACAAGGAGGTGGCCAAGGGTCAGGCCAAGGTGGACCGCCACATCAAGGCCACCCATGCCAACTCCACCCCGGCGACCGACGGCAAGCACGTGGTGGTGCTGTTCGGCTCGGAGGGAGGGCTCCACGGCCTCGACGTCGACGGCAACCTCAAGTGGCGGGTGGAGCTGGGCGCCCTCGACACCGGCTGGTTCTACGACCCCAGCTACCAGTGGGGGCATTCGAGCTCGCCGGTGATCTGGCGCGACCGGGTGATCGTCCA